>CAZULD010000064.1:0-3462 GCA_964621135.1 uncultured Bacteroides sp. | reverse complement strand
CTGCCCAGCACCGCCCGGAAGGCCACCATCACCGGCGTCACCAAGCGGTCCATGGCAAGCATCTATGCCACCACTGCCGCCGCCATTGAGGCTGACGCGGTCTACGCGAAGAAGATCTACGCCCTGAACCTGGATCTGGAGAAGCTGGGCGTCAACGACCGCACGGTCCAGTTCTTCGTGACCTCCAGCGATGGATCGGCCAGCGCGGTGTACCCGGTGGAGGTGCGCTTCGCCGACATAGACCTCCAGGAGGTCGTGGTGGAGGAGGGCGTCCTCATCAACACGGACGGGGCCACTCCGCTTATCAAGGATTATGAGACCATCCAGTCCGAGCTTGTCCGCTACTATGAGAAGCTGGTGGGCGACAAGGACGGCAACACCACCGGCCAGATCACGCTCACCACAAGCTATAAGGCCGACAGCGGCTCGGCTGTGGTCTCCGCCAGCTACGACAACGGAAGCACCTGGCTGATGAACGGCGACAGCGGCAGCGATGTGTGGAAGACCTACAGGTATCTGGAGGTCGGCAAGGATCTGATGGCCGTTCTGGTCCGGGTGAAGAACAGCGTCACCGTGATCGGCACCTTTGAGGAGCCTGACGGCACGGTGGTCACCAACCCGAAGGTGGAGTACACCGCCGAGTACGTGACTCACATCTACCGTCGGACCAACACCGTGGATCTGAAGAGTGTGGTCATGGACTACACC
Organism: uncultured Bacteroides sp.; assembly: GCA_964621135.1. Lineage (GTDB taxonomy): Bacteria > Bacteroidota > Bacteroidia > Bacteroidales > Muribaculaceae > CAG-873. The sequence continues at coordinate 2,754 of CAZULD010000064.1, read as the reverse complement.
AGCGATGAAAAGCAGGAGAAGCAGTATGGCGTCCTGGTGAAGAACACCACCGCCGCCGGCGGATATTACCCGAACCAGTACGTGCTCTATGTGCCCGCAGACATGACCGATGGTGAGCTGACCTTCACCACCGTTTCCGCCAGCGCGCAGATCGGCGTGTCCACCGATGAGATCAACGAGGGCAATGTGGGCGAGCTGAAGCTGAGCCGCAACGTGGCTACCCTGAAGCCTGCGGCCATCAACGACGGCGATAAGGTGTATATGTACGTGACCGCCGCCGCTGAGGACGTGGTGAATGAGCGCTTCTACACCCTGACCATCCGCAAGGTGGATCTGACCCTGAGCAAGCTGAACGTGACCCGGCCCGCGGATTCCTACGGCGCGGGAGGCACCGACAGCGAGGGTCTCACCAAGGAGCGCACCGAGCGGGTGACCGTGAGCGGCAACACCTATACCAAGTACACCACCTATCTGCCCAGCTACAGGACCATCCAGGGACCGGACGGATCTGTGAGCTACGAGGATCCCTTCTGGGCCGAGGTGGAGACCATGGGCCAGAACAGCAATGATGAGGTGGATGTGACCATCCCGTCTCCCGCCATAGCCAACGCGGTGCCCGCCGGCGAAAAGGTTACCGAGTGGAAGGCCTTCGTGGTGGACGGCAAGGTCCAGCTGCGGATCACCGTGGCCGCCACGCCTTACGGCGCCAACGGTGAGGGCGACGGCGTCCACACCTCTGTGGCCCTGAAGCGGACCTACCTGCTGGACATCTACCGTCTGGACGAGGATGTGCGCCTGAAGGGGACTCCCTACTACAGCTGGAACGAGCTGATCCACAGGGACGACACCACCCGCCGGACCCTGGGGGCCGATCTGGAGCCCGAGGAGGTCAAGGAGAAGGGCAACACCCTGCCCGAGGAGCGGGGAGACCTGGGCACCTTCACCGTCAAGGCCGCGGCCAACAGTCCCAGCAGCAAGATCGATATCCGGCTGAAGACGGCTGACTTTAACGCCAAGAACATCGACTTCTCCAAGGCCGGCAGCGCCGCCGAGGTGGAGCTGACCCTGCCCAAGGACAGCAAGGGCGAGTATGTGGTCAACGCCACCGTGGTTATCACGGTGAAGTCCAGCAGCGGCAAGATGGAAAGCTATGAGTACCCCATGGAGCGGGTGGTCAAGAGCATCGAGGGCGCCGCCGCCACCGGCGTGACCAAGTTCACCGACGTGGAGCTGTACCTGAACATGGCTGAGTACGAGGAATGGGTCAAGAACGGACAGGCGGCGGAGAAGGTGCCCACCGAGGTTGCGAAGGGCAGCGAGAATGCCAGCCGGGTCATCATGGCCCTGGTGGATCCCGCGTACCTGGATGGCACTGCCGGCAACAACGGAGTGATCACCGTAAGCGCCGATCTGGTGGCCAAGAACGCCCTGGGTCTGATAGGCCCGCTGGGCACCGACCTGCAGGCCGAGGACCAGATCTCCAACTATCTGCACGATACCATCACCTTCACCGGCAACCTGGACAGCAGCCGGGATGCGGAGGGCAGCGTCTACGCCAAGGTGAGCGTCCGGGGCGTGGAGCTCTACAGGCCCAGCATTGACAATGACGAGGTCTCCGACTTCCTGTATAACACCGAGTACATCAAGCTGATGCCCTGGAGTACCAACGACCGGCTGGAGAGCATCACTGTGGCCTACACCCTGCCCGACGGCACCCCGATCACTGCCGAGGCCAAGTGGGTCTGGGATCGGGAGCCTGTGGATGAGAACGATCCCGGCGAGGGCCACTACGAGGTCATCGTGCCCAACACCGTCCGCAGCGTGGAGGATATCACCGCCATCACCGAGGAGCTCTACGCCAAGGTGAAGGAGGGCGACGGTGAGTACGTCAGACACGAGATCTCTGTGAAGGGGAAGACCTTGACAGACGCCGACGGCGACGGCAAGACCGAGGACACCGATGTGATCTTCACCGTTCTGCCCAGCGCCAACGACTATGACGAAGACAACGCCAAGCCGTGGAAGCTGACCATCCGGACAGTGGATCTGAGTCTGGACAAGGCCTGGTTCTACGAGGCCGCCGATCAGAGCGTGGAGCTGGAGCGCAAGAACAGCGGCGCCTTCACCGGCAAGATCCAAGCCATCGCCACCGAGGACGAGTTTGTGGCGGTGAAGACCAAGGAGGAGTCTGAGGAGCTCCTGAAGGATTACGTGGTGAAGTACGGCTACCTGAAGAAGCCCGTAAAGCCCAACGTGACCGAGGACAACGATCCCAACGGCCTGCTGGACATCTATAACGCTCTGTGGGATCAGTACCGGCAGAGTGTGAGCAACTTCAACAGCCAGACCTACACCGGCGTCACCTATGTGGACTACGAGAAGGTGACCAGCTACGACGATTATCAGAGCATGCTCTCGCAGTACCGGACCGATCTGAGTACTGTCGGCGCCGCCGCGGTCATGCCCGATGGCTTCCAGGGTCTGACCTGGACCGAGTGGCTGAAGGTTGAGGCTACCGACAGCGAGTATGCGGGCAAGTTCATCTCGACCTCCGCCACCTACTCCTCCGACGACGATGTCAACCTTGTGGATGTGTCCGACGAGGCCGACTCCACCACCATGATCAAGGCTGTGGTGGGCCTTATGGAGACCGTGGGCGAGACCGAGACGGTCCGCAACTACGTCAGCCACGATCTGCGGGTGACCCGGAAGAACCGGGAGGGCAACAAGCTGAAGCTGTGGGCCCTGGCTCAG
>CAZULD010000063.1:7365-12239 GCA_964621135.1 uncultured Bacteroides sp. | reverse complement strand
TCACTCTGACGCTCCCATCTGCTTCCAGGAATTCATGATCCGCCCCATCGGCGCAACTTCATTCCGCGAAGGCATCCGCATGGGTACTGAAGTATTCCACAACCTCAAGAAAGTGCTCCACGACCGCAACCTCAGCACCGCTGTAGGTGACGAAGGTGGTTTCGCTCCCGCCCTCGACGGCACTGAAGACGCTCTCAACGTTATCATCAAAGCTATCGAAGCTGCAGGCTACGTTCCCGGTAAGGACGTGACCATCGGTCTCGACTGCGCTTCTTCTGAATTCTACAAGGACGGTCTCTATGACTACACTTGGAAGCAGGGTGCTGATGCTCCCAAATACACTTCTGCTCAGCAGGCTCAGTTCCTCAAAGAACTCGTTGAAAAATACCCCATCGATTCAATCGAAGACGGTATGGCAGAAGGCGACTGGGAAGGCTGGAAGATCCTCACAGATCTTATCGGCGACCGTTGCCAGCTCGTAGGTGACGACCTCTTCGTTACCAACGTTAAATACCTCAAGAAAGGTATCGAAATGGGCTGCGCTAACTCAATCCTCGTTAAGGTTAACCAGATCGGTTCACTCACCGAAACACTCCGCGCCGTTGAACTGGCACAGCGCAACAACTACACCGCTGTCATCTCTCACCGCTCGGGTGAAACCGAAGACGCTACTATCGCCGACATCGCCGTTGCTACTAACGCAGGTCAGATCAAGACCGGCTCTGCAAGCCGCTCTGACCGTATGGCCAAGTACAACCAGCTTCTCCGTATCGAGGAAGAACTCGGTGCTGCTGCTCAGTACGGCTACGGCAAAAAGACCAAAATGCCCCAGGCTTAATCTCCTGCCAGCATAAAACCATTAATTGTGAGGCCGTCGGAAGTGTCTTCCGACGGCCTCTTTTATTTTGAAGCAATAATATATTCCCCATTTTGAACCAATTTGAACCAAAAATCATTTGGCTCGGATGTTATTTTATATCTATCTTTGCCTAAATCATAAATTATAATACTAATGAACCGGCTATCTAACATTTCTATCCTCTGCTGTTGTGCTATAGTGATGACAGCTTGTTCAAAACAGTCTGACGAACCCGTGACTCCGCCGGCGCCCCCGGCCAGCGAGAAAATGGAGATCAGGATCAGCGCCTCGATGCCAAGCCGCGCAACCGACTATGGTTTCGAAACAGGCGACCAGATCGGTCTCTATGTCGTAAACTACAAAGGCTCTACCCCCGGCACATTTGCCAACTCAGGCAATCACGTTGACAATATGCGCTTCACATATTCAGGCTCATGGACTCCTGACAGTCCCATCTATTGGGCCGATAAGGAGACCCACGCAGACTTCTACCTATATTATCCCTACGCCGCAGTCAAGTCTGTCAACGCTCACAGCTTTGAAGTAAAGGCCGATCAGTCGGCCGAATCCGCCTACAAGGCCTCTGACATGATGGTCGGAAAAACTACAAATGTCGCTCCGTCTGAGGCTGCCACCGTAATTCCGGTCAACCACGTCATGAGCCGCATAGTCATCAACCTCGAGGCCGGCAACGGTTTTACTCGTGAGTCACTAGCGCAATCTAATATCTCGGTGAAGATCAATGGTGTTAAATGTTCGGCCAATGTCGATCTTGCCACCGGGATCGTCACCCCTACCGGCTCTGCAACCTCAGTCACACCCCTCTTTGCCGACAATACCTATAAAGCCCTTATAGTTCCCCAGACCGTCACAGAAGGAAATCTAATCACTGTCAATGTTGATGGCCGTGACTTCAATCTCAAGAAAGGCTTTACCTTCGAGAGCACCAAGAGCCACAAATTCACCGTCACACTCAGCAAGACCTCAAACGGCGTCAACGTCAATATCAATCCGTGGGAAGATAGTGGTGTCGACAACGGCGGTACAGCCGAATAATCTTTCCTCTTTACGATATTGACTTTTAGAACCTTATGAACAAACTTATATTTTATGTCTGGCTGTTGGCATCACTCTCTTTCGTCTCTTGCTCCGAAAATATGTTTGATGCTCCCGGAGCTGAATATGACGACACTCAGACCCCGATCCTCCTTGCCGGCCAGATAACACAGGAATGTGTCTCCCGAGCGAACGACGACGGTTTTGCCGACGGCGACGTCATGGGTGTATACATCGTTGACTACAATGGCAACGAACCCGGCACATTAATGAATTCAGGCAACCGCGGTGACAATGTCCGTCATACTTTCGACGAGGCTCAGTACCGTTGGTCATCAGCATACGATCTATACTGGAAAGACAAACACACCCGAATCGACGTTTACGGATACTATCCGTTCGGTTCACCCGACAAAGTCAACGCCTACAAATTCAGTGTCCTGCCAAATCAGGATAAAACTTACGACGATGGCACCATGGGTGAATACGAAGCGTCAGACTTCCTTTGGGGTAAAGTGGGCGGAGTCGAACCGACGACCAATGTCATTCGGCTCCCCCTCTCCCACCGTATGGCCAATGCCCGCGTGACCCTCGTTGAGGGCGCGGGCTTTGAGTCAGGCCAGTGGATTGATCTCAGAAAACAAGTACTCGTTGCTAACACCAAGATCGACGCAGTGATTGACCTCTCCACCGGTGGAGTCAACCTTGCTGATGATGCTGCAACGGCAACAATCATTCCGTCGCAGCGTGGCGATGAATGGCGTGCGATAGTCGTCCCCCAAACAGTGGCTGCCGGCACAACACTCTTCAACATCACCATCGACGGTGTCCCCTACCGTTTTTCGAAAACCGAAGACATTACATATTTCGCCGGCAAGATGAATAATTTCAGCATTCGTGTCGACAAAAAAGAAATAACCGGCGACTACACCCTAACTCTCATCAGCGAGAGCATCACACCGTGGGAGAACGACCTCGTCAGCCACGATGCTACCTCGAAAGAGTATGTTATTGTTAACTCGACTCCGGGTGGATTACAAGATGCTATTACTGCTGCCGGTAAAGATTACGCCAAAGTTAAGAACCTTAAAATAACCGGCGAAATAGATTCACGCGATTTCTATTTCATGCGTGATGACATGAGTGCTCTCCAGGCTCTTAATCTCAAGGACGTTAAAATCAAAACTGGTTATGACCCGATTTATGGAGAACCATGCGAGGAAGACCAAATTCCTTCAAGTGCACTTATGAAGAAAGCTACCTTAACGCGAATTATTCTGCCCGATAATCTTAAATCAATCGGTAAAGCTGCTTTTGAGGATTGTCGCGCTCTCACGGGTTCGCTTGACATCCCCGAGGGAGTGATTGATATTCAAGAATCTGCTTTTTGGAAATGTAGTTCTTTGAGTAGTTTATCTTTACCATCTACTTTAAAATGTATCAGTGCTGATAAAAATAGATTAAATGAGAAGAATTCTGGACGTAGTGGAGCATTTGCATTCTGCGGATTCTCTTGCGAGTTAATTATACCTGATAATGTAGAGTATATTGGATCTAATTGTTTTATGGGTAGTTCAGGCTTTTATGGCAATCTGCGGCTTCCCGAAAAACTAAAAGTCATTGTTGACGGGGCATTTCATTCCTGCTCCGGACTTACAGGTTCGCTTGTGATTCCTCAGGAGGTAACAGAAATCCCTTTTGGAACATTTGCTTATTGCGGTTTTAATGGTAGTCTTATCTTGCACGATGGGATCACAAGCATCGGAAAGGATGCTTTTAATGGCTCCAAATTTAGAGGCGTTCTAAATCTCCCCAAACAGCTGACCATCATTGAAGAAAATGCATTCTATGACTGTGATTTTTCAGGCGAACTTATATTGCCATCGTCTGTTGTGGCTATTGGAGCTTGTGCTTTTTATAATAATAGTCGTTTAACTGGAAGTTTAAAGTTTGGAGATAACCTCCTATCCATAGGCGAGAATGCCTTTGGAAATTGCTCTTGGCTTGAAAAATTAGAGTTTTCGGCAAATATTGATGCTATCAGAGACAATGCTTTTGAGAACTGCTTTGGAATCAATTCAATTATCTCGAAAAGTGAGTATCCTCCATACATAAAGCCCAACGTGTTTTATGGTGTTCCCAAAGATAATCTTGTCCTCGAAGTGCCGGAGTTAGCAGTTGCTTCTTATCAGACAGCTATTGGTTGGAGTGAATTCAAACGCATCGCTGCTCATCACGAATTAGTTTGCCGCCCGTCGGTTGCTTGCGCTCTCTCAACTGAGCATAAACAGACTCTTATAATTGACGCTGAAGGCGACTGGGAAGTCGAGTCAATTCCAGACTGGTGTCAGCTCTCACAGAACTCCGGTAATAAGAAAAATGAGATTACTCTGACTATCAAGTCTTCATCTGCCTCTGAATCTCGCGAAGGTGACATTGTGTTCAAACTCAAGGATAAAGAGTATACTCACAAATGCCATGTCACCCAGTATGGCTACGAATATGGGGAAGATGAAATTCTTACCTTACAGAAAGCGACCAAAGGCAATAACGGAGGTATCAATCTTGTGTTCCTCGGAGACGGCTATGATGCTAAAGAAATTTCTGAAGGACAGTATCTTAATGACATCAAAGAAGGAGTGGAGCACTTCTTCAGCATAGAACCTTATACAACTTACCGCGACTATTTCAACGTCTATACAGCTTTCCCTCTGTCTACTGAAAGCGGCGTTGGCTCAATGAATACGATTCGTTACAACCGTTTTAACACAACTTATACTGGCGGGGTAGGTCTCAGATGTGACTACGATGAAGTAATCGACTACGTGCTTAATGTGCCTTCCGTCAGCTGGAATAACCTTGACCAGACCCTCGTAATAATAATTCCCAACAGCACTGATTACGGCGGTATCTGTCAGATGTGGGAGTCAGGTTTTGCCATAGCATTCTCTCCAAAGAG
>CAZULD010000063.1:0-7265 GCA_964621135.1 uncultured Bacteroides sp. | reverse complement strand
GATATCTACGAAGGCGGCTATATGCACAATCGCGGTGTATTCCGCTCAGAGCAAAATAGCTGTATGAATAACGACATCCCCTACTATAGTACCATCAGCCGCGAGAGTATCGTAAAACGCATCAAGCGGTATGCCGGTGAAGAATTTGACTTTGAAGAATTCGTCACAAATGACAAGCGAGGAGCAAGCGTTACTTCTCGTGGCTGTGACTATCTGTCGACCGGTGTAAGCATCCGCTCTTACTCGATGGAACCCGTTATCCACAAAGGCAGTCCACTGTCGTCTCGCAACAAATCCAAAAAACTGCTTAAATAATCAATAAGTCACTCCAAATGAAACACAATATTATTTCAATAATAAGCGTTTTAATATTGACTGCCGGACTCTCAGCCTGCTCCAGCGAGTCAATGGAACCAAACAGTGATATCTCAAAGGATAAAGTCGCTATGGAGTTTACTTTCAGCCATCCCTCGCAGTCGCGTGCCACCGAAACAGCCTTTGAAAACGGTGACGTTGTGGGGTTATATGTGGCTGAAGCTGATAAAAATCTCGAAATTTCAGGCAACACCGTCAATAACGAAAGCCTGACTTTCAACGGCTCTGCCTGGAAGGCATCTCGTCCTCTCTATTGGGATGCAGGCAACTATAACGTCTATGCCTATTATCCCCGTCTTACCGACGTAACGTCGATCACCGACCTCCCCTTTGAGGTCAGCACTGACCAACGCAGCGACGTAGCAATGGATGGCTACGAGGCTTCCGATTTCCTCTTTGCCTCCGCAAAAGGCATATCGGCATCGGTCAATCCGGTCAATCTCCAGTTCAGCCACATTATGAGTAAACTCTCTATCCGACTCATCAAGGGCGAAGATTACGAGGGTGATATTCCTGAAAATGCTACGGTATATATCTACAACACCGTCACCGAGGCAAGCATCGACCTTATGGCCGGCGTTGCGACCAAGGCTCTGCGTGGAGTTCGCAAGACTGTAATCGCGCGGCAGGATAGCCGGACCTCTTACTCGGCAATCATCGTACCTCAGCGATTGGAGAACCGCGTTCCTCTCATTGAAGTGGTTATGAACGGCGTATCGTTTCTCTACGAAAGTAAGTTCCTATTCAAACCCGGCATTCATCACATCGTCAATCTGGTCATAGACAAGAATCCCGAACAGATCAAGATTGAGATCGGCGGCGAGATCACCGATTGGAATAGTTAATCAACCGATTTAAATGTCATTTAAAAGGAAACAGTTAAATATATCGCTCATTTTCCTTGCTCTCATTTTGGCGGGTTTGGCAGTCTGTATCACCGGACAGCCAAGCCCGACCTTGTCAAACGAGGGGACGGACGATGTTGTGACTGAGTCTTTGAATGACACTATAAGATCAGAGGCTGTAGATTCTGTCGACCAGTCCGTTGTACATGCGGTCGAGCAGCCGAAGGTAGTTCCTCCGTCCGAAACCGCAGCTCTGCGCATAGAGACGTCAAGATTTGACGATGCCGAGCCTCGCGACATGACAGGCGATCATCCGTTCAAACGGGAGGCAATCAAGATCTTAAGCGGCCATCTTGAAGAGACAGATTCTGTAAGCCGCCGCAAGATACTCAGTTATTGCGAACATCTACGCACGGCCTACACCACCCGCGACATTGATTTCATCCGCCAGGTATTCAGCGACAACGCCCTTATAATCGTTGGGCAAGTAGTCAAGACCGGACACAGCGAAGCCGCTATGGGTGTAAGCGACAAAGTGCGTTATAGCGTGCGGACCAAACAGGAGTATCTTAAGCGTCTCGCCCAAATTTTCAAAACCAAGAAGCAGCTCGACGTAAACTTCAGCGACTTCACAATCATGCGCCATCCTACGATGGCGGGTATCTACGGCGTAACCCTGCGTCAGCAATATGCCACTGACGGCTACAGCGACGACGGCTATCTCTTTCTGCTTTGGGATTTCCGTGATCCGGCAATGCCTCTCATCCATGTACGCACATGGCAACCGGCCTCAGCGCTCACCCCCGCTGGCGATGATCTTATTGACCTTGGCGACTTCAACCTTGAATAATGAATCTGCGACGCCTGACATATTGCCTGATCAACTTAATCCTAACGCTGTTCATCGGAAATATTGATGCTGCAGCCCAACGTTTTTCGGTAGAATCGTTCAGACAGTTACCTAACGATGTATCGGCCTTTATCAATCCGGTAAAAGACCTCAATGATGAGAGTTGCGGACTTATAAAGGTCATGGCTCCCGAGGATTTCGTATTCTCTACTCCGTTAGGTATAGTCAAGCGCACCGATAAGGTCGGTGAAATATGGCTTTATGTACCGAAAGGCACAAAGAAACTGACTATCAAACATCCCGAATGGGGAGTAATTCGCGACTATATTCTGCCTGAAAAAATCGACGGTCACATTACTTACGAACTCCGGCTCTCCACTCCTGCCGTTGCTGTGAATGCTCCACCTCAGGAAAAGATTATAACCACCGTACGCGACACACTGGTTCTTACCCGCATAGATACCCTCGTCATCCGTCCGACAAAAAAGAATATACCTTTAGATCTTAGCGCTTTCGCTACTATTGCTTACGGAGGCCGGGCGCAGACGCTGAGCGGCGGTCTTATGTTTGTGGCTATGAAGCGTCACGGTGTGTTCGCTCACATATCATCTGATTTCGGCTCGATAGGTTCGACCATCGGAGTGTGCGACAAAAACGGTCTCATGGGAAATCATCTGCCTTACTACAGCGGACATAAGCGTCACAGCTTTTTGATGGCTAACATCGGTGCCGCTCATCGGCTCTCTGACCGGGTGGCTATCTTCGAAGGACTTGGCTATTCATCTACCTCTCTGGCATGGGAACTTGCTCAATCAGAAGGCGGAGGATATGTTAAGAATTCACACTATTGCCTTAAAGGACTTTCGGTGGAAGCCGGTGTAATTTTAAAAGTCAATCGTCTAAGGATCACCGTATCGGCAAGCACAATCCGGGCTAAGGAATGGTACGCATCCGCGGGTATCGGTTGGAGTTTTGGTAAATGAGTCATGAATTATGTCTACCGGGCGACTTAACATATTAAAGATTTTAATTCTGACAGTTATCGCAACGGCATGTTCGGCCGTCGACGGTCCGCAGAACCTCGAACCAATCATCGAGTTGGGAGACGCCTGCAACGTCACACGCACCGAGGCCGTCGTTCCGGTGAACGTTGAATTGAGGGGGCACACCGGTCTCTCGTTCCTCACGCTGCATTACGGTATCGAGCATTCCGAGACCGATCAGACTATTGACTGCCACCCGGATATCAGCAGCGAGTCAATCTTACTCACCGGGTTGCGACCAGGCCGTAAATACTTTTGCTATGCGGAAGGCGGCAGTTCTACAGCCTCGATTCTCTCCAATACCATCAACTTCTCTACCCTCCCTAATAACGTTCCGGTGATGTCATCTCTAACCGTGCTCTCTACGGGTCCTATCGGCATCATCGTCATGATCAATATTGATGATGACGGAGGCGAACCTATAACTGAAGCCGGATGCGAGGTTACCGATCTTGCCACCGGTCACACAACCCGCTCACTGTTGTCATCCGACCAACTCCAGCCGGGTACTCACCGCTTGCACATTCCGGGATTGACCGTGAACACCGCCTATCGTATTACGCCCTTTGCAGTCAATGAGGTGGGGATTGCTAAAGGAGAGTCACTTGACTACACAACATCGAACAGTATTGTACTCGAAAGTGCGGGCGAACTCGCTTTGCTCCTCGGCGCCTCTACGGACCAACTCACATCTCTCCTGACCATATCAGGGAAGATGAACGGCGATGATTTCCGTTTCCTCCGCGGTTTGCTTACCGACCCGACAAAGAAGGTTTGCGATGTGGATCTGACAAGCGTAACCATCTGCGCGGGAGGCGCAAGCTACGACGGCAGCCGCTATACCGTAGATGATGTCATCACAACTGATTTATTTGCTGACTGCATCAACTTACGCAACATTTCTCTTCCGGCATCGGCAACGTACATGGAGCGTGATGCTTTAGCACGATGCACGTTAATTGAAAACCTGACAATCCCCGCAAATATAACCGGACTTCTTCCGTCGAGCGGCTGTATGGCTCTGAAAGCTATCGAAGTTTCTGCAGCCAATAGTAACTTTGCGTCTGTTGATGGTGTCCTCTTTGACTCCGATGTCACCCAAGTATTATGGTTTCCGCTCGGCAAAACGGGCCATTATTCGCTACCGCCAACCGTCACTTCAATTGCGAAATCAGCTTTTGCCGGCACCTCTATCACAAGTCTTGAAATACCGCCGTCGGTTACAGAGATCGGGAACGGTGCATTTGCAGGATCGTCACTTCTCGAGATCTCCTTGCCGGATAATATTACTATTATTCCGACGGCACTCTTTCAGAACAGCAGTGTCCTGCAAACGGTAAAATTGGGAAGCTCAACCGAGTTGCTCGGCAGCTACGTATTTGACGGCACCTCTATTACCGATCTCTACATCAGTGCCAAAATTCCTCCGGTTACATCGGCCGATAGCTTTATCAACAAACAGACTTCAATCACAAAAGTATGCACTCTCCATGTACCAGCCGGATGTAAAACTATCTACCGCTACCATTCGAGTTGGGGACAGTTCAGCAAGATTGAAGAATTTTAGATCGTAAAAAATGAATGATTTCAGCGACAATATAAACCAACCGACTGATAACGATGACGATTCGTCAGGCTATCTGACCGCCGAAGCAACTCAGCATGATCTCGACTTAGGAGGCCTGTTCTCTGACCGCTTCGCCAATATCACCCCGCTCCACAGTTCACCCGGGTCGCCCTTTGAGTTATTCACCGCGACCCGCTACGGCAAGCGCTTTGTGCTGAAATGTCTCAAACCGCAATATCGTCAGGATCCTATCCACACTTTGGGCCTCGCCAAAGAATTTGAGATAGGGATTTCGTTTGATCATCCCAACATAAGGCGAACCATCGGACTGGAAACCGTCGAAGGTTATGGTAAAGCTATCGTGCTGGAGTATATCGACGGTTACTCGCTCGAAGATCTTATCGCAGGTGGCCGGATAAGCTCTCAGATGGCCAAAACGATTATAGCCCAAATCGCCGCCGGACTCGGTTATATTCATAGCAAGCAGGTGCTTCACCGCGACATCAAGTTATCAAACATTCTGCTCGCCCATCAGGGCAACGTCGTGAAACTTATCGACTTTAACCTCTCGGATAGTGAGGCATTCATCATTTTAAAGAATCCGGCAGGCACCCGCAAATATATTGCTCCCGAAATGCTTATGCCGGAGGCCCGACCGACGGTAACAGCCGATATCTATTCATTTGGAGTGGTAATTGATGAGCTTGCCCAATGTACCAATGACCAACAGCTCGCCGAGATCGCCAAAAGATGTCAGGCTATCGATCCGGAAGACCGTCCGCAGTCAGTTGAGGAGATCAGGCTTATGACAGCACAGTCGTCAATCGCCAAAACATTCTCCAACTTTCTTTCCTCTAAATGGCTTACCTTAATTCTGTCACTGATATGCGCTGCACTCGTAACGATTATCGTCCGTCAACTCCTGATTAACTAACCCCAAACGCAATTATGGATAAAGAAATCGCCCTTAATACTCTTATCAGTATAACCAATTACAATATAGGTTTTATGCCCATATCGCCGTCGGAGTTCAGCGATTTGGCTATCAAGATTACGCATAAGACCGGGCGATCGATAAGTCTGTCGTCGATCAAACGTCTTTGGGGTTATGTAAAATATGACAGCTTCCCGTCCATGACCACTCTTAACATCCTGGCGCAGTTCAACGGCTACCGGAGTTGGGCGGCATTTCTGACCAGTGACGCCGTAAAAACTGATGACACTGACTCAGGTTTTTTGGCCGAATCTGTCGTGAATAGTGATAATCTGCATCCGGGTGATCGCCTGATGCTGACGTGGAACAATTCAAAATCCTGCGATATAGAGTATCTCGACGGGAAACGTTTCCGTGTCAACCAATCAGAAAATATAAAACTCAAACCGGGCGATACGTTTACACTCCATTCAATCAGTATAGGACTGCCGATCTACATCACCGACATACATCGCGCCGGGCAGAGAATCCCTGCATATATCGGAGCTAAAAAAGGAGGCATCTCTACCATCCTTCTGATCCCGAACCAATCAATATGATTTAAGGCGGAAGACGCGCACACCGATCAGCGAACGATTGCGCTTCAAATATTCTGCCAACGGACGCGACGAGATCTCTACCTTACCGTCCGTGCTGGAAGCATGGAGCAGATAAGGCTCACCGTCGACCATGACAATAAATCCCATGTGGGTCACGTCGATATTCTTGGCCGATGATACGAGTGCCACAACGTCACCGTCGCGAAACGCTGCCTTTGTCTCCTTACCGTTAAGGTCAACCGTCTTTATATATGGAAACCGGTGATTACGATAACCGATCTCGACATTTTTAATTCGTTCGAACTCGTCATCGTCGGCCAATGCGGGATACTTGTCGCGGTTCTCACTCATAAAATCAATCGAACGGACTACATAATTAATTCTCGGGAAGAGGCGAGTCGCATCCTCTATCTGGCCGCGGTGTATATTATCTACGGCCCAGTCGCACACATAATGCAGCCGCGAGGAATACCCGTTCTCCTCGCCCCCACGATAACGCATACGTTCCAGATTATATACAAAATCGCGCCATGAAGTCCGTCCTTCGTTAACTGTTGCGGCCATCGCCAACACCTGATCGACAAAAGTCGTACAGTCAACTCCGTCGATATTGACCGTCACTGCTTCCGGCGCTATTTCAAGCGTACCGGCCTGATAAGGTGTGTCAAGAAACTTCCGTGCGATGAAATCACACTGCTCGCCGGAGGTTTTAAAATGGCGCCCCTCGGCTTCGATGAGTATTTCGTTGATACGCGTTGTGTCGGCTGCCTCGTTATTGAAGCGCACATTGCCGAAAGCAAACGCCTCAACCACGGCCACACCCGCAAAAACAGCTCCGATAAGGAATCTTTTCATTGTCCGTCTATGATGATTTTTCATCTGCGAAAATACAAAAATTTCCTGATTTTAGCAATTTGACAATTTGCTGTCGGCGAAGTGTGAGTAAATGTTAATTTAAATATCCCCCACATACAAAAGTTGGAAAACGCGCAGTAATTTTCACGAATGTAACAATTTTGTATCATTTTGAAATAATTGTAACAGACTGTAGT
>CAZULD010000062.1:0-12249 GCA_964621135.1 uncultured Bacteroides sp. | reverse complement strand
AAGCACCCAAACTGAAAGGTTCGCCTATGGCTATGGCGCAGGCGAAGCGCGAGGCTGCCGAGAAGTATCAGAGCGAACTCACCCAGTACAATCAGCAGATTACCGACACACAGGCACGCCTTGACGCATGGAACGCAATATTGGGTGTCTATACCTCACGCAGTGCTGAATTGCGCCGTCAGCGCGAGGAGGAACGCCGTCAGCGTGATGCAGAGGCGCATGATGCAGCCGTGGCTCAGTTTGAGGAGCAACAGCGCATCAAAGCCGAGAAGCAGGCCGAGCAGGAGCGCGTGGGTGTTCATGCAGTCAATCCCAAAATCAAAGAGAAATGGGATAACACTCCGAAGATTGAGGGCAACCCCGATGCAATCACATTGCCGGACGGCTCTTCAATTCGCGGCCGCTATGTCCTCACTGAAGCAGGAGCCGCTTCCGCGAGCCACGATGTGAATAACGCTTACGAGCCGACCGAGGGTTTCCCGATTGATGAGAACGGACAGAGCGTGAATGACCGCGACTACCTCCGCGACACGGATGCACAACGCATTGTGGAGCAAATGGCAGGCGCATACGACAACCGCGCGTTGCAGACTCCCGTAATTGTCAGTCGTGACGGCGTTGTGCTGTCGGGCAACAACCGCACCATGAGCGGAGACCTTGCCGCACGGCAGGGAACTGACAAGGCATACGTGGATTATCTGCGCGAGTTCGGGCAGAAGTACGGCTTCACCCCGGAGCAGGTTGCAGGGATGAAGAACCCCCGACTGGTATTCGTGCCGGATGAGACACTCCCCTACGATGCAACCACCTTCTCACGCTTCAACGCGCAGGAGATGAAGAGCCAGTCTAAACCCGAAGCCGCGGTGAAACTCGGCAAGATTGTTCCCGACAATGTTTTCAATGACCTTGTAGGCGAGATAAGCCGTTATGACCGTCTTTCAGATTACTATACCGATGAGAAAGCCGTGGCGCACGCTTTAGGCGCACTGTTGCAAGCAGGAGTAATCAACGACAAGCAGATGCCCGAAATGCGGACCGGCACCGCGCTATCTGCCGCAGGGAAGGAGTTGATTGAAAATACACTTATAGGCAAGGTGTTCCAAACCTCGCCCGATGCAGTGCGTCAGATTATCTCCATGCCGACGATACGTCGCACTATCGTTATGGTGTTGAATGAGATTGCCGCCAACCGCACATTGGCCTCTGCGGGTTACGACTTGTGTGCCGAGTTATCCGCGGCCATTGACTTGGTGTATCGCGCGAAAAAGTCACTGCCTGAGGTTTACACTGACGGTATACCGGTGTCTCCTTTCGGACGTCAGCAGGGTTTATTTGATGATGAGTTTGGAGACAGCCGTGTGACGGACGCTACAACTCTTCTTCTTGCTGACCTGCTCAACAGCGGTAAGCCGAGTGAGCTACGCAAGGTGCTGACGACATATAACAACGAGGGCGCAGAGGCAGGAAGTGGCCAAGCGGACCTATTTACCGGTGAGGTAGTCTCAAAAGAAGAAATACTAAAATCAGTAGTTAAACTATTTAGCAATGCAGACCCAAAAGAACAACAAAGAATCGTGGATGAGGCCATCGCCAAGCGCAAGCAGCGTGCCGGGGCTGAGGCCGAGC
This sequence comes from uncultured Bacteroides sp., assembly GCA_964621135.1. Lineage (GTDB taxonomy): Bacteria > Bacteroidota > Bacteroidia > Bacteroidales > Muribaculaceae > CAG-873. Next base: position 10,623 of record CAZULD010000062.1, on the reverse strand, counting down.
AAAGTAGAGAACAACAAAGTGGAGGAGACGCGGCAGCTGAACAAGTTGCGGATGCTAATGAAGGCGGTGAAGAAAGTACGGGCGGAACCTCAGGAGATGCCTCAGGAGATAGCGGAGGCTCCGGTGATTTGGAGAAGAAAGAAACCTACCAACTCTCAGATGAAGTAGATGAGAACGGACGTCAGTTTGTATTAACTTCATCCGGCGAGTTGGAGTTTGGGGTAATAACCCGGGAAACCGGTCTTGCTGAAGCACCTATTTTATTAAGTGAGGGCATTATAACTAATTCGGCAACAAATGCCGGGTATGGCTTGCTACATATTGAGGCCCGACACGGTGACCAAATCCGCGCGTTAGGTTATGATTCTGTCATATCATTCATTGAGGAGGTTGCTAAAAATTACGAAGTAATTAAGAAAGGCGTCGTTCGCGATGGCAACCAAACATATGTGCTTCAGTTACAAGACAAGTATAACAATACCCTCATGGTGGAACTGTCGGGAGATGGAACCTACTGGAACATTAATACCGCAGGTGTCTTTAAGACCTCCTACGGTAAAAACAGAGAGGAAGTGTATAACCGCCATACTACGGATAAACAGCCTGCCGAGGCTGCTGAAGAATCGCAGACATCGGAACAAAGCGGCACAACTGATGCCTCCCGCATGAACTCTCCTACAACTTCCTCTGCGGGCAAAGGTAGTGAATCGTCGGCAGATGAGCAAGGGGTTGAGGAGAAAAGTGCTGCTATTGACTTAGTTAATAGTCTTTTCGATGAAAATGGCAGAACTATTGACTTTGAGGGTGTGAACAATCTCGGACTTTCAGCGGATGAGAATGTCAAACTCAGTGGTATTGCTGCGAAGCGTACACTGGGGTGGGAATTTGACGCTACCGGTAGGGGCTCAAAAATTAAAATAGGAGGAGTGTATGGTTTTGAATTGACCAAGGAAGAGCAAAAGGAGATCGGGAGACTCAACGCATTGTATAACGCCGGAATGATTTCTCGTAGGGAATTAAACAAAGCGCATACAGATCTGGGCAATCGTGTAGCCACTCGGATAGCTGAGGAGATATTGAAAAAATCTAATAATGCTGAATCCGAACCTACCGAAGCGCAGAAAGCTATGGGTGCGTTGAAAGAGGAGGAATATCCTACGGTTGCAAGTTTAGACGACTACATCAAGTATAAGAATAAGTTATTAAACGAGGAGATTAAAAAACTTCCCGACTGGTTACGACCTGCCGCAATCAACTCAGACTATGCAGAGTATCCCGAAATCGGTGCTATATCTCAAGAAGAATATCAGCGATACCTTACAGAAGCAGGCAAGAAACCTCTCCTTACGATGTCGGATGTTGCTCCGCAGTTGAAGAAAGGCATACCTTTGACCGCCGAGCAACACAAGCAGCTCCGCGAATCAGCACGCATCGATGCAGTCAGACAAGCAAAGTCGTTCATCAAACGTGCGATGAACCGCAGAAAAGCGGAAGATGAGCAGGAGTACGACAACCAAGGCAACCCGATTGATGAGTGGGGAGACCTCGTTGTTGAGGCTGTGGAGAGCGTGGAGGCGATTACAGATGAGGACTTCACGACTCCGCGACGCAGTGTGCAGTTGCCGGAATTGCCAGAAGTGGTGCAAAAAGTGCTTTCAACTAATGGGAAGAGAGTGATAATCAAGAAGAATATATTAGAGCGTAATGCTGAGCGTCACGACGAGTTGACTCCGAGTATGAGTCGTGTCATTCTTCGTGAAGCACTTTATAGCCCAACTCTATATGGGAAAAATAAGCCCCTTTCTCGCCCTAACAATTGGATTGTAATTAATGTGCCGGATGGTAAAGGTAATAATAAATTAGTAGTCCTTGAAGTCAACGACAACAAAGACTATGTGGAAATTGTGCATTGGCACGAAGTTGATGAACGAGGCTTAGAAAAAATAAAAAGGCAAGCCGAGCGTGAGGACGGGCAACTCCTCATACTGCCCTCCGTTACTTCGGAGGAGGCCGGTGCCCTTTCCGGCCCTACGCTCGAAAAGCCTTCCGGGGACAAAGTTAGTGAATCGTCGGCAGATGAGCAAGGGGCTGAGGAGAAAAAGCTTGTCAGCGGGGAGGGCTATACCATTACTCCTTCGACTTACACCAACAAAAGGGGGAAAACGAGTGATGTCTTTGAGCTGACTTTTGATGAGGCACTTAGTGATGCACAGGCAAATGCCGTTAGGGCTATTGCCGGCGAATCACTTGGCGAAAGTAAAGGCCGCTTTAGTAAGAAGCGCGGTTGGCAAAACGACAAGAAGGATAATCGTGGGTGGACGTTCCGAAATAGAGAGGATGCTGAGAGAGCTGCTCAGATACTCAAGGATGAGTTAGCTGTGGCGGACACACAGCCTATGACCGCGGAGGAATTGCGCGAGGCGGTTGCACCGAAGTCAGAGGTCAAAGGTCAGAGTGATAATGTTGCAAGCAAAGTTGCAAGCAAGAAACCTAAGAAAGCACCTATCAACCGTGTCAGCCTTGAAGATGTTGCAAAGGACCTGCAGACAAAGGGCGAAGCGAAGCAGAGCGAGCATGCAGAACCAGCAACCCCCGAAGGCAAACCTGCTGACGCACCGAAAGAGGAACAGCACGAAATTAGCGATGATGAGATGCAGTCGTTGCTCGGTGAGATAAGGGATATTCTGGGTATTGGGGAAGATGAGGGAGACAGTACTGTGAGATTCCGCGACCCGGGCGAACTCACACCGCAGGAGCGTCAGCGTCTTCAGTCGGCAGGTATCCGGGTTGCGATGGGTCTGGTGGAGCGCGGCACGACATTATTCCCCGACTATGCTACCCAGATGGTTGGATTGTTGGGCGATAAGATACGTCCGTGGCTCAAATCGTTCTATGAGGGCGCACGCTGGACACCCGGCTATGAGAATTATGCCTTTACTCCGTCAGAGGAGGTTGCACGCTTCGATGTGCAGAACTTTGACAAGAAGCAGGCAGACCCAATCGCGCAGGCGGCTATGATTGTAGAGGAGCGTAAAGCCTCCACCGCATCAGAGCAGGCGCAGAAAGAATTAACCGAAATCCGTAACAATAACCGCAAGAAACAGGATGAACAAACAGCAGCAGATACAGCAGCTCTTGCAGAAAAAGCAGAGGCTGTTGCAAGCGAAGCGGAAAGTCTCGCAGAAACTTCAGAAGATACAGCAGCCCTCAACCGAGCAGGCGAAGAAATAGACAACACGCTCGATGAGATAAACGACCAAATGGCCCTGCTCGGCTACTATGAAGCCGACCCGGGTGCACCGGAGCATGAGGTATACGGTCTGCGCAGGAGTGCGGAGAAGAAAGTAGTCAAGGACGCAACCAAACTTGCCAAGCAACTGATTGCTGACCTGGGTATAGATTTGGCTAAGGCGACTCAGAGTGCCCCGAATAAGAAGGGGAAGACCAAGGAGAAACCGCTTGCGGCTTCCAATCTGACCGGCATTGACGGAGACATCACAATCAACCTTCCCATGCCGGACGGACGCAACCTCCATATCAACATCGGTCTCACACCTACTCACGAGCGCGGTGTAGAACCTAATCGTGGTGGTGGTGCATGGGAGGGTCACAACCTTGAAGTGGATAGGATAATGTTCCGCCTTGAGGATAAGGAACACCGGAGAGACGGAAGCAATCATTTCCTTGCCCCTGATGTGACGTATAGGGACATGCTTGCCGAGATTCAGCGATTTGCGAAATGGGGTATGCCGAAAGAGACACCTGCGGACAAATCTGAGGGAGCAAGTGTTGATGAGCGTATTGAGCAACTCATTGACCGAGTTCTCGCGGACGAGGGTATTCAGCAATTAATCAAAGGCAATAACGACGCCGGCTTACTGGAGATTGCCATCTATAACAAGATGCAGGATTTTCTCTATAGCGCCCACGACAATCTTGACATTGAACTGATTAAGGCAATTGGTGACAATCTCGGCCAGATAGCATTCCGGGCATTGCAGAAGCAAAAAACTGCATTTGTAGCCAAAGGCAAACCTGCGGAGACAAAAGGTTTTCAGCACACCGAATTAGACAATATAACGCAGTTGGTAGCAGATGAAACCTATTTTAAGATTGAGGCTTCAATTGCGGCTGGAGGTATTCCCAATGTCGGCAAACTGAAGAAAGAAATTGCATCACGCAAAAAGAGAATGTCTCTTCTTGAAAAGGGAGCCGCCACTGCCATATCTAACGATGACACATTCAAGAAGCATCAAGTGGCAGTCGCTACCCTGCAAGGCGAGATTGATGGACTGCAACGCGCTCTTGACTATATCAATAAGCGAATTGCAGAAACCGAGAAGCAGGAAACACCTGCCGACAAACCTGCTGACGCACCGAAGAAGGAAGACATCTTTGAGGAAGCTGCGCGAGTGGCAAAGGAGGCGCAGGAGAAGAAGAAAACCCCGCCGGTGAAAGGCTGGGCCTATAAACCCACTTCGATCCTTTCTGCCAACGGGAACGGTGCAAAAGTAACAATTTCTCCGGATATGGCAAAGGAAAGACTGCAAAAAGTTGCAGAAGAATTTGCCAATATTACCAATGCTAAAGGCTTCATAGCGGAGTTATCACACGCATTAGGCTCACCAGACGGATTACATCAGCAGAGTTTCTACTATGAAATTCAAGGAGGAGATAATACATTAGTGACTCTCCGCCTTAGCAATCACAATGTCAATGCAGAGAATCATAAAGGAGCAACTCCCGAAATTAGTATTGTGGTTAAATCCCGACGACAGCCTAATAGGTTCTATCCTTCAGAAACGGCTGACGTTACCGAATATGTTTATTTCAAGGAGGACATACTCAAAGGTGATGGGCAGACTCTGTCGAATATCGCCAAGGATATATCAGGCCTTTTAGATACGGGTGAATATAAAGATACGAGCGGGATAGCCGTAGTCAATCATTCACCTGCCGAGCCTACGTCTGCATCCTCAACACAGGTCGTAGCTGGCACACTCAAAGGGGAGAAGAAGCCGAAATCTCGCAAAAAAGAAGTAACTTTGAATGCGGATGAGCCGATTGGTGGATTATTCGCAGACTTATTCAATGAACCCGAAACTACCAAAGACAATGAAAAACGAAATGGTAATAAGCCGAGTCAAGAAGTGGCTGGAGGAAAACGCACACACTCCGTGGGCACTGATGAGACTGGAACTAATGGAGGACTTCAATCCGCAGGAACTGAACCTACTGGTAAGAGAGGGTCAGTTGATGAGAAAGGCGCAGGAGTGGAACGAGGAACTGACCGCCCGACACATGGAACTGATGCAAACGGGGAACTACAACCAGTCCTCGGAAATCGGGGACGAGATGAGAGCGGCACTGATAGCCGAAGCGCAGACCCCTCTGTGGAGCGTGGAGGAACTATTGGAGAAGGCTCTGTATCAGAACGTGGTGCTGACCGAGGAGCAGAAGAACTTTCTGAGGGAAAACCTACCGCCGAGTCTGGCCGCGGAGGTAGAACTGCTTCCGTAAAGAAACCCAAGAAGCCGGAAGTTAAGTACACACGCAACTTCCGCTATGATGAGAAAGCCGGGAACGAGGCTGACTCTTATACACCCTCGCAACGACTTGAAGCCAATGTAAGTGCGATTGAAACATTGGCCGAGGTGTTGTTCACCGGCAAGCCTGCAACCGAGGAGCAGAGAGCCATTATGTCGCGCTTCCGCGGTTGGGGTCAGGTGGATTTAGGTAAATATTATGATATAGACCATATTCTGCGCGAAACCTATCATAACACACCTCTTCACCGCCTCGCAAAGGCTATTCAGAAACTTGACCCCTCCGGGGATAAGAAACTATTTGATGCAATCAAGCGTGCATCCCTTTCCTCGTATTACACACCAACACCTATTGCGAGGGCAATTAATAGTTTCCTTAGTCTCGCAGGATATAAGGGAGGAGCATTGCTCGACCCCTCAATAGGTAACGGTATGTTTGAGGGTACACTGCCCAAAAGCATACAGGAGCGCAGTGCGATAACAGGTGTAGAACTTGATTGGCTCAGCGGTCAGTTGGGTCGTGCGCTGTACCCCGACGCAAACATTATCATCGGAGGGTTTGAGAAATCGGGTATAGCACCCGGCTCGTTTGATGTTGTTACAAGCAATGCTCCTTTCGGTGATTATGGAGTAAATGACCCCTCATGGAAGAATGACTCTACACCTGTAAAGCGTTCTGCTCAGAACCGCATCCACAATTACTATGCGGTCAAAATGCTTGAGGCAACGCGCCCCGGCGGCCTCGTGGCAATGGTGACAACAAGTGCAGTAATGGACACACCGAGCAATCAAATCATTCGTGCGCACATGGCCGATCAAGGTGAAATACTGGGAGCAATCCGACTCCCCGATAACACATTCCAAGGCACAGGCGTGGTTACTGACGTTATCTTCGTTCGCAAATGGCGTGATGACCAAGACCGCGCTCAGACACGAGAGGACGAAGCATATAAGGAACTGGAGCAGGCGTTTCTCTCTCAATTTGAGAAAACCGCACCTCACAAGCAGGACGGCAAGAAAGAGAAAGTAAGTCTGAACCGCTACTTTGAGAAGAACCCTCGCAACCTTATCGGAGAAGTGCAGGCAGGTAACCAGTATGGCAAACGTGACGCTTTCGGTCTAACAAGCAAATTCTCTCTCTATGAGATTGCTTCGGAGATTGAGAAAGCCGTTAAGCGTATTGTAGGCAACCGTAGGGGCAGCTTGTTTAATCCCTCACGCACCATACGCGAGTCTCAGCAGGCTATCCGCGAAGCCTACAAAGGCGATGGAGACTGGGTAAGTAACGGAAACCTCGTGATACAAGACGGAAAGGTCGGTGTACTGACTACGAAGAGTAACGAGTATGGCGAGACTTCACGTACATTTGAGGGTACGCTGAAGCATGACAAGATGTTGCCTAAGATTAAAGCCATGATAGGCCTGCGTACGAGCATGAAGAAACTTATCGCAGGTCAGATTGAGGGAGAAAAAGAAAAGACCCTCAATGCCATGCGTGCAGAACTTCAGCGAGAGTATGACAACTTTGTTGCCAAGTATGGCAGACTTCAAGATAAAGACAACGCCTTTATCCTTGATGATATTGACGGCTATACCTTGCAGGCTCTTGAAACATGGAAGAACGGCAAATTTGTCGGACTATCGGACATCTTCACCAAAAACTCTATCAAGCCTGCGCTTAAACTTGACGGCAAGAAAACGCCGCAGGAGGCTGTGGCGTTATCCCTGGCCGAATATGGCTACCTGCGTCCCGATTATCTTGCAAAGGCACTGGGTGAGGATTGGGCGGAGCAATGCGGTGATTTCGTGTTCCTAAAACCAAATAGCGTTGATGACTATGTTACACGAGATGAGTATTTGAGCGGAGACGTTGTGACGAAACTCGAAGAGGCTCGTGTGGCTGCTGAAAAGGATGAGTCGTTCAGTCGCAATGTGAAAGCACTGGAAGAAGTGCAGCCTGTGCGTATTCCTTTTGATGACATAGCAATTCATCTGGGAGCGCGTTGGATACCCGAAACCGTTCTCAATGATTTTGTGAATGACCTATTCGGTATTCATGCAGTATATAGCAGTCGCAACCGCAGGTGGGATCCCGAAAAGAAAACCTACGTCAGCGATCAGAAGAGCGGTGTTCGCTATATCCCGGAGACAGACTCTTTTGAAATCAACATTGAGAAGAAGGAACTTGGAGGAGCCGCATCAGATTGGGAGACCCCGAAGAAGTCTGCAAAAGAAATCTTGCAGGCCGCACTTGAAGATAAGAACTTACTCATCAAGTATAAAGATAGCGAAGGCAATGAACATATAGATGAGGAGCAGACCGAACTCGCCAATCAGAAGATTGCCGACCTCCGTGACCGCTTTGAGTCATGGTTGCCGAGCGACCCGGAGCGAGTGGATATGTTGGAGCAGACTTACAATGACCGCTTCAACCGCACCGTTATCCGTCACTTTGACGGCTCACATCTTGTAGTTCCGGGGTTAATGGGTAAAGAACTGCGACCTCATCAGAAAGATGCAGTGTGGATGCTCATCAACAACCGAGGCGGTATTGTAGACCATATTGTCGGCGCAGGCAAAACGCTTGTCATGCAGGCTGCAATCATGGAAATGCGAAGAATGGGTATTGCCAAGAAGCCTATGATTGTCGCGCTGAAATCCACCGTGTCTCAGATTGCACGCGAATTTAAGGAGTCATTCCCATCCGCACGAGTTCTCGCGCCCAACGACAGCGACTTCAAGAAAGAGAACCGCAAGAAATTTATCGCCAATATCTCGCTGAACGATTATGACTGCGTAATCCTCAGCCATGAGCAATACTGTATGCTTCCCCACACTGAGGAGGCAGAGCGAGCCGTGATTGATGAGCAGTTGTGGCAGCTCGATAACATGATTGAGTATCTCTACGGCACGAACGACACAAGCCAAATGACCAAGAAGCAAATCAAGGCATTGGAAAAGCGCAGAGAAAATCTGAAAGCAAGACTTGAAAAGCGACTTGACAGGAATGTGGACCGTGAGTTTTGTTTTGAGAACCTCGGCATTGACTATATGTTTGTGGACGAGAGCCACCAGTTCAAATCACTGCCCTACGTCACCAGTTATCAGCAGGTAGCCGGACTCGGAGACGCACAAGGAAGCAGTCGTGCAGTTGCTCTTCTGACCGGCATACGACATCTGCAACGTATGCATCAAGGAGACAAAGGCACAGTATTCCTCTCCGGCACAACCATTACAAACTCACTCGTTGAGATTTACAACCTCCTCAACTATTTGCGTCCGCGTAAACTGGAGGAGTTAGGTATGCCAACCTTTGACGCATGGGCGAGCGTCTTTGCCGTCCATTCAGCAGAACTTGAAGCAGGCGTGACCGGCTCGTTCGCAATGAAAGACCGCTTCCGCAGTTTTGACAATGTGCCGGAACTCTCTCAACTCTATGCAGAGATAGCCGATGTGCGTAACGACACCAATCTAAAACTTCCCAAGCCTGCCGTGGACGGTCGGACAGTCATTGTGCCTGCGAGTGAAGCCATGCAGGAGATAAACTCCGAAATCGTGAGTATGCTTGAAAGCAAGGACGGCAGTTACTTCGGGATACACCCCAAAGACCCAAACCGCGCTCCGTGGGGCCTCCATGCCTCAACGCTTTCAGCTAAGGCCGCTGTTAGTCCTCGCCTTATCTTCCCCCATATGGAAGATGACGGAGGCAAGGTTCATGCCGTCTGCGAGAATGTCAAGAAATTCTATGATGAGCAGGCAGAGCAACGCGGTGTGCAGCTTATCTTCTGCGAAATGGGTGTACCTGACAAGAGCAAGGAGTATGACGCTTACACTGACATGGTGAACCGATTTGTAAATGATTACGGCATTCCACGTTCGGAAATTGCCTACATTCAAGAGGCTAATTCTGAAGAGAAGCGCAAAGACCTCTTTCAACGAGTGAGAGACGGGAAGGTGCGCATACTTATCGGAGGCACAAAGAATATGGGTACCGGTGTGAATGTGCAGGATCGTATTACCGATATGCACATGCTTACTGTGCCGTGGACTCCATCGGCATTGGAGCAGTGTATCGGACGAGGCGCACGTCAAGGAAATCTCGTGGCGCGTGACTTCATGGGCAATAAAGTTCGCGTGCATTACTATGCCACGGAGGGCAGCCTTGACCTCTACAAGTACCAGTTGCTTGATGCAAAGGGTAAGATGTTTACTCAATTCAAAATGGGCACCGTCAACGGCGGCCGCAGTTTTGATGAGGGTTCAGCCGATGAGGACGGCAACATTGACCCGGCAGAAATGGTTGCAATTCTTTGGGGTAACCCTGTCATATTTGAAAGAGCCAAGCAAGAGAAAGTTGTAAAGAAACTTCGCGCACTGCGTAATGGCTTTGAGCGCGATTATCAGCGTAAGAAAGCCAAATTTGATGAGATGCAGAAACGCAAGGATAACTTTGAGCGTCTTATCAGACTCAATGACAGAGACCGTGCTGATTTGGAGCGCGAGGGATTTAAGCCGGATGACAAAGGCGTATATCCCACAAGGGTTACAATAAACGAGGGTACAAGTTACTACGGTGGGCGTACCTTCGACAAACCGAAGGAGGCCGGAGAATATTTGCTTTCGCTCCTTGACAAAGGTAAGAATGTAACCCTGCAAGGTTTCGGTCAGCGTGCAAAGGTCGTAGTTGTTAATGAAGACAACGGCAGGTCTCTTTTATCTTTCCGAGAGTTGCAGATTGGAGACGGAGAACGCAGTATCAAATACACTGTGCGTCTTTCTGATGATGCAACAGCCGCAGGCACGGCGTTCCGCAATCTCTTAAAGAGAATTGTGGACAATGGAGAGGTGTATCGCCGAGAACTGGAGGAAGCCAAGAGACAACTTGCAGGCATGAACATCGGAGACGGCGTTTTCCCGAGACAGGCAGAATTGGATGAGGCAGTAGCCAAATTCAAAGACCTCAATGCCGAATATAACAAACTCGGCAAGAAGTCTGACACTCCGACCAACGGAGACGGCAACAAGTATCGTCTCGTTGAGGAGGGACCGGTGCTTGACTTCCTCAATAATCAGCCGC
>CAZULD010000061.1:0-12473 GCA_964621135.1 uncultured Bacteroides sp. | reverse complement strand
AGCTGCCAAAAATGGAAGAACATACGCCAATTTATTAGCGGTAAGAGTTCTGATACAGGAATATTACGTATGATTTCTACATTTGGATTTTGCGGAGCGGGCACATAATATTTATCCCAATCAATGTGCATCTTGCGTTCTCTGGCTTCTTCAAGGCTTAAGAGTTTAGTTTCTTCGCTATTATGTGCTTTACGGATATTTTCATACTCTGTATTTACCTCCGCAATATATTCGTTACGCGATGATGGATCGAGAAGGCGAGCCGCAATCAGGGGATTTTGTGAAGCATCAAGAGCATGAATCACCGGGGCTGACAGTTCGGGTGCGATTTTGAGAGCTGTGTGAACTTTTGAAGTAGTCGCCCCTCCGACCATCAGTGGTATATTAAGGCCGGCTGCTTCAAGTTTTGCAGCTACATTAGCCATCTCTGAAAGTGACGGAGTTATAAGTCCCGACAAACAAATAATATCCGGTTGATATTTTCTTGCTTCTTCAACTATAGTCTCTGCAGGAACCATTACGCCGAGATCTCTGACCTCATAATTATTACATTCAAGAACTATGGCAACAATATTTTTACCGATGTCATGAACATCGCCCTTAACGGTCGCAAAAAGAATTTTTCCCGCAGAGGAAGCGGTATCATCTTTTTTCTCTGCTTCGATGCGTGGCCGAAGCAGGTCGACGGCGCGTTTCATTGCCCGAGCCGTCTTTACGACTTGGGGGAGGAACATTTTGCCTTCGCCGAATAGTGTTCCGACACGACTTACACCCTGCATCAAGGGGCCGTTGATAATGTCGAGCGCACGAGGATATAGCGCAGTTGCGTCGGCAATATCTTCTTCGAGATATGTGATATCTCCTCTGACGATATCATCGCAAAGACGCTCGTCAACCGGAACAGACCTGCGATTCTGCGATGCGTTATTGTCATTTGTCGGAGCATCGCTGACTTTAGTCGCATATTCGATAAGGTCGGCCGCCGCTTCATGGCTACCCTCGATAAAAAGTCGGTCGAGGATATTGCGTAGATCCTCGTCAACGGTATCGTAGGTAACTGCGGTGGCCGGATTGACTATAGCCATATCAAGTCCTGCAACTATGGCATGATATAGAAAAACAGCGTGCATTGATTCGCGCAGTCGATTATGTCCGCGGAATGCAAACGATAGATTGCTCACACCGCCGCTTACTTTGGCTCCCGGCAGGTTGGCTTTAATCCATGCTGTTGCGCGTATGAAATCACGACCGTAGGTGTCGTGTTCGGGGACACCTGTTGCTACCGCCATAATATTGGGGTCAAAAATGATGTCGACGGCTTCAAATCCTACCTTCTCGGTCAAAAGATCATAAGCTCTCCTGCAAATTTCAATCTTTCGTTCGAACGTGTCAGCCTGACCTTGTTCATCAAAAGCCATTACAACAACGGAGGCCCCAAGATTGCGAAGCGCCGTGGCTTTACGCAAAAATTCATCTTCGCCTTCTTTTAATGAGATTGAGTTGGCGATACATTTTCCTTGAATTGCCTTAAGTCCGGCTTCGAGGACATCCCAGACCGAAGAGTCGATCATAATAGGGACTTTAGCGATGTCAGGATCAGATCCGATGAGTCGAAGAAAATGAACCATCTCTTTTTTTGCGTCGACCATTGCATCGTCCATATTGATATCGAGAATCATAGCTCCGTCTTCTACCTGTTTTCGGGCAATCGATAGAGCTTCGTCATAGCTTTCCTCTTTTATCAGCCGGAGGAATTTTTTCGATCCGGCTACATTACAGCGTTCGCCTACATTTACAAAATTTGATGCCGGCGATATCTCTAATGCTTCCAAGCCTGCGACTTTAAGAATCGAGGGTAAGCGGGACGCTTTGCGGGGTGGGTATCGTTTTACGATGTCAGCGAGATGGCGTATATGTTCTGGCGTCGTGCCGCAACATCCGCCGACAATATTAACTATACCGTCGCGCATCATTGATTCGACGGCGGATGCAAATTCTGCTGCTGTCTGAGCGTAATTACCATTTTCATCCGGTAAACCAGCGTTGGGGTGACAACTTACAGCCAGTTCTGTCAAGTTGGACAACTCTTCAGCAAAGCGGCGCATTTCAACCGCTCCCCAAGAGCAGTTTAAGCCGACTGAAACCACGTCTTCATAAGAAGCGATGCTCACGACTAAGGCTTCGAGTGTGATACCGGACAATAAACGTCCGGCGGGACTTGCTATAGTAGCCGAAACCATCACCGGTAAGCGGTCTTTGAGAGTATCGTTTACCTGTCTGGCTGCTTCGAGTGCAGCTTTTACGTTGAGCCCGTCGAAAACCGTCTCAATCAGGAAAAGATCAACACCGCCTTCAGCCAGAACCGTCATTTGCTCTTTGTAAGCAGCCACAAGAAGGTCATAATCTACATTGCGAAAGGATGGATCCTCTACCTTAGGGCTTATTGATGCCGAGCGATTGGTTGGACCTACAGAGCCTGCAACATAAATTTTACGGGATTTATTTGCGGTCATATATTGATCCGCTTCTTGCCTTGCAATGCGTGTGGATATATGATTAAGTTCGGCTACTAAATTTTCCGTGCCGTAATCAGCTTGAGATATGCGGTTAGCATTAAAGGTATTGGTCGAAATTATATCTGCACCGACATCAATATACTGGCGATGAATAGCCGCAATAATATCCGGTCGAGTCAGAGACAGGAGGTCATTATTACCTTTTAAAGCAATATCACTCTCTGCGAAACGATTACCTCTGAAATCTGTTTCGGTAAGATAATGACGCTGGATCATGGTGCCCATTGCGCCGTCAAGAACCTTTATATGTTCGCCGAGTTCTTTCTTAAAATCCTCAATAGTCATAGACGATACTCGTTATCTGTAAATCGCACGGGCAATTTCTTTCACACTGTCGGCTGCATGCATTGTGTAAAAATGTACACCCGGTGCGCCGTGCTCGATCAGATCCTGACTCTGACGGATACCCCAGTCTATTCCTATTTTACGAACTTCCCGATCATCAGCTGCGTTTCTCAGACGTGCCGCGAGTTCTTCCGGGATATCTGCACGGAATATTTTGGGAAGGACCGATAGTTGGGCAAGTCGTGTTATCGGTTTCAGACCGGGGATAATTGGCACCATAATGCCTTCGCGTCGGCATCGCTCTACAAAATCATAATACTTTGCATTATCGAAAAACATCTGTGTGATCAGATAGTCCGCTCCTGCATCGACTTTTTGTTTCAGATAGTGCAAATCAGAGTCGAAGTTTGGTGCTTCCTCATGTTTTTCGGGATAACATGCCATGCCGTAGCTGAATTTCGTTTCGATACCTTCTACAGTCATATTATCCAATCCATGACCTTGATTAAATTCATTGATCTGATGCTGGAGATCTGTCGCATGGATATTGTAAAAATGCGAGTCATTCCACCGGCGATCGTCGTCAGGTTTTGAGTCACCGCGAACAATAAAGAGATTATCTATTCCTAAAAAGTTAAGATCGAGTAGGGCATACTCCGTTTCTTCTTTTGAGAATCCTTTGCAGATAATATGCGGAACAGGAATAATCCCGTATTTGTATTTGATTGCAGCTGCTACCGCAACCGTACCGGGTCGACGCCGAACACTAACCTTGCGGTGCAGCCCGTCAGCTTGGGGCATATAAACAGATTCACTGTGATGCGAGGTTATGTTGATGAATTTCGGATCAAATTCAGTCAGTTGATCGATGATGTCATAGACCTTGTAAATACTGTTACCTTTCAGAGGGGGAAGTATTTCAAACGAAAATAAGGGTTTTTCGCTATTTCGTAAATAATCTATAACTTTCATTATGTGTAAGACGTTGAATTAGTATAGTTGGGGAATTAAATCGAATACAAAATTACTGAATAAGTCTGAATTTATCAATTTTTATCAAAATTCTACAACGGTGATCCCGGCACCGCCGAGTCGGACATCCTCGTCGTGATAAGCACGCACAGCACGTACACTTTCAAGATAATCCCTTATTGCCTGACGCAGAGCCCCGGTTCCGGTGCCATGTAATATGCGGACACGGGAGCTATTGAACTGTACGGCATCATCTACAAAGTAAGTTATTGCCTGTAATGCCTCATCGACACGCATTCCCCTGACGTCAATGTCAGGTTTGAAACGTAACTGCCGTTCGCGCATATCTTCTCGCGTTGATACACTGATAAATGATGCGGCTTTTTTCGCTCCACTGTCAATTTTACGATCAGTTAGAGTTAATCTGTCAATTTTGGTATTAGTAGTCAGATTTCCGAATATCACGGTTGCATTTTTGCCGGATATCTCACTGACAATGCCGACAGTTCCACTGCCGTCGAGCAATACATGATCGCCCGGTTGAATCTGGCGGAGTGAGTTGGGCGTTTCGGTCTTCCTCTGCTGTTTTTTGTCGTTACGCTTGTTGCGAGTCCTTCTTTCTGCTCGTTCGATCAGTGCATGAGTTTCTTTATTATCATCATTTTCGCTAAGCTCCTTACGTTTGTCAGCAAGTGCCTTGCGGGCTGACATAGTTTTCTCTTTATCTGCCTGAGAGCGTCGAATGTCAAGGATCGTACGTTCAATAGCCGCGTTACTGCCTTCGATGATGCGTAACGCTTCTTTGCGGGCATCTTCTATGATCTCACGGCGTCGCTCGCGAAGCGTACCGGCTTCAGATTCGTACTTTTCAAGTAATTCATCAAGTTTTTTCTCTTTCTGCTTGACTGAAGCACGTTTATTCTCCCAGTAACGTTTGTCTCTGTTGATGTCGAGCAGATACTTGTCCGCATTGATGTAGTCGCTTCCGACTATTTCTTCGGCATCGGCAAGTACTTCTTCCGGAAGTCCGGTTTTACGTGCGATTTCAAGGGCAAACGAACTTCCGGGATTCCCAACAGAAAGTTTGAATAGAGGCCTCATCAGATGCCGGTCGTAGAGCATTGAGCCGTTGACAAGTCCGGGCGTATCTTCGGCCATCAGTTTAAGATTTCTGAAGTGTGTGGTTATTACTCCCCACATCCCGGCCGCATTGAATCGTTTTAAGAGTGCCTGCGCGATCGCACCTCCAATCTGTGGCTCGGTGCCCGCACCGAATTCATCAATCAAGATCATGGATCGTTTGTTCCCACGTGCGTAAAAAGTTTTCATATTGCGCAGATGGG
The DNA here is from genome assembly GCA_964621135.1 of uncultured Bacteroides sp. Classification (GTDB taxonomy): domain Bacteria; phylum Bacteroidota; class Bacteroidia; order Bacteroidales; family Muribaculaceae; genus CAG-873. The sequence goes on along the minus strand of CAZULD010000061.1, from coordinate 7,297 downwards.
AAGAGTAGGTGCTAAGATCATCTTCAATAGATTGATCATCGCCGATATCAATAAACATTGACCCGAAGATACCGATGGTAGACTGAGCTGACATAGTTGGCAGCAGACCGCATTGCGCCATATACTGTACAATTCCGACAGTTTTCAATGTAACGGACTTTCCTCCGGCATTGGGACCCGATATAACTATAATCCTTTTGTCCGGACTCAGCCTCATGTCGAGTTTGACTAACTCTTTATTCTGACGCGCGAGACTTTGGCTAAGCACCGGATGAAAAGCTGCTTTCCAGTCTGACGAGCAATCATGGCCTACGCGAGGTAATTCTCCTCCATTAGTGATGGCGAACTTAGCTTTAGCCATTATGAAGTCAAACACTCCGAGAGTGGCGATGCTTGCTGATATATCATCCGAATGAGGACGCAACACGGCTGTGAGGCCAACGAGAATGCGTACAATTTCGCGCCGTTCCTCCAATTCCAGTTCTCGCAGACGATTGTTAGCTTCGACGACTTCAGCCGGTTCGATGAAGACTGTTTTACCGGAAGCGGATTCATCATGGACTATCCCCGGAATCTTACGTTTATTCATCGGTGAAACCGGTATGACAAGACGCCCGTCGCGCACCGAAGGCGTTGTATCTGTCTCGATTAACCCTTCTTTCATAGCGCGAGTCATCACTCTACGCATCATTGAGTTGATCGACCCGCTCATAGAGGATAATTGCGATCTGATAGACGATAATTGAGGCGAGGCATTGTCTTTTACGTCGCCGTGGCGATCGATCACTCTGTTGATTTCATTGACGAGATTAGGAAAAGTCAAAAGTGATAAAGCTATTTCGTCAAGACGAGGAAATGTTGATTTCCCTTCATCATCTCGAACTGCTTTAAAAAAAGCAGCAATTTCGCTCATGGTTTCAAGTGTCGAGCGTAGTCTACCCATATCAGCAGCTCCGATGTAGCCGCCTTCAAGGCGCATAGAAGCGATAATATGCTCCGGGTTGTGAACGGTTAAAACCGGAAATTCAGCTTCACCGGCAAGGATGGCGGTCATTTCGGCTGTTTCCTGAAGGCGCGCTATAATTTGAGACCTGTCGGTAAGGAATTCCATTTCGTCGCAACGCAGTTTGCCTTGGGACGAATTGCAAAGTTCTGCCACTTGGGCGCGGATTATATCGAATCCTATTTTATGTTCTATCGTAGAAGGAAATATCATTTCTTTTTATCAAACAAGTTCCACACCGATGCCAGGGCGGCTGGGCAGTGTTATCTTACCGTCGACAATCTTTAAACCGTCAAACCTATCATTTGATATCAGCAAATTACCGTCCAAGTCCGCCCAATCCGTCATGGGAGACAGTTGAGCGGCTGCTGTAACACCGCAGGATGTTTCAGTCATGCAGCCAATCATAACTTTCATACCGAGTGCACGTGCAAGTACAGCCATTTTATATGCTTCATGCATGCCGGTACTTTTCATCAACTTGATATTGATGCCGTCATAGGCTTGAGAGGCGAGACGAACGTCACTCAGGCGTTGGACAAATTCGTCGGCAATAATCGGTAGAGGCGAGCGTTCTTTAAGCCAAGCCGTTTCTTCAATCATCTCTTTAGGCATTGGCTGCTCTACAAACAGACAGTTGTTGTCATTTAGCCAATGACACATTTCCAGAGCTAAATTCTTATCTCGCCAACCTTGATTTGCGTCAACGCAAATCGGTGAGGAAGAATTTTTTCTGATAGCTTTGACTAATTCTTTATCGTGATCTAGGCCCATCTTAACCTTGATGACTTTGTATGGAGACGCTTCGTCGATCTTAGCTTTCAACTCTGTCGGGTCAGCATCATAGCTTACGGTAAATGAAGTATTGGGTGTCTTCAGCGGATCTAAGCCCCAGATTTTATACCACGGTTGACCCATTAACTTGCCCGTCAAGTCATGGAGGGCGATGTCAACAGCCGCTTTTGCCGCGCGGTTGCCCGGCGCGACATAATCCAGATAATCGTGAATCTCCTCGATCGCAAACGGATCAGAAAACTGACCGAGATCGAGTGATGAAAGATATGCACCGGCGGTTGCGACCGATTCGCCAAGATATGGAGGCATAGATGCTTCGCCATAACCCGTGACTCCGTCATATTCTATCTCGACCTGCATGTCGGGAGTCGTTTTCCTTTGTGATGATGCAAGATTGAACGAATGTTTTAGCTGCAGTTCATATGGCGCGAACTTCAGGTTCAGACGTCCGGAGCGTCCGGTTTTTCCCGTCGCACTGTTATTGGCAGAAAATGATATCTGTGACGTTGCTACTGTCATAGCGCCGAGTACACTTGTTCGTATGAAATTGCGTCTGTCCATTCACTGATTATTTATTGAAATACCATGGATGATCGACTGCTTTTATTATACCGGGAGTACCTATGGAATCCGAGATATTACAGCAGTGTAGGAGGGTAGTGCCGATATACGACTTCGAATTTGGATCAAGATTATTACGCTTCACTTGTCCTGACGAGTGCACATAGTTGCCGTCAGAATCATATATGCCGACATGCGTTACCTTTTGGGTAGCTCCGTTTCCGAAAAACACCAGATCTCCGCGGTGGCATTGGTCCCACTCAGAAGGGGCTATGCGTTTGCCGGTTTTCGCCTGTTGTGATGCGTCGCGACGAAGGATGAGACCGTTACAGAGGTAACATAATTTTACAAGGCCGGAACAATCAGCCCCTTTGATTGAGGTACCACCCCATAAATATGGTTGTCCCATCATCGAATACGCCATACATAGGATTTTGTCGGCATCATAAATTTGGTTGGCCCAATCACCGATCTTTGTAACAGCTTGCGGATAGATCCATCCCCGTCGGCCGTCCGGAAGAACGATTTCCCACATCACCGAGTTATCGTCCGGTTTTCCTGCGAGTTCTACAATATCACCATTGACAAGATCGGACACAATGTGATGCGGTCCACTATCAGTAGGATTATCGTAAGCGTAAGTTTGAGCCGTTGCGGTTACAACGTAGCGATGCGGATTATTACGCCACTTGGTATGTTCGGCAGCATTTTTTCTGACAACTGAACTGCCGTGAGCCCAACCGGTATAACCGTCAGGAGTTTCTACTTTCACCCAGTCACCGTCTGAAGCCGTAATTCTTAATGGCATACCCATCAAGGCCTGAGTAACAAGTTCCGCCTTATGGGCCGGATTGGAACGGATGTTGACAACAGAAAGACGCCCGAGCGCGTTGGACGGCCCAGATACCTCAGGTGTGGCAGCATATAATGATGAAGCCCCAAATAAGGTGGCAATTAATATTACAGCGATTCGCGTCAGTTTCATTAAGAAATAGAATTAAGTCAGGACATCTTCTAATTCTGACTTCAAAAATACTCAAAAATTTCCGTTCGCCCAAATCATCAAAAGGGTTATTGCTTGTAAAACAAATGAGCGACTCGCCATTCAGGCAAGCCGCTCATAGATGTATGTATCAGATTTATGGAATTATTCCTCCTTATTGTTTTCTGCGTAATCCTTAAGGAGTTTTTCCTGAACGTCACTCGGAACAAGTTCGTAGCTTGCAAACTTCATCGTGAACGATGAACGTCCGCCGGTGATGGAGCTAAGAGCTGTCGAGTAGCTTGACATTTCTTTCAAGGGGACTTTCGCACTGATCTTTTCGAAACCGTTTTCGCTTGACATGCCCATGATGATTGCTCGGCGACCCTGAAGATCACTCATAACGTCGCCCATGACATCGGCCGGAACGAATACTTCAACGTCGTAGACCGGTTCGAGCACCTTCGGGTTGGCGTTGCGGAATGCTTCACTGAATGCATTGCGACCTGCCAGTCTGAATGAGATTTCATTTGAGTCAACCGGGTGCATCTTACCATCGTAAATGCATACTCTTACGTCGCGGGCGTATGATCCGGTGAGCGGACCCTGTTCCATGCGGTCCATAAGACCTTTGACGATAGCCGGGATGAAACGGGCATCGATAGCACCACCGACGATACAATTATGTACAACCAGTTTGCCACCCCATGCTAGAGGTATTTCCTGAGTATCGCGGATACTCATCTTGAATTCCTGATTGCCGAAACGGTAGGTATCGGGGGCCGGAGCTCCTTCTACATAGGGTTCGATGATAAGGTGTACCTCGCCGAACTGACCAGCACCGCCGGATTGTTTCTTATGGCGATAATCTGCGCGGGCAGCCTTTGTAATGGTTTCACGATATGGAATGCGTGGTTCTTCGAATACAATAGGAAGTTTATCGTTGTTCTCTACACGCCATTTGAGTGTGCGGAGGTGGAATTCGCCCTGACCGGAAAGAATAGTCTGCTTCAGTTCCTTAGACTGTTCGATCTGCCATGTCGGATCTTCCTCGTGCATGCGAGTGAGGATCTGATTTAACTTCTCGGCGTCGCTTTCAGTAACCGGACGGACTGCACGCTGATATTTGGGCGCGGGATACTTAATGAAATCAAATTCAATTTCGCAACCTTTTTCGTCAAGTGTATTGCCTGTACGCGCGTCTTTAAGTTTGACTGTAGCACCAATATCGCCGGCTTCGAGTTGATCCACTGCAGTTCTGATCTGACCGCAGACACAGAAGAGCTGGGCAAGTCGCTCTTTGCTGCCACGGCTGACATTATCGAGATCTGCACCTGCCTTGAGGGTTCCGGACATAACTTTAAAGTAGCTTACTTCGCCGATATGGGGCTCCACAGTAGTCTTAAACATGAATACGCTCAACGGACCGTTAGAATCAGGCTTAACTTCGTTGCCTGCAGTATCGACCGGTGCGGGCATATCATCAACGAAAGGCACTACATTACCAAGGAATTCCATCATGCGGCGGACACCCATGTCTTTGGCTGCGCTTACGCAGAAGACGGGATAGATTGAACGGTCTATGAGTCCTTTGCGGATACCAAGACGCATTTCGTCTTCGGTAAGATGCTCTGATTCGAAGAATTTCTCCATGAGAGATTCATCGTTCTCGGCGGCTGCTTCTACGAGAGCTTTATGGAGTTCGTTGGCGCGGTCGAGTTCCTCAGCAGGAATCTCTTCTATAGTAGGTACACCGCCTTCAGGCCCCCATGAGTATTTCTTCATAAGAAGGACGTCAATCATCGAATTGAAACCGGGACCGGATTCCAAGGGATATTGGATCGCTACTACTTTCGGACCGAATACATCTTTCATCTGCTCGATGACATTGTCATAGTCAGCCTTTTCTCCATCAAGCTGATTGATTGCAAAAATAATAGGTTTCTTAATTGATGATGCGGTACGGAAGATGTTTTGTGTGCCGACTTCGACGCCATACTGTGCGTTAACAACGATGACGCCGGTATCTGTTACATTGAGTGCCGTAATGGCATTTCCGACAAAGTCATCAGCTCCCGGACAGTCAATTACATTAAGTTTCTTATTAAGAAATTCTGCATAGAAGACAGTAGAAAAAACCGAATAACCGTATTCTTTTTCTACCGGAAAGTAGTCACTTACCGTGGAGCCGGCTTCGACTGTTCCCCTACGTTTTATAACTCCACACTCGTAGAGCATTGCTTCTGCAAGTGTGGTTTTGCCTGAGCCCTTGCCTCCGAGAAGGGCAATGTTTTTGATTTCGTGGGTCTTGTATACCTTCATGTTATTAGAGATTAGTGTTATACTTATTTTGACTTTTGATTAGTCATGAATTTACGCACCGCAATATCGCAATTTTTTTTGTTTCTGCAAGCGGATTGAAATATGTTACACAACATATTTTGTCTTTTTTATGTAGCAGATAAGTTTTTTTCGCTGTCTGCCGAGTTTTTAGTAACTTTGGCATTCCTTTTGCTGTATTATTATAGCGTTTATGCTTCTTTTATCCTCTCTTTCTCTTATAAATGTGTTATTACTTTTATGAAAGATACTGAAAATAACAACCAGTCAACCGTTTTCGGTCAGATCGACGTGGATGGCAAACGTTTTGAGATTGCGCCGTCTGTTGACGATCTGCCTATACTTGCCACCCGCAATCTCGTACTGTTTCCCGGGGTCACCATTCCGATCTCTCTTGGAAGAGAGTCCTCCATCATTACGGCTTCGGAGGCGGCCGAGCGACCGGTGCCTATCGGTATCGTTTGTCAGATAAATCCTGAAGAAGACAAACCTGCTGTAACGACGGGGCTATACAAATACGGTGTCATTGCCGATGTCCTTAAAGTTTTTGACCTTCCCGACGGTTCGAAGACGGCGCTTGTGCGCTCGCGAGGGAAATTCCGCATCATCGGGCGCGGTTCAGGCGAGACTATTCCGGGAGGTGGACTTTCGGCAAGGGTTAAACTCATCCCTGAAATAGTGCCGGATGAGTTGCCTGCAGAAGATGGAATTCTCGTTGAGCAAGTCCGTGAATCTGCCGTAAATATTGTCAACAAGACAGCAGAAAATTCAAAAGAGATCGTCTTTGCAATCAATCAGACATCTACTCCTTATGAACTAATAAATTTCCTTTGTACCAATATGCAGTTGGAGGCGGCAGAAAAGGTTGCTCTTCTTGCGCGTCCGACGTTGCATGAACGTGCGTATGCACTCCTCGAAGCTCTGCTAAAGAACGAAGAGAAAGTTGATATCACCCGCGATATTCTTCAGCGCACACGGCAGAATATGGATCAGAATCAGCGGAATGCTTTCCTTCAGCAACAGATGGAAACCATACGCGAGGAACTGTATGGCGAGAACGATGATGCTGACGAATTAGTTCGCCGAGCTGAGAATGTCGATATGCCCGAAAAGGTGCGTACGATATTTAATAAGGAAATAGAGAAACTTCGCAGACTTAATCCGCAGTCTCCTGATTTCTCAGTGCAGTTTACATATCTTGACACCCTTCTCGAATTGCCGTGGAATAAAGAAACAGATCTCAACACAGATTTTTCTTCTGCACGCGAAATTCTCGAGAATGACCATTATGGTCTCGAGAAAGTTAAAGAGCGTATACTTGAGCAACTCGCGGTCCTGATGCACAATCCCGAGGGGAAAGCACCTATAATCTGTCTTGTCGGCCCACCCGGTGTGGGTAAGACATCTTTGGGTGAATCGGTAGCCCGTGCTCTCGGTCGAAAATATCAGCGTGTTTCACTGGGCGGAGTCCATGATGAATCTGAAATCCGTGGCCATCGCCGCACATATATCGGAGCGATGCCCGGCCGAATAATCAATGCTCTACGCCGAGCAAAAGCATCCAACCCGGTTCTTTTGCTTGATGAAATCGACAAGCTCGGAGCTGATTTTAAGGG
>CAZULD010000060.1:0-12477 GCA_964621135.1 uncultured Bacteroides sp. | reverse complement strand
CGGGAACGGGCACGCGACACGGCGGTGTAAAGCCAGCGATAAAAGTCGATGCCCATTGCCTCGGGAGGGATGTAGCCGAGGTCCACGAAAACATTGGTCCACTGGCCACCCTGAGCCTTGTGGCATGTAGCAGCATAGGCATATTTGACCTGTAGGGCATTCCAGTACGGGTTGTCGCGCAATTTTTTAACGCGTAAGTCATAGGGCGTATCGGCTGAGAAAAAGGCGGGATCTTCGATCACTCCGTAGTAGAGGCGATGATAATCATTCTGAGAGATAGAGGCGGTGTCGGTCGTAAGGGTCGAGAGCATGATCTTGGCCTGAAACGTGACATCGTCGCGGTCTGGCATCGAGATTTCGACGTCGGCGAATGGTATGTCGTAACGATACTCAGTAGCTATGACTCGATTGACCCGGATGATGTCGCCGTTGGCTATGAAGTCGATGTTCTTGAGTCCGCGCGTCCAGAAGTAGCTGTTTTTTGCCACAATGAGGAGCTCGTCGCGCTGGATCTGCTCCTCTATATATAATATGTTCGCGCGTATGGCGCGATTGTAGTCTGTCGCGGTGCGATTGCTGCGGGTGATGAGTAGAGTCTCCTCTATGCCGTCGCGCGAGTAAGCTGACTCGAGTACTTCCGGCAGATCGACGCCTGAAACGGACTTTACGTCGGGGAAGCGGTCGACGATCAGGCGCGGAGTCGGGAGCGGGTCGGTCATCATGGCCCGACGGAGCCAGGTTGCGTTATAAAGAATGCCCGAATCGGCGCGTTGACGGGCGGTGGCTGTCAGCGAAGCGTGCGAGACCTTCAGGCCATAGGAGCGAAGTATGTCGGGATTCATCGCCGGAGATTCCGACGAACCTACAGGCGGCAACTGGGCTGTATCGCCGAGCAGGATGAGGCGGCAGTTCTCACCTGAATAGACATAGTGGATCAAATCCGCGAGAAGATTGACGCCGCGCTCGTCGGCTGCTCCAATCATCGACGCTTCGTCGACGATGAAGACGGTGTTGCGGGCATTATTGTCCTGAACGGCAGCCGGGCCTGAGGAAAATCCCCCGGCAAGACTGTGGCGGTAAATGCGGCGGTGGATGGTGTAGGCCGGATGGCGGGCGTAGGCAGAAAAAACTTTAGCGGCGCGTCCGGTCGGAGCGAGAAGCACGGATGGAATACCGACTTCGGCCAGCGTATTGACAAGGGCGCCGGTGAGCGATGTTTTGCCTGTACCGGCATAGCCGTTGATGATGAATGCGCGGTCGGAGCTTCCTGCAGTAGGAGCGCAGAAGCGGGCGAGGGCGGCGATGACGGCAACCTGCTGGTCATTGGGTTCATAGGGTAACGCGAGCATGACCCTTGCGGCAAACTCTTTGGCGTCCATCGTCGGGGAGGGAGAGGCGGGGCAGGATAGATTAGAAGAAGCGGTAGCTTACACTGAAACTGATGACGGGATAGACCTTGAAAGTTTTCATGATGTCGACATAGTCACCGGGCTTGCCTTTGATATTGACGATGTCTTTGGAGAGGTTTGTGCCGTCGTGGGTCATGAGCGAAGGTGTGCCGCCCCACATCATCACGCCGCAGTCGACGTCGAGTTTCCAACGGCGATCTTTGCCGACTTCGCCTGTATAGCCGAGTCCGGCATAGGGCTTGAAACGGTTGACAAAGGCATTGACCTTAACCATACCGTCGGCGTCGGGTTGCATCATATACGGTCGACCGTCCTTGTAGTCGCCTACATGGATGCCCATGTAGCCTTCATCAGCGAGGTCTTCACGGACATCGTCAATCAAGAAGGGGTCAAGATAAACGTCGCCAAAGATAGGTTTGTCAATAGCATCGTCGCTCATAATAAAATCATAGAAGTGATTATATATGTTGACGGCCAGAAGAGAAGGCATCTCACCCATGGTATTGATAGCCTTTGCAACTCGTCGCGACCCAAGATAGAATCCTGCTGTCACGCGCCAGCCTTTGTCTGCCCAAGGATAAACGTCAAAAAGGAGCTTGAAGTTAGTCATGGTCGGCTTGCCGTCGAGTTCGACACGATCGTCCACCTCGTAGCCGGTGAGTTTCTTCATGTAACGCTGCATTTTGTCGAAATTGCCCGTATTGATACCGCCACCGTCAGTATAGCTCTGGAGGCTGAACGACATGGGTACATTGAAATGAGGCGTAAAGTCAACGCCTGCACGGACACGCATGTGGTCGGTGAGTGATGTGGCGATATTTAGACCTATACCTGTCGAGCCAATGCTGACACCGCCCTCAAGATGGTTGAAGACGTTATGGGCACGCGCAGTGGCTATGAAGCCGGGGTTGGATTGATTGACGCTTTTGTTGGCCTGATTATCGGCGGAGGCCGCTAAAACAGAGCTTGCGGCTACGATTGCGGCCAAAGTGAGACGGGAGAAATGTGACATTATTGAGTCGAGTTGATTGTATGATTGATTATTACATCAACAAAGGTACAAATAATACCTGATACTCGAAAATTTAGTTTGATAAAGATTTTTTGTATTAATATTTGTATAAATATCGGGAAAAACTATTACCTTTGCGAATTAATAGATTATCTACGATAGAATCGCGATTGAAAATAACATATAATTACTAACGAAACTACACATTAAAATTATGTCCGTGTGTGAACAAAAATACGGTGGAGCGTGTTATATAACCGATGGTGTGTGTCGGTCGTGTCGCCGGTGTTTGACCACACTCGAAATCTTGCAGAAAAAACATTCAAGTTATTGAATTTAAGTAAACTAAATCAATTATATTCATTAACCATCAAATTAACTTAACCGAAATGAAGAAAACGTTCATCGCAGGTGTGCTCCTTCTGGCTATGACTGTCGTTGGTGGTAGCACATTTACCTCCTGTAAGGACAACAATGAAGCTGACTTCATTGAAAACAAAGCAGACTATGCTTATCTGAAACAAGCTCTTGACGATCTTCAGCAGCAGCTTATCAACTGCAAGGGTGATTGTCAGCAGAACATTGCAGATTTATTGGCTAAGATCACTAAACTCCAGTCTGATAAAGCTGATAAAACAGAACTTACTGCTGCAATCGAAGCTCTAAAGAATGTCTATGTAACTCAGGCAGCTTACGATGCTGCTATGAAGACTGTAAACGATCGTCTCAAAGCTCTCGAAGAAAAAGAAGATAAAGCTGATCAGTTCACTGCTTCTGAAGTGGCAGATTTGAAGGCTATCATCGCTCTTAAAGCTCAGATTGAAAAGATCGCAGGCCTCGAATCATCTGTGCAGGCTCTCGAAAAATGGTTTGAACTCGGTAAATACGAAGGCGGTTTCCCCGAAGGCTTTACTCCGGCAGAATTCCAGAAATATGTAATGCAGGGCCAGTGGGTCATCGATAACAAGACCGGTCTTGAAGCCGTGCTTGAAAAACTTGAAGAAATCAAGCTCCTTGACAAAGACGCTATTGTAGACCTCAATACTTATCACGCTGATTTCAGCAAGATCTCTGAAATGTATGATATCCTCTTCCCCGAAGGAACCGAAGGTGAATGGTGGAGCTACGCTGAAGTTATCGAAAATATCAAGGCTAACACTAAAGCTATCGCTGATCTCCAGGAAAAACTTCTCGATCGCCTCAACAACATGGTGACCAGCCTCGTTCTTCAGGCAACCACTAACCCCGTATTCGGTGGTTTCAACTCACCCCTCGGTGTTAATTCAATGGTGCTCATGACTTACTACGGTGAAAACACCACTGGTATTACTGCATTCCCCTCTTCTGAAGTAGAGGATTGCAATCTCTCTTTCGATGACAATGATATCGATTGGGCTGCTCTTACTTCTGACTCTTACAGTGTTGGCGAACAGGTTGTAGGTACAAACGACGAAGGTCAGGCTGTCCTCGGTAACCTCTGGTTTACTGTTAACCCCGGTACAGTTGAAAACCTCGACGGCGAATTTGCACTTGTAAACAGCCGCGATGACGATCCCGTTGTAGCTCTCAACAATGTAACTAAAGACGACGAAACCGTCCTCAAGTTCGGTATCAGTTCTCGTGCAGCAGGCAACGGTAACGGTCTCTATCAGGCAGATGTGACTGTCGATCCCGCTCAGCTCGGTGCTATCAAGGTTCATATTCAGCCCGGTCTTGCAAACACTCTCAAGGAAGCCGTTAAGAATCACACTGCATCTGATATGGTGGCCATGTTCAAGGCTATCTACAAGCAGCTCCAGGACGTTTGCGACGCTAATGCCCTCCGCTATACTTATGACGCCTACACCAGCCAGAACGAAGACGGCTCTTGGAACAAAACCCAGCAGAAGGTTTACTCTAACTACGGTGTAGCCGCTACTGCATTCAAGCCTCTGTCATTCGCTACTCTCAAGGGTTCTTCACTCAACGTGAAACTCCCCACTATCAGCCCTATCTCTATCAACAAGGATCTTGTTAACCTCAACCTCGGTACATTCACAGTTGACAGCAAGAACTTCAGCCTTAACATCAAGTTCGGCGAACCTACATTCAACCACATTGGTGAAATGCTTGTTCCTGTTGAGCTGACAACTGAAAAGGGTGACAAAGTTACCGGTACAATCAATATTGCTAAAGACGCAAATGATATTGTTGACAGCATCAAAGGTTCAATCCAGGAATGGCTCAAGGGTAACGGCACTGAAGAAAATCCCGGTCTCGACGCAAAAGTTGACAAATCTATCTGGGTTGCTCTCTTCAATGACCCCAATGCAGTTGATCCCAAATATCCTTATGATCCCGAACAACCCATTGGTGTAGTTACTGACCTAATCGCTCAGGTTAACGATATGACCGGTAACATCCAGGATAAACTCAACAACCTTGTCGATCAGATCAACAATGACTACCTCGGCCGAGTAAACTCACTTGTTGACCGTTACAACACAGTTGCTGAACGCATCAACAATATGCTCAAGGATCCTAACCACTATCTCCAGGTAACTATGCTTTACCGCAAGGCCGGCAAGTTTGCGCTCAACGGCACTCACATGCCCGAAGTAGAACTTCCCTTCGGTCTCCTTTCGACTAACCCCAGCCAGCCTACTCAGTTCAAGGGTGTAGGTGAAGCTATCTCACTCTGGGCAACAACCTACAACTTCGAAACTGTCTGCCCGACATTCAAGAAGATGGTTGCCGTTACTAAGGTAACAACTCCTGAAGGTGAAAACACTACTCTCCGCGACAAGGCTAACGCTACTCTCGCCAAGGTTCTCCCCGGCGACCGCAACCGCGTAGCTCTCAATGTAGCAGGTGCTCCTAACGGAACTGTATACGAAATCGCTTACCAGGCTCTTGACTACTCAGGTTTCACTTCGACAGTTAAGTGCTACGTTCAGGTAATCCGCTAATCAAATCTCAAGGTTTAAAACTTTTAGACTACTGAACAATGAAAATCAATAAGTTATTTCTTTCGGCCTCAATCGCCCTCTGTGGAGCCTTCATGGCAAACGCACAGGATGTGGTAGTGGAGGAAACCGAATATGTATTCCAGCCCCACTGGTACATTCAGGGCCAGGTAGGCGGACAGGAGACCTTGGGTGAAACAGTCTTCGGCCGTCTGGCATCGTTCAACGCACAGATTGCCGGTGGCTATCAGTTCACGCCCGTCTTTGGCGCTCGCGTTGTAGTTAATGGTTACACATCGAAAGGTTCCATGACTCTGACCCCCAATGTAGGTTATACAGACGGAACAAGTATGCGTCAAGATTGGAAGTGGAACTATATCGCTCCTACAGCTAACCTTACAGTAGACCTCACCAATCTTATCGGCGGTTTCAATCCTGCACGCATTGTAAGCGCAGGTATCTTCGGTGGTGTCGGTGCAAACATCGCATGGAACAATGATGAGGCTGTTAAGGCCAACGCAGCTCTTCGTGAATTCGCTTTCCCTCAGACTGCATCATGTTGTGGCACCGTTGATCCCCTTCAGCTTCTCTGGACAGGAACCAAGACACGTTTCCTCGGTCAGTTCGGTGCATTCTGTGATTTCAATATTACAAGCAACCTCAAGGTAGGTCTCGAACTCCAGGCTAACGTTCTTCCCGACAGTTACAACTCTAAGAAAGCCGGCAACGCAGACTGGTATTTCAACGGTCTCGTAGGTGTTAAGTATGCTTTCGGCAAGACTTACAAGAAGCAGGCTAAGGTTCTCCCCGTTGTTAAGGAAACCGAAGTTATCGAGAAGATCGTAGAAGTTCCTGTTGAAAAGGTTGTTGTTAAGGAAGTTGTCAAGGAAGTTCCCGCTCCTCTGAGCCGCGACGTCTTCTTCAAGATTTCCAACACTAAGATCTCTAAGGATGAAATGTACAAGGTCGCTGAGGTTGCCCGCTACATGAAGAATAACCCCAACACCAAGGTTACCGTTACCGGATATGCCGACAAGGGTACAGGTACACTCGCCATCAACCTCCGCCTCTCGGCTCAGCGTGCTGAAACTGTTGTCAAGACTCTTATCAACGATTATGGCATCGCAGCAGACCGCATCATCACTAAGAGCATGGGTGAGGCTGAAGATCAGCCCTACGGTACTCCTGAAATGAACCGTGTTGCAATCTGCGTGGTTGAATAAGCATTAACCACAGTCAATAAAGGACGAGCCGCGTCTCCCAAACGGGGACGCGGCTCTGTCATTTTCATGTCGGAACTATCATAAAATATTATTTTTCCTCGGTTTGAAAGGTCTATAAAGTGAGTTTTAACATTCAAATGTTTGTGCGTTGGATAAAATATGCTACTTTTGCATTCTAAATTGGAAAAATCATTGTCTATAATAATTCTCTCTATGAAAAAAGTAAGCATTACGCTACTTGCGGTTATTATCGCTCTCTCGGCTTCGGCAAAACTTGACGGAGACGGGTACTACCGCGTTCAAAATTATAAGACCGAACGATACATTTATGTACTTGATGATAAGGGAAAACTCAACTTTCAGGCAACTACAGCCGAACTTAATGCCTTGCAACTATGGAAAGGTTATGAAAAGACCATTAGTGATCCCGCAACAATAATATATGTCCAAGATCTGACAGGAAAAAATCAAGATTTTGATTTACAAGCCCAGGGAACCGGTGTTAAAGCCATCATTGATTTTCCGGTAAGTATTCGTCTTGCGGACAAAGTCAATGAGACCTATAGTATATTTGGTCGTAACAGCGGTATGACCAAATATATCGGTGACGGTACAGCCGGCACCGCCGATCGTGGCAAACCATCGAGTTTGAACAATGGCGAAAACTATCGTTGGTATTTTCACCCTTTGACCACAGAAGATAGCAATTATTTCGGTATCAATGCAGATCTGAGCGATGGTACGACAAACTATGCGGCATTCTATGCTGACTTCCCTTTCAGTTTCCATACTGCAGGCATGAAAGCATATACTATAGTAGCTGTGGCTAATGGGAAAGCTCATCTTCAAGAAATCAACGGTACGGTTCCGCGAGCTACGCCTGTGATAATAACCGCAGCTTCGGAAAAGGCTTCGGACAACCGTCTTTCAATCGGCGGTGAAGCCACGACCGTAAATGGCAATATGTTGAAGGGTGTGTATTTCAACAATACCGAACTAAACCATCAGAATCAAACGGCCTACGACAAAAAGACTATGCGAGTTTTGGGTAAACTATCCGATGGCTCAATAGGATTCAAGACCGAAGACATAGATTTCCTGCCGCGCAATAAGGCTTATCTCGTGGTGCCAGAAGGAACGCCCGATGAACTACACCTTACAACAGAGGCTGCCGGTATTGCTGATGCAGTGATGACTAAGGCTGCTGTTCGTGCTGACGGTCTGAGCCTTTATATTTCAGGAGTTAATACAGCCGAGGTCTATAATATCACCGGACGCTGCGTGGCTCGTGTAAGCGATGCATCACTCGGCGCGACAGTTTCGCTGCCCGCTCCCGGTCTCTATCTTGTTAAAGCAGGCACGATAGTCACTAAAGTTCTTGCGAAATAAAACGCTTCACATTTATACAAAAAAATCCCGGACGAATGCGCCCGGGATTTTTTGTATCGTGGAGTTGGGTGGATCAGCGTCCTTTGGAGAGGGCGACCATCGCTACGCCTGAGAAGATCATCACCGTGGCGAGGATGTTTGACCATCCGAAGGCGGCGAGCCCCATGATTGATGCGAGAGTAGCGGCGGTGAGAGGCTGAACGTAACTGTACATTGAAACTGTCGTCGGTTTGAGCCGTTGTTGAGCGAAGATCATAAACAGATATGCAAGGAACGTTGGACAGATTACAATGTACACGAGGCTCAGGATCGAACGGGTGTCGAGCAGCGATGTGTTAATTGCCATAAGATCGGAGATGGTGAAGGGCGTCCATGTGAGGGCCCCGAAGAGGAAGAGCCACTTCATCAGAGTGAAGGGGTGATAACGTCCTATGACTGATCGGAACATGGTGAAATAAACGGCGGCGCATATCTGCGCTCCCATACACATCAGATTGCCGAGCATAGGATTTGATGCCATTGTCGCCGTGCTGCTGTCGCGTGAGGCAAAAGCAAGCAGCAAGGCGCCTCCGAGACCCAGCACAACGCCTGAAACTTTCAGAACAGTCATAGGCATCGCGATGAACATTGCAGCCAGCAGTAAGGTGAATACCGGAGTAGTGGTTGTCATCACGGTTGCCTCGAAAGGCGTGGTGAAGCCGATGCCAAGAATGTACAAGCCTTGGTTAGCCGAGATGATGAGGACTGACATCAGCAGAATAATGCCGATATCGCGGCGCGCGAGCCGACCGTCTCCGGTAAGTTTGCGAGGCAGAAGCAGTCCGGCGAGCCAAAAAACGCAGGCACCCCCGGCGATGCGTATCGCCGAAAGTGCCAGCGGTGTAAGTGCGCCAGAGAGCATCAGATGCTTGGCGATGGGACTCATCGCGCCCCAGAAAACGGCAGCCATAAGCATGGCCAAGTGTCCGGGCAAGCGTCGCGGAGCTGGCTCGGGGCTTACTTTTTGAGACTCCATTCCCAGCCGTCCTTGGTGTCTTTGACGTCGAAGCCAATCTCGGCAAGGCGGTTACGGATAAGGTCGGATGTGGTCCAGTCCTTGTTGCGTTTTGCCTCCGAGCGGATTTCAAGAAGGAGATCTACGGCGTCTTCGAATGGTTTTGTCGCAGCTGCCGAGCCTCCTGCAGTATCGGCTGCGGCATTATCGGGAAGTATGCCGAGGATCTCGATCATAAAGGTGTCAAACAAGGCTTTGAGGGCGTCGATATCAGCTTGCGAGGCGTGAGCCTTGCCGTCGTTGATCATGTTTACGATGCGGCATGCGTCGAAGAGGGCTGCGATAACCATAGGGGTGTTGAAGTCGTCGTCGAGGGCTTCGTAGCACTGGCGTTCGATAGCCGCGATGTCGTGGACCGGCTGATCGGTGTCAGGCTTGAGGTCGCGGAGACGACGATAGGCCTCGAGCATACGGTGAAGAGCTTTTTCCGCGCCCTGAAGAGCTTCGTTACTGAAATCGACCGTACCGCGATAGTGGGCTTGGAGGATGAAGAAGCGTATGGTCATCGGAGAGTAGGCCTGAGTGAGCAGCGGATGAGAACCGTTGAAGAACTCGTCAAGGGTGATGAAGTTGCCCAAAGACTTGCCCATCTTCTTGCCGTTGATGGTGATCATATTGTTGTGCATCCAGTAGCGCACGGTCGGTTCGCCGTTGTGAGCTACAGACTGGGCGATCTCGCAGTCATGGTGGGGGAATTTGAGGTCCATGCCACCACCGTGTATGTCGAAATGCGATCCGAGATATTTCTCGCTCATCGTCGAGCATTCGAGGTGCCAACCCGGGAACCCTTCGCTCCAAGGCGAAGGCCAATGCATGATGTGTTCCGGAGCGGCTTTCTTCCAGAGAGCAAAGTCAGCGGGATTGCGTTTCTCGGTCTGACCGTCGAGGTCGCGGGTTGTAGCGAGGAGTTCGTCGATGTTGCGGCCCGAGAGGCGGCCGTAGCCGTAGTCACGGTTGAATTTGGGCACATCGAAGTAGACCGATCCGTCGCTGACATAGGCATAGCCGCTGTCGAGAATCTTTTTGATGTACTCGATCTGTTCGATGATATGACCGGATGCGTGGGGTTCGATCGAGGGCGGAAGGACGTTCAGAGCGTCCATGGCGCGGTGGTAGCGGTTGAGATAGTATTGAACCACTTCCATCGGCTCAAGTTGCTCGATGCGAGCCTTCTTTGCAATCTTGTCCTCGCCGTCGTCTGCGTCATGCTCGAGGTGGCCTACGTCAGTGATGTTGCGGACATAGCGCACTTTGTAGCCGAGATGACGGAGGTAACGCTGAACGATGTCGAATGTTATTGCGGGGCGTGCATGACCGAGGTGTCCGTCGCCGTAGACGGTCGGACCGCAGACATACATGCCGACAGCACCCTCATGGAGAGGCTTGAACGTCTCTTTGTTGCGCGTGAGGGTATTGTAGATGGTCAGGTTATTGGGTTTCATCAGGCCATGAATGGATTGGGGAGTTCGCCGTTGTTGCCTGCGCCCTGATTTTTGGGTGTCTTGTGTTTGATCTCGCCGAACATAGATTCATACTTGTTGATATTGTCGCGAAGTGCGAAGAGAACGTTCTTGGCGTTTTCGGGAGTCATGATGATGCGGCTCTGCACCTTGGCCTGAGGCATATTGGGAGCAACAGAGACGAAGTCGATGAAAAATTCGTTGGCCGAATGAGCTATTACGGCGAAGTTGGCATAGTGGCCTGCAGCTACTTCCGGGGTGAGTTCGACTTTGATTTCTGTCTTGTTTTCGTTTGCCATGATTGTTATTGTTAGATTGTTAAATTATTGTATTGGTTGGTGTTTGTTCTGTTTATTCGGTAGGCTGGAGTGGGAGACGGCCTTCTTTTTCGAGTTTAAGAGTCTTTGAGCCTGCTTCGTCGTTATAGTGGACGATCAGTCCGCTGCAAGTCTCAAGATTCCAGATCGGACTGAGGTCGAAAGACGCGTAGAACTGACGGGGTGTGCCGATTGAATTCAAATCTGATGTGAATACGAGATATGCTTCCGGATATTCGTTGCTGACGGTTGACTCGTCGGCTACGAGCACGAAGCGTTCGGGCTGGGTCTTGTATTCGAGATCAGCCCATATGTCGAGGTATTGGCCGGAGCGACTTATCATGTGCATCTTCATCCGTTGTGACTGCCAACTGTTTATTGTGGCTTGGGACTCAGTTGTAATGTCGGCGTTGAAGATATCGGCGAGGCCGTAGAGGGTGATGGGGCCGCTTTCATACATGCCTTGGCCACCACTGGGAACATACGATATAATCACTCGCTGGCCTACCTTGATAACCGACACGTCGACTTTGACCGGAGCGCTAAGTGTGACGATGGGAGAGTCAGCGCTCTTACGGAGTGTGAAGATGCTGCCGTTGTCAGAGGTTGAGACAAATGTGGCAAAGTCAGTAGCCATGTTGTCAGGTAAAGTGCTGTGATTGTTGTCTGAGTTACAAGATGCGGTCGCTAAGCCGATGGTGACAGCTGCGAGTATCGCTGAAACGAGATTGGTCAGTTTGAATTTTTTCATTGTTGAGATTTTTTTGTTGTTTATGAGTTGAGAGTGTTATTGTCTGATGATCGGGTAATACGGCCGATGACACCGTCGGCCATGTGGACTATGCGGTCGCTGTCGGCGGCGAGATGCTCGTCGTGGGTGACTATTACGAAGGTGGCGCCCATTTCGTCGCGCAGATCGAAGAAGAGACGGTGCAGCTCGCGACGGTTGCGAGAGTCGAGACTTCCGGTCGGCTCGTCGGCAAGGACAACCGAAGGGTTGTTGACCAGCGCACGGGCAACGGCTGCACGCTGACATTCGCCGCCTGACAGTTCCGTCGGTCGGTGGTCGGCGCGGGCAGCGAGTCCGAGGCGTGCAATAAGTTTATCGGCTCGACCGAACGCGTCTGTGCGCGAATCGCCGCCTATAAGGGCCGGCATGGCGACGTTCTCGCGCAGCGAGAACTCGGGGAGCAACTGATGGAACTGGAACACAAAGCCAATCGAACGGTTGCGGAATGCCGACAGACGTTTGTCCGACAGGGAGAAAACGTCCGTGCCGTCGTAGATCACACGTCCGCTGTCAGGCGTCATCAACGTGCCGATGATCTGAAGCAGGGTCGTCTTGCCCGCACCGCTCGGCCCGACAATCGAAGTGACGGCTCGCGGTGTGATGTCAAGATCGATGCCGCGGAGCACTTCAAGGTCGCCGAAACTACGCTTTATGTTGCGAATCTGAATCATAAATGCGAAGTTACTAATAATTCTACAATCTGCCAACGGCTCTGCTGACACATCCTTAGACAAATTCTTAAATAATCAAAAAGTAAATGTTATATGTAATTTATTGACAATAAATTCAAATAAAACAAATATCTTTGCGCAATAGAACTAACTATTATCTCTCGGATAAAAACTGATTCTCAAAAGAAAAATATCGTATCAATGGGA
>CAZULD010000059.1:0-12541 GCA_964621135.1 uncultured Bacteroides sp. | reverse complement strand
TGTATGGTTCGACGTATCTTCTTCGGCCATAGCCAACTGCAACCCTGCCGCGCGCAGACGTTCAATCTCCGTGCGGTTGACCGGATTGGCAAAATATTCGAGTATGCTCTCGGCGATCGACGGTCCTACGTCCTCGATACCGACAAGTTCGGTCAACGACATTTCGGCCATACGATCGATCGACCCCGCCGCGCGGGCAATCTTCTTAGCCGTAGTCTCGCCGACATACGGGATTGACAGCGCGAAGAGCACACGCTCGAACGGCACCTGCTTGCTCGCTTCCAGTCCTTCGAGCACACGTTCAGCGCTCCTCGCCCCGAAGCCTTCAAGTTTCATCAGCATATCTGGCGTCAGTTCATAAAGGTCTGCCGGAGTCCTGACCATTCCCGTCGCATACAGTGCCGCGGCCGTTTCATCGCCCACGCCGTCGATATTCATCATCCGGCGGCTCACGAAATGCTCTATGCGTCCGATGATCTGCGGAGCGCAACCGTAGCGGTTCGGGCAGAACCATGCGGCCTCGCCCTCGAGGCGCACAAGCGGTGTGTCGCACACCGGGCAACGGCTCACAAACTCCACAGGCTTCGAGTCCGGCGTGCGCGCCGCCTTGTCGACACCCGTGATTTTCGGTATGATTTCGCCGCCCTTCTCCACATAGACCATATCGTCCGTGTGAATGTCGAGCGACCGCATGATATCCTCATTGTGGAGCGATGCGCGTTTGACTATCGTTCCGCTCAGCAGCACAGGTTCCAGATTGGCCACCGGAGTGATGTAGCCCAGACGACCTACGTCGAACGACACGAATCTCAGCCGTGTCAGCGCCCGTTCGGCCGCAAACTTATAAGCTATCGCCCATCTCGGTGACTTGGCCGTGAATCCAAGATTCAACTGGCTCCGTAGCGAATTGACCTTGAACACAAGCCCGTCGGTTGCCACAGGCAACTCCTTGCGCGCCGTGTCCCAATAATTTATGTAGCGGTCCACCTCCGCGATGTCGTGGAGCAGCGTCATAGCGTCCGACACCTTGAACCCCCACCGCTTGGCAGCCATCATATTATCATAATGATTATCTGCCGGAAGATTCTCGCCCAAGAGATAATAGAAATACGCATCCAGGCCGCGCGACGCCACGATCGCCGGATTCTGCATCTTCAGCGTGCCCGCTGCCGCATTTCGCGGATTGGCAAACAGTGGCTCCTCGTTGCGTTCGCGCTCCTCGTTCAGACGGTCGAATGCCTTCCACGGCAACACTATCTCGCCGCGTATCTCAAACATCTCGGGCCAGTCATCCCCGCGGAGCACCAATGGAATGCTTCGGATAGTCATAACGTTGTCTGTCACCACGTCGCCTTTCTCTCCGTCGCCGCGGGTCACAGCCCTTACCAGACGCCCGTGCTCATATATTAATGAAATGCCCGTGCCGTCGAACTTCATTTCGCCGACTATCGTCACCTCCTTCTCGGCCAGCGCGCGCTCCGTGCGCTTCACCCAGTCGTCCACCTCCTCGATCGAGTAAGTGTTGCCCAGCGATAGCATCGGATAGATATGGCTCACCTGATCGAATCCCTTCGATATATCCGAACCCACGCGGTGAGTAGGCGACAACGGATCGTCCAGCTCCGGATGCTCCCTCTCGAGCGCCTCCAGACGATGCATCATCTCGTCAAACTCCCGGTCGCTGATCTCCGGAGCATTCTCCACATAATACTTATGATTGTGGCGGTTCAGCTCATCCCGAAGCCGCCCGATTTCCTGTGCAATAGTTTCCATAGCTGCAAATATAACACTTATTTCTGCCCCTTCGCTCATATACTTCAAAAAAATCTCTCTCCACCCGGACTTTACCCCCTCATCCTCAATTTATTCCCTTTTGTTAAAAACTTTTTTGGTTAAAAATGAAAGAAAATATCTAAAAAATTTGCTTGTATATGATATAGATATTAACTTTGCCATCCCAAACTATAGGTACACTATATGAAAGGCACCACCTCATAACCCCATGACTGCCTTTATGCTGTCCCTCTAATTGGTCTCTAACTTATAGAAAAACAACATCATATCTGTATGAAGAAACATATGAAGGCCATCTTCCTGATCCTTGCCTTGGCGCTCGCTTCAGCAGCCCCGCTTCGCGCACAGGTCGCTGTGAAGACCAACCTCCTCTACGACGCTGCTCTCTCGCCAAACCTCGGCGCTGAGATTGGCCTCGCTCCAAAATGGAGCTTCGAAGTCTCCGGCAACTTCAACGGCTGGACTCTCTCCAACGATCGTCGCTGGAAACATTGGCTCGTTCAGCCCGAAGTACGCTACTGGCTCTGCGACCGCTTCTCCGGCCACTTCTTCGGAGCCCATGCCCTCGGAGGACAGTTCAACGTCGGTGGCCTCAAACACCGCTGGCCGATCCTCGACACCACCTACGACCTCCGCACCCACCGTTATCAAGGATGGTACTACGGCCTCGGTCTCGCTTACGGTTACACATGGATCCTCGCCAAACACTGGAGCTGCGAAGCCGAAATCGGCCTCGGATGGATCCACGCCCGCTACGACGTTTACCCCTGTCGCAAATGCGGCACACCGACCGATATCGGCCGCACACGCGATTACTTCGGCCTCACCAAAGCCGCCCTTAACCTCATCTATGTGTTTTGATTATGACTAAAAAGTTACTAAGCCTCAGCCTTCTGGCCATCCTTGCGTGCGGCAGCTCCTTCGCATCTTCAAAGCGCATAGCCACCGACGCCTTCGCCGTCACCGCCGCCGATATCGCCCGTGCCGACGACAACCTATTTGTCAAGATCGACCTCGACCTCACCGGCTACAAAGACCTCGAGTCAAACCGCGAAGTCCTTATTCGCCCCATGCTCGTTGCCGGTTCCGATACACTTGCCCTTCCTGACCTCGCCGTAGCAGGCCACGCCCGTTACTACTACTGGCTCCGCAAGAGCGAGAAATCATGGCCCGTACAGTCACTTTACCGCGCCTCGCGCACCGCTGCTGTCGACTACACCGCCACCGTTCCCTACCAGTCTTGGATGGACGAGTCGCAGATCATCTTCACCGCCGAGACCCGCGGATGCTGCGGTACACCCCACGACCTCGCCGACGTCCCCCTCGTCTCCATCGACTTCCGTGAGCGCAAGTTCACCCCCGAGTTCCTCTATATCGAACCCACCGCCGAAGTCAAGACCCGCGAGCTCAGCGGTCGTGCATTCATCGACTTCCCCGTCAACCGCACGGAAATCTATCCCGACTACCGCTCCAACCTCACCGAGCTCCTCCGCATCGGCGCAACCATCGACTCCGTCCGCCTCGATCCCGACGTAACCGTCCGTTCCATCACTCTTAAAGGCTTCGCATCACCCGAAGGCCCCTACGACAACAACGTCCGCCTCGCCAAAGGCCGTACCGAAGCTCTCCGCACCTACATCGAGCGACTCTACACATTTAATAAAGATACTTACCACACCGCTTACGAGCCCGAAGACTGGGGCGGTCTGCGCCGCTGGCTTCTCGACAACGAGATCGCCAACCGCGACGCAATCCTTGCCATCGTCGACTCAAACCTTGAGCCCGACCCCAAGAACACCAAGATCCAGACCACCTTCCCGACTCAGTACGCATTCCTCCTTCGCGAAGTCTATCCGGCCCTGCGCCACACCGACTACACGATCGAGTACACAATCCGCTCCTACAACGACCCCGCTGAGATTCTCCGCGTCATGCAGACACGTCCCCAGAACCTCAGCCTCAACGAATTCTTCCTCGCTGCCAAAACACTTAAGCCCGGCACACCCGAGTACGGTCAGCTCTTCGAAACCGCTGCCCGCATCTACCCCGACAGCGAAGTTGCCAACCTCAACGCCGCTAACGTCGCCATGCAGGCCGGTGCGCTCGACAACGCCGCAGCCTACCTCTCCAAAGCCGGCGACGGCGACTATGCCGTCTACGCCCGCGGTCTCCTCGCAGGCCTCCGCGGCGACTACAACGCAGCCCTCGACTACCTCCGTCAGGCCGCACGCTTCCGCGTAGCCCAGGCTCCCGCCGCCATCGAGCAGCTCCAGACCGTAATCGAGAAAAACAACCGCAACCAACAGATAATCATAAACAACAATAATCAATAATCAATTTAAAATTTCAATCACATGAAAAGAACTCTTTTTTATGGAGCGACTGCATTAGGCTTTCTCTTCGCAAGTTGTAGTTCTGATGATCTCGTTCAGCCGGATGTTAACGCTCCCGTAACCGAGAATCAGACACTCTATGTGAACATGCGCATCATCGGCGATGGTGTGTCCGGCTCACGTGCTGCTTCTTCTGATGGTAAACCTGATATCTCAGACTTTGAAGACGGCACAGAAAATGGTGAGAATGAAGTCAATAATGTTTACTTCGTCTTCTACGACGAAAACGGTAATGTCATTGGCGATATCACTCCTGTTGACCTTAACTCATTCACAGTTAATGACGAGTTAAAAGGTGATATAGTTGAAAAAGCATACTCTTCTGTAGTATCTGTTTCAGTTAAAAAAGGTGAGAAGAAACCTTCGCAGGTTATCTGTTACCTTAATCCCATCTCGCCCTCAACTCTTCAGAATCCTCTAGACGTGATGCAGTCTATTTCGCGTTCTTCTGCATATACAACTGTAGGAACTCAGAAGTATTTCGCTATGAGTAACTCTGTTTATTATCCGGATGGTGAAGCTCCTGAATCTCTGCCCCAGATTGCGGTCCAGATACCCTCCGAGAATCTTTATGAGAGTGAAGAGGCTGCCAAAGCAGCCCTCGGCACTGAAAACGCTGTCGATATCTATGTTGAGCGTTATGCCGCCAAGTTGGCTTTTAAGGCTGTAGAGCCTACAGATTATCTTACAGGTTCGCGTCTTTATAACGAAGATGGTACCACTGGAGAAACCTCATCGATCAATCTGAAATTCGAACCTCAGTATTGGGCTGTCAATGCAGAGTCTAACCGCACCTATGTGATCAAGTCTTTCCGGGAGGAGTCAGAAAAAGGTGAACTTCTCGGTCATAATTTCGATTACGAGACGCTTGATAGAATTATTAATGTCGCCAAGCCTTTATTCTACGATGGCGCCGTCCTTAATAACGAGAAGGCATGGGACTGGAACAATCCCGACTATAAACGCTCTTATTGGGGCATGTCACCCGCTTATTTTACTGAAACTTATCCGGAAGTTTCTTCCGATCTCGCCGATATCGTAGTAAACCAGAAGTATATAAGCTATAATGAATTAGTTAATGGAACTTGTGGCTTCGATGCTGATGAGAACGATGCTAAATACTTTAAAGAGACAACTGTAGGATCTCGCGCCCTCGAGTCAGCCAACCCCGCTGCAGCAGTTGCATCTGTAATCTATGTAGGTCAATACAAACTGTCTGTTAACGGTACTGAAGTAACCGGTTACCCCAGTTTCTATACATATATTCCCGGTCCTGTTCAGGTTGACGGTCAGAATGTTAACCGCCCTTATATCTATTTTGACAGTGAAGCAAATTCGGTTACAAGTAAGGTCGACGGTGGCGAAAGCATGCTCAAACGTTTCCTCGCTCAGTCTACAATTCTCTACAAGCCTGTTCTTGAAGGCAACGAGATTGTTGACTATACCCGTCTGACTATTGGTAATGCTGAAGATCTCCAGACTCTTATCAATGCTCTTGAGGTTTCTGAGATTTCTGACGAGGTTAAAATCGCTTACGATGGTGATGAAACAACCAAGACAAAGTTCCAGAACAATACCCGTACTCTCCAGTTTAAGAACGCTGACGCAGCCAAAGGCATCTATATCCTTACCGGTAACGGTTATAACCAGATTGTGCCCGATGATGCAGAAGCCGGAAACAATCAGGTTCACCTCACTGAGGCCAACCTCACTCTTATGCGTCAGGTGGGCTACTCATACTACTATACAACCGGTCACGCTTACTTCAATATCCCCGTTAAGCACTTCGGTTGGTATCGTAAAGGTAATGCACAGAAAGATGGCAACACCATTGACTGGTCACAGGTTCGCGTAGGTGACTTCGGTATGGTTCGTAACCACAGCTATTCTATCAATGTTCAGGAAGTCAAAGGTCTTGCTTCCGGTATCGGTGATGATGACAATCCTATCGTTCCGCCGTCGCATACTACTGACTACTACATGGCTTACTCTGTACGAATCCTTAAATGGGCTGTCGTACCGACTCAGCACACTAAGCTCTAAGTCACGCCGCCATTAAATTGCAGGGACGCGCCGACGGTGCGTCTCCTCAAAAGACAATCCGATGCGTCCCTGCAATTTAATATATTATTACTCGCGAAATATACTCGCAAGAGACAAATCCCAAAATCAAATATGCTTCTAGACAAATTAAGAAACAAACTAAGACTCGCTGCCATCGGCCTCGCTGCTTTTGCTGTGACCGGATGCGATTCGGTCATATATGACGATCTCGACGAGTGTCCCTCCGGGCTGCAGCTTCGGTTTGAGTTCAATTACAATCTGCTCAAGGCCGATGCCTTTGCCTCTCAGGTCAAAAGCGTCAACGTATGGGCCTTCGACAAGTCAGGTGCTTTTGTTTGGGCGGGAGCCGCTTCCGGCGAAATCCTCACCCGTCCCGACTATATCATGGAGACTCCCCTCGGCGAGGGTGTCTATGATTTCGTTGCCTGGTGTGGTCTGGAAGACAATGCTGACTTCAATCTTGCTTCATACGAGCCCGCTTCCAAAGAGGATCTTGAAATCAAACTCCGTATGATCGAGAGCGACGGCCTTAACATCAGCTCCTCTCACTTCAAATCCCTCTTCAACGGCGTCGTTACTGACGTCAACTATGTCGTCGATCCTCAGGAACCGTCGGTTATGACCGTTACAGTTCCCTTGATCAAAGACACTAACGACATAGCTGTCATGCTCTGTCACCTCGACGGTTCGCCTATCGACAGCCGCGATTTCTCCGTAACATTCACCTATGCCGACTCTTATCTGGCATGGAACAACATCGTAGAGCCTTCTTGCCCTACAGTAACTTATACGCCGTGGAGCACACTCTACGGTGAAACTACATCTTCTCCTTACTCACCCGATCCGATTTCTGATAAAGTCCGATCAACCCTCCTCTGGGAACTCTCCACCAGCCGACTGATCGAAGGTGGCGACGCTTACCTTGACATTGTCCGTAATGAAGACAACGATACAATTATCCACGTTCCTCTCATCGAATATTTTTTACTTGCAAAAGGTACTCGCTTTGACGAATTCGGCAAACAGGAGTATCTCGATCGGTGCGACGACTATTCGGCCCTTTTCTTTATCGACAGTAATAAAACTTGGGATAAATCTGTCTTTGTCTTTATCAATAGTTGGGCTCTCGTGCCTCCACAGGAAGAAGAACTTTGATCCCGCGTAATGCTCTACTAAAATAATCTGATGAATTTCAAACTGCTCACATTATTAATATTGATTCTGTTCTCATCATGCTCGCTGATCGAGGATTCAAACCCTTATTGCCCCGGCGATAAGGATGAATTCACGTTGAGCTTTCAGATGGTGACTTCGGCGTCAATTGTCGGCTCGCGTGCCGACAATCAAGGCCACGCCGAGATCGGAAGCGAATATGTCCAGTTTGAAGACGGTATCGATGTCAACGATCTCGGCATTTTCGTGTTCGCCGCTCCGACCGGCGACTCTGACGCCGAGCAGAAACTCGTATTCAAGACAGCCGACCTAAAATCATCGACTCAGTTGACTATAGACGGCTCGCCCGGCGTCTATATCGTGAACATGACTATTCTTAAGGACCAGCTCAAGGAAGTGCTTGGCTTCGATATCGATCCTAATAGCACCAAACCCATAACTTTCCGCATACTGATGCTCGCCAACTGCTCGTCGCCCGGCACTGACGCTCAGGCCAAGTGGAACGAAATTACCGCTACCACTTTCGAAGGCGTTATCGGCCAATTAGCTAAGTGGAGCTACTCCATGTCATATCTTTACAATGCCGGCGGCATAGATAATGTCACTGCATTGTATGGCACAAATAAGAAATATATGCCGATGTTCGGAACCAACGAGTTTACCGTCGCTCAGGACGACCTCTACGAAAGCCGTCCCGATCGCCGCGTCTACCTCGGCGAACTTGATATGCTCCGCGCGCTCGCCAAGGTCCGCGTCATCGACAACCTCCCTAATGATGAAGCAACAGGCTATCCTAAGATCATCGCTGCATCTATCATAGGCACTCAGGACATGGCTCGCCAGCTCCCCTATGAGGCTTACAATTATAAAAACGGTACTCAGGTTCATACCCCCAACATTTACGATACAACCAAAGACTTTACTTTCACTGACGCCAATCCCGTCTATCGTCTTGGCTTGATCTCAGATCAGTGGGCTACCGAACCAGTCGAATCCCGCACCGGCTCTGTGCGCATCGGTTTCGTTCCTGAGCAGCCCATCGCTTACCTTAACAACAATGCCGAAGGTCTCGGTCTCCCGATCTTCCGTATCTCTGTCGCACGTTATAAAGATGACGACGGAACAGACTTCGTTGAAGTTTTCGACGTCCCCATGACCCGCTACAAAAACAACCAACCCTTCACCTTCGGAGATTTCATCTTAAGAAACCATATTTATACTCTCAGGGTGGACGATATAACTGAGGTCTCTCTTTTCTGCAGAGTTGACGTCATGCCTTATGTTGGTGTTGATCTTAATCCCGGATTCGGTTTTGATGATCTTCTTCCACGTCCGCCTATTCAACCGGGAGAACAACCGCCATGGACCGAGTTCCCCAATCCAAATTCTTCTCAGCCATAAATCAACCGGATTGTTATAAACACAGGTTATAATCTAATCTCCTTATACATCAATATGATTAATAAACTTTTTCATATATTAATTGGTCTGACTTTGCTGTTTTCTGTTTCATCATGTGAAGATGAGTTACTATATGATGATTCTGAAATTGGCGAAGGTATAGGCTCAATAAGTGCGACAATTGACTTTCATCCGCTTATCCTGACGGAGACCGGAGAGGGAAGTCGAGGTCAATCCGGTACGTTGATGTCCTCTATTGAAGATTTGACAGTTTTCATATATGATGAACATGACGTTATTTTTGATATTATTCCTCAAAGTGAACTTAAGGGTTTACAAGTTAAGAAAAAAGGAGAATTAGGGTCAAATTCAGATATGCCTGATGATGCAGACGGATCGCAAGCTGAAGAGTCAACGGCGCGAGCAACTTTCACCATTGAAAACATCCCCTATGGCCGTTACAGACTGTATTGTGTGGCTAATATGGGTCGTATTCTTGATACTCCCGAAAATCGTCAGAAATATGCTGACAGATCTGATTTACAGAATCATGAGGTAGAGTGGAATGAAACAAATATATCCTCTAATGATCAGATGTTTGGTTACTTTACCTATGACGGTGAAGATACAAATACCAGCGTAGGCTTTGATGGAGAACTGTTGACTATTTCGAATCAAAGAAAAAATAATCTTCATTCTTGGCTTAAGCGTGCGGCTTCAAAAGTTACACTTGTCTATGACGGTAGTCGTCTGAAACCTGACGTATATGTCTATATTAATAAAGTTACAATAAAAGATATACCTCGTTATTGTAAAATTGGTAACGATAACAAACTCGATAGTAGGGAGCCCGAGTTTATGATAGCGACCGGCGATTGCATTTATTATAATACTGATGGTCCGACAACGGCTGCCGGATCGGGAAATAATTATGAGAATTGGCTGTTAGTGACTAATGATACTCCCAAAGCAGGCGCAATTAAAGTAGTTGAAGGGGAAACAATAGCCCATCCGGAGGATGCTGAGGCGTTGTATTTCTATGAAAATATGCAGGGCGATTTTAGTAATTCCCCCAACAAGAAATATTATGACAAGCATCAGGATTGGGATTATGTAGGTTGGATTCCTCAGCCTGGTAAGGATGGCAAGCCTGATGACTATGATTATAAAGATAATGTCCCTTATGGCACATATATAGAAGTCGAAGCATATTATGATTCTCAGAATCCTCTACAGGTATCCAGTGGAAAGATAATTTACCGTTATATGTTGGGACAGGATGACTCATATAATTATGATGCTATCCGTAATCATCACTATAAACTGACTCTCGGCTTCAAAGGTTGGGCTAATCAGCCTGATTGGCATATTGAATACATCGAACCGGAGGAGACATTCTATAATGATCCCACATATTACGTTTCGTATTCATATAATACCAAGTCTGTTTTCCCTATTCGTTTTACTACCGCTCCTGAAGAGTTTGAAGTTGAGATAGTAGAAAATAACTGGGGCCCATATGATCCTACAGGCGCTAATGAAGCACCCTCTGCTGAAGTTGGAAAAGGTACATTTAATTTCAAATGGAACAGAACGGTTTTTGAAAATAAATCGTCAGCGAATGCTGCCGTCGGTACTGGATCATATTATTATGGGCTTCAAAAGCCTTTTAGTGTAGATGGAGAGACCAGATTGTCATCTATCCCTACCGGTCAGCCCCAACTTGTTACTCCAATTTGGGCCGGTTTCCTCGCGCTTATGGTACCGAATGATGATTTAGATGCCGTAATCCTGCCCGGAAATGGGGCTGCATCTTATAATTCTAGCGCTGCACCCAGACTTAAAACTTATTTTTACGGCAAAGGTGAGGGAAATTCTATTCCGCAGAATATCCGTAAGTTTACAAAAGCTGATCTTACTTTTTCCGGATGGCAAGCCGGTGTCCGCATGTCAAAGAAATTGGCCGAAGGGACAAATAACGAATGTGAAATTATTAAAGCCGCTGACGGTTCCATTACTATTAACTTGCCTATGTGGACTCGTCCGAAGTCTCTGCTCGGTATATCAGGCTTTTCAGGTACAAATCCTTATGAGTATTATCAACGAAAAGCTACTGTCAGACTGACTGCTAAGTATACCAACAATCGTAATACTACTAAATATTTACCTGTCTTTCAGTCACGACGTGTACTTAATCCCAAAGGAGTATGGCGAGGACATGGTCAAGATGATCCTTTTACGGTGCATCTTTATCAACTTGAATCTCCGAGCGCAACTAAGTATACGCAGGTAAAATCGGCTGGCGCTTGGCGAGCCTATGTAAAACAAGTTTCAGAAGGAGCCGGGGATTTTGTATCAATAAGTGGAGGTATCGGTGAGGATGATTCTTGGCCGGGAGCAATTTTGGGTAATACAGACTCTCCTGTAGAATTTACGATTAGCTTTAATGGCTCGACATCTGCAGGTAAAACGAGATGTGCTATCATTGAAATTCAATATAATGGCTTTACCTGTATTCATAATATTTTTGTGCGTCAAGGCTATGAGGAACCGATCAAGGTTGTCTCGACTTCCTCCGCAGAGTGGACCTCATTTAATCTATACAAAACAGACCTGACCACTCATTCCTCTAGTCCGTATTTGCAGTGGGATGCAAATACTAAAAACTATATCGGAGCAACTATTTGTAAAAGTCCGCTTGCTCTCCCGACTTTATTTAAACGTGCAAATTATGCACAAGGTATTTTGACAAGCAATGACAACAATACTGAAAAAACCTCGCTAGCCCCACTTGCAAGTCCGGGATCTACAACGATGGCTCTAACCGATGGTCAGAGCAGAGCCTGGGCTAATATCGATGGTTACACAGTTACTAATGCAGGGACTCAAACACTTCCTTCTCCTCTAGCATCCAGCCCACGCATCACTTTTACATGGGGAAGATTTGTAGAAACAATTAACGGAAAGAAAGAATATTTCCGTTTGCCGACCTATGAGGAATTTAAAGCTCTTCAAGATAATGCAGATTTCGGTATTGGAGTACTTTATGCAGATGGTGCGAAAGAGTCGTCCGACGTTATAACAACTGCACATGGTTTTAGAGACAGCAACAACGATGGTAAAGATGATTCTGCTCCTTCTTCAAAGAAAGGAGGACCGTCTGGTATGCGTGGGTTCCTGGTTTACAACTCTGGCAATGCTCATCAGATATTCTTCCCGATTGGAGCCGATGGTATTGGTCGAAGAACTGTTCAAAGTGCAACAGGCAATAATCTTGGTACCTTACGTTATAGCTCTGTTAACTATCTTTTGACTGAAGCAAATGGTGCTGCAAATCCCTATCGCCCCATTCCCTATAATATGCCTCCTGTTCAAGGTGTGGTTTACTGGTTGGAAAAGACTTCTTTAAAGACAACAGATCCTTCTCCCGGATGGGATATGAATTATTTTGATATGAATTTCAATGCGTATGACTATGCATGTTGCTATAAGACAAATGGGGATGCATTGCCAATACGATTGGTTAAAGATACGTCAGCTCCAAAGAATTGAAGTAAACATTTCGATAAAAATAAAATTTTATTTTCATATCTTCCGCGAGGCGGAGAGGTCATCCAACCTCCCCGCCTCGTCCATTTTCCCGCCGCCTCCCCGCCTCGTGACTTTTCTCGCTGTCTCCCTGCCTCGGACTACCGCCCGCGAGGCCTATAAGGCAA
>CAZULD010000058.1:0-12626 GCA_964621135.1 uncultured Bacteroides sp. | reverse complement strand
GACATATTAAAGAAGTGTTTGCTTCTTACTTGTGATATTTGGAAAATCGCCAATTAGAAAAATGCCACAGCAGTAAGTAAGTGAATGCTTACATCCCAAGGTGTAGGCTTCTCTTATTGTGTGGCATAGGTGTTTGGCGATACCTCCAAATAGCAATAGAGATTTGCCTACACTTTTTTTATACATTTAATAAATAAGAATATGAACTAATAAATATAGATATGAACCCAATCGAAGCAATTAAAACATGTGTAATCAAGAAGCCTCTTTCTTTTAAGGGAAGAGCAACAAGAAGTGAATACTTTGGATTTGCCTGCTCTTGGGCGACCTTTATAATTGGATTTGGCTGTCTGATGCCTTGGATGGTAAATGATTTGAGGATAGGAGAGAACTTTCTAATGACCATTTGGGGAATAGTGTTTTTGGGTGGTTTAATACCGTTACTTAGTGCAACTGTACGCAGATTGAGAGACACGGCCTCCAGTGGATGGATGATTTTTATTTTCTTTGTACCGGTAGCCGGACCTTTTATGCTCTTATGGCTTTTAAAAGGAGATACAATCCCTCCAACAAACGACAAAAATTCAGAAAAAGATAATTAACCATCTACTGCTATTATGGAACATACATTCTCATTCAGATATATCAAACTTGGGGTTGCTACAATTTTTCTCCTTGTAAGTTCTCTACTCCCCGGCGTGGGTAAGTATTTTCTTATGGTGATAGGAGGAATAGCATTGATGACTGCCTTTGCAAGTTTTGGAAACTATGATTATAGAGAAGTACCGAGTAAATTGGGCTATAAGATAATGCGATATGCACTTGCTGTATTTCTACTGGTGCTAGCGGGAATCCAGATCTATGTGCAGATTACTATGCCTAATACTATTCATTATTCTCCGTACTCTACAGTTGTAGATATCGCTCTGATTGCATATCTGATAATGTATAAACCATCAAACAACTCTTCTAAGGGTAAAATATTGAAATTGGTAGGATATACAGCCATCCTTGTGGGGGTGAATGCACTTCAAAACTCTCAAAAAGAGGTAGAATACTTGACATATACTGGTAATGAAATAAACTGGGATGCTATATCCTTATCTTCTATAGTAATGATTATAGGAATTATACTTATTATCCTCTCAAGTAATAAATAATAATCATAGGCTTGGTTGCTGGCCTATGGAATGAGAAGTGGCTAATATAGAATGAGAGGAAAGTCTAAAGACTCCCCTCTACATTGTTTAGGTTATAGATTTCAGTTATCTCCGTACAGTCCGATTTGTTACCTACCGGATCTTCGATAATGGCGAAGTAACCCCAGCCTTCAACCTGAATCTTTGTCTTAGGTGTTACGTGCGAGGCACCGTTGCGGACTGCTTTCTCTACATCTCCAGCAAGGACGTCGGTGGTAAAATATACC
Organism: uncultured Bacteroides sp.; assembly: GCA_964621135.1. GTDB lineage: Bacteria > Bacteroidota > Bacteroidia > Bacteroidales > Muribaculaceae > CAG-873. Next base: position 11,200 of record CAZULD010000058.1, on the reverse strand, counting down.
AGTATACCTCCCTTTGAAGGTATGAAACCATTAAATGACGGAACTGAGGAGATTGAACCAATGCTCTTTCCATCCTTCATGAAACACGCCATTTTTTCATTGCATCACTTTGATACTTAGAGTTGTTCAACAAATAAAAATAGAAATTCAACTCCCTCTTCATAAATAAGAATACTTTTTAGAAGCGAATACAAAGTTAACAGTACAACTTAATAATCAAATGTCCTATCGTAGAAAGCATGATTGCTGATAACAAGCCGATAACGAGTCTCCAACCCCATTTGATTTTCTTCGGTAAAATCTTGATAATAACAACACCTATGGTAATGGTTACTGTAATGATAAAATCAGATATCCAGTCGTTCATTTTATTAAAATATTTAATTGTTAAAAAAGAAAAATCGTCAGACATTGGAGGATAGATTTTATAAACACTTTGGGAGTACAACCGAAATGTTGTGTAAACTCCTTGATCACATGAGACTGATTAGTAAAACCGCACTTATGTGCAAGTTGTGAGGGATGTATTATTCTAAAAGATTCCATCCTGCAAAATTACATTTAATTATTGTTTAATGGTAGTAAAAAATAGGCATTGTTCACGTATCCCATACAAAACATCGTTTGTAAGGCTAAGAGTCGATAAAGGTAGAAAAATAGCGTGGGTTGTACGCTATTTTTTACTGTTTTAATCATTATTCGGGAACATATTGGATAAAAAATATGCTATTTTATCCAGTACGGCAAATTTATTGGATAAAATTGATTACGGGGACTCGTCGAGGGAGTAAAAGAGCAAGTCAGAAAGCAGGGAAATGGGAGAAATATGGGGAGCGGAGTGTTCTTAACGCTCTCTAAACTCAGTTTTTTGTAAAAATCGCAGTTATAATCGAAAAAAGTTGTACCTTAGTACTAGTAAAGTCGTTAGAAGAATCAAAAATGAATAAATAAATAAACTTATTAAAAAATAGTATGTGGAAATATCTTTTGAGTTGCCTGATGGTGAGCATGGTGGCTTGTACGGGTTCTAAAACCAACACTAATCCTGACCAGAGTGGGATGGATGACGCAGAAACTTTAAATGTTCCAATGCCGAATATTCAAGGACAATGGTGGATTGAAAATGTGGTTGAAAACGATTCTTCGTATGTGCGTCCTTCAGAAATAGATCCGGAAATGACGGCATATATAGTATTTAATGATGATAATAGTTTCGGCATTATGACTAATTGCAATCATCTCGGTGGCCAATACATCCAAAGTAACGATTCTATTTCTATGATAGATATTTTCACAACGGAAATGGCTTGTGACAATATGGAACTCGAAGATATGCTCAAAAAAATTCTTCCGCTCGTCACAACGGTAGATTGCGTCAATGATTCTATTACACGTCTGAATACAAAAATCGGTGAATCGTATATCGTACTTAAAAAGTCCGCTAATTCGCAAAAATAAATAGTTGAAATGTAGGTGGTTTATAATTACGATTAAATTTTTTTGAAAAAAAAGTGATCGACGAGCGAACAAAGTAGCCTCGTCGATTGTCTTATATATACAGAACAGCAGAAATAGAATTAGTTTTTTCATAGGATTAGATTTTAAGGTTTTAATCAGCGCGGCAGTCGTGAGACCGCCGCGCTGGTTGTTTATAGACAATGAATTGTGTCAGATGGCTTTTTAGATACAGAATTCGAAATCTTTTCTTAATTTTGTACTTATAAACTCCATAGTATGAAAAAACTATTATCCATTCTAATTACTGTCTTGTGCGTTATTACAGTAGGTGGTACACCTCATCAGAGTCTCTTTAGAACTTCAAAATGCTATGACCTTTTGGCAAGCGTACAGAATTTCGATAATCTGAAAGATGTGCCTGAGTTCTCGGGGCTCGCTCGTGATACGCTGTTTATGCAAGCTGTTAAAGCTGTGAATGATAAAACGAGAGCTTCTAACTTGTGTAATATATACTCCTTGTATGGAAATGATAAGGATAAGTTGGATAGTTGCATTAGCTTCATATCCAATATGCCCGATATGATTCCCGAACAAGAACAAGCAGGATCATGGATAAAAAACATACTGAGTGTAAAACCGCAGTTGGAGTATGTCCTCAACTCTTTAAAAAATGCGGACTATTCCCAATACTGGGAAAATAGTGTTTTGCCTCGTTTAGAGGAAAAGATAAATTCATATTATTCACATATTCCGGAAGGAATTCTTGACAACATACATTCAGAAATGGCTACTTTCGCCAGTCCAGAACAACTTTCCGAAATTAAGACAAACATCTACATCCTTGATATTTCAAATGCATTTAATCTTCTCGATGAAACATTCTGTTCTACGCCATTGCTGCTTGATCCGGAGTTGGAAAAACAGTATCATCTTGATTTCTTGAAAGTATATATTCACGAAAACCTGCATCGTTTGAGTATTTCAAACGAGCTAATGGAACGTCTTAACAGTCTGGTTGCAGATGATTTCTATCAGAAGCGTGAACAAATTGCTGCCACTCATAATGAGGGTAGAAATGAAGCCTTTATAGTAGCAGCGGAAGTGTTCCTATCTAATAAATTAGGTAGACGTGACGATAGAAGTGTGTTTGAGGAATTCAATGAATATGTGGATGGAAGTCTGGTGCTCGCTCCGATAATCTATGTTCATCTTGAAGAACGTCTTCCTACTGAAACATATAGCGAATTTATAATGAGATTGTTTGATAATGGGACAATAAGCGTAGGTAAGATTGAGACTGAATATAACAATGCTATGAATAAATTAAAGGCTCGTATAGAATAAAAAATTCTATACGAGCCTTTACGTTATAAGGTTAGAGGGCCTACAGTAAGAGGCGGCGTTCGTCAGCTACGGTTATGGGCGAAGAGTGGCCCGAGAGGAGGACGGTATCAGGCGGGAGTGTCAGAATTTTATTAATTATTGATTCTTCCAATTCTCGCCGGTCGCCACCCGGAAAGTTGGTTAAGCCAGGGCCATGTTCGTAGAGTGTGTCGCCGACGAAGGCGGCATGCTCGGTTTCAGAATGGAAGGTGACAGATCCGGGTGTATGTCCGGGAGTATGAATTACCTTCAGTCTGAAACTGTTGTTAGCTTTCAGTTTGATCTCTTCGCCATCGTGAAGAAATTCGTAATGGGTCACGGTTACCGGTTCGGGTGCTGTGGCTGAGAGATTAAGGCGGGTGTCGGTCATATATCTTTCGTCGTCGGGATAAACGTAGATCGGAGCCGCCAGTCTGTCGCGCAAGATTTCGGCTGCACCCATATGGTCAAAGTGACCGTGGGTGAGCAGAATCTTTTCGATTGTCCAGCCATTACGCTGTATCGTGTCGTAAATCAGTCCGGCCTGTGCGCCCGGATCAATCAGGAAGCCTGAATTGCTGACCGGGTCAATATCAAAATATGTATTCTCGGCGAAAACGCCTCTTACGGTCAATAACTGAATCATAGCTATTTGCCTCCTGTAAGATTACAACAACTGGCATCCGTCAGGACCACAGACATGAGGACGTTCGGACGGAGCCTCGGCTTCTTTAGCTTTCTGACGGCTAACAGCGCGTTCGAGGGCAGCCTTCATGCCTTCGATACTCATAGCGCCCGGGACGGCAAAATCACCGTCGAATACCATGTAAGGTACACCGTGGACACCTCTCATCTGGGCTTCGCGTTCGTCGAAACGCACGTCATCGGCATAACGGTCGCTGTCGAGGACGGCTTTGACTTCGGATGCGTCCATTCCGGCTTCTTTTGCCACTGATTCGAGGACCGAGTGATCAGCAAGAACGAGATTCTTGGTGAAGTAGGCGTCAAAGAGCAGATGGTTGAGTTTATCGACGGTCTTTCGATCGTATTTCGCTTCGGCGAGTTTCATAAGTCGATGAGCGTCGAATGTATTGCTATACTGAGTCGTGGCATATCGGAAATCAATGCCAACCTCACGTCCGAGAGCAGAAATCTGATCGACCTGCTGACGCGCCTGTTCAAGCGAGAGTCTGTATTTTTTAGCAAAACGCTCAGGTGTGCCGGAAACGACTTCTTTGGGCGTCGTAGGGTCGAGTTCGAATGCGCGATAGTCGATGCGGACATCGTCGGTCATGCCGAGTTCTTCAACTGCTTTTCCAAGACGTGTTTCACCAATGTAGCAATAGGGGCAAGCAAAATCGCTCCAAATAGTAATAGTGGTCATAAGTTAATCTTCTTTAAGTTTATCTTTAGTTTTCGGTAATAATAGTCTGTAATACACGGATAAATGTCTCGATATCTTCCTCCGGAGCAAGTCTTTGGAGGGCGCTGTGCCGAGCGGCAGCTACCCTCATCACGGCGGTCTCTATTGATCGTCCGTCCTCTGTAAGCCACACGCGGCAGCATTTGCGGCTTAATGTTTCGGTGCGGACGAAGTCCTTAGCTGCAAGACTTCTCACGGTTCTGCTTACGGCAGCTTTATCCTTGCCGACCATGTCGCCTATCTCGCACTGTTGCAAACCGTCGCAACTGTATAGCGCACGAAGAATCATATACTCGGGCGTCGATAGGTCTATGTTGGCAGCCTTAAGAGCTTCATCGAGCTGACTCGTCATTTTCTGAAAGGCTGTGCCGACAAGGCAACCAACGTAAGGCATCTGATATGTCATATTGTCCGTTTTCATATACGTCAATATAACACATCAAAACTTAAAATGGTTGATGTGTCAACTAAAAAATATGATATTATTTTGAGGCTAAAATTAGATAATAATTCAGATGGAAGTATGATAATGACTATGGAATAAGTGAAATTTGAGAACAATAATAATGTTAGTAACGTTGAAAATAGACATTATGCTAAATTAAATATTATGATGAAAAAAATTTCACTCCTTTTAGTTCTTCTGGCTATTACGTCAACTGTACCTGCATTCGCCGGTCGTGGTAATGTGCTTTCGCGTGTAAACAAAGAAAAGTCATCTCAAATTGTTGCAGGACAGCAGGATGTCTCTAACTCTACATATGAGTCAATCCGTAAGCAATATGAGAGCGGAAAAATTTCTGCAGATAGTGTTGTTAGTCTTGCATTATATCATAAGGTCGGTAGTCCGGAACTGGCGGAACGTTGTTTGAAACTGGTATCAGATACTGATAAGAGAGGAGCAATGGAACTCGGTGTGCTATATGCATTCTCGCCAGAATATGCCAAACGTGCTTCGGAGGGAGTAAAACTTCTGAAAGCTGTTGCACAAGCCGGATACGATGAAGCCAACGGTTATTTAGGGTTTTATTACTTCACACACAAAGATTACAAGAAGGCAAAGAGTTATTTTGACCTTTGTACTCCAATGCCATTTGGTTTCGGCTATACTGCGTTAGGTAGTATGTACACAATGGGTAAGGGTGTTAAGGAGGATCTTGTCAAGGCGCGTGAAAACTATCGCAATGGAGCTCTGAAGGGATATCCCCGCGGAATGTCGCTTTATGGCTTCAATTTGCGTGCAAATGGAGGTGGCGCTATAGATTATCCGGAATCCTTCTTTTGGTTGTACATAGCAGGTGATCTTGGAGACGATGCTGCACGGACAGCACTTTACCTTCCAAGAAAAAACGAGAATCGCGGAGATAGTGAAACTGCACAGAAAGCCCAAACTGCTTTGGAGTTTATTCAGGCTGCACAGTCAGGCAAAAAGATTCAAAATGAACCGATATACAAAGATGGTTTTCTTCCAAGTCTGAAGGCTCGAGAGAAAGCTGCGGAACAAGGTGACGATTGGGCGAGATATTATCTTGGCAGCATGAATTATAACGGTGATTTTCTTAACCAGAACTATGCCCGCGCATTATATTATTATGTGCCGATAGCTCAGAACGGAAAACTTCCCAATTCAGTGCTCGCTGTGGTTCATGAGCGTCTCGCGAAAATGTATCGTGAAGGTAAAGGGACTAAAGTTAATCAAGCTCAAGCTGCTCATCATACGAAATTAGCGGCAAAATATGGGAGTCTTAGCTCATATAAACGGATACAACATATTTCTGAGTAAATTTAATTACACAACTATATTTTCAGGAGACTGTGGATTCACTACACCCTCCTGATTTTTTTGTTCCAAAAGTTTTATGTGAAGAGTATAAAAAAATTGATTTGTCTCGCGACAAACCAATCTTTATTAACCTTAAATCTATACCATGAAAAACACATTGCAAAGTTAGTGGAATGAGATTACCCCTGCAAGTATTTTGATGGAAAAATGTTTGATTTTAATATTTATTAACATGTATGGTGGATTGTTGGAGGTTTATTTGTGGAAATATGTTGCTTTTAAATGGAAAGGTTAGCAAATTGCTATTTGGTATAATTTGATGGGCTAAATATACAGATTATGCCTTATTCAGATTGTTTAACAAATGCGCGAACTTCGATGATCTGAAGGCTGTCGATAAGCAGTGCACCTGCAGTTTCGATATATAGATCAGCCTCATTATCAAGGCCGTTTGTGCGCAATGAATGTTCGCGGACGCGTATTGCAAGAACTGCCTTTTCACGTTCCATCGTTCCTCCTTTAGCATCCGCGACAGCGTACGCATCACGTTTGGCGGCAGCTACGACCTGATCGTGATAGGGGGATTTTGAATCTGAGCAAGCGCAGCCTATTCCGCTGATAAGTGTTAATGAGAAGAATAATTGTAATATTTTCATAATCTATAATAGAATCAATCCTAGCTGAGCTGCAGCTAAGGCGTCGTCAAGCGCATTGTGATGATGTAGAAGTGTTATCCCGAAGAAGTTACAGAGTGAGTCAAGAGATTTAGAGGGACACATGGCTCGTGGTATAGACCTTCTGGCCGCCACCAGGGTACAAGCCCAGATTTCTGGAGCTTCGAGTCCATAAGTTCTACATGCCTCTCTGATACATTTGGAATCGAAGGCTGCGTTGTGGGCGACCAGTGTAAATCCTTCGAGCCAAGATTGCCATGATTTCCATACGGTGCCAAACGACGGAGCATTATAAGTATCTTCGTCTGTAATACCGTGGACGTTTATACACGCACGGGAATACCAATCAGGCTCAGGTCGAACAAGAGTGTAGCGTTTATCGGTTATCAGGCCGTCTTCTACTTTTACCGCACCTATGGCACAGATACTCGAAGGATGGAAATTTGCGGTCTCAACATCAATGGCGATAAACTTATCCATTGGTCGGCGAATTGGTGAGACGAGCTGCTTCGTCGCGAACTTGTTCCATAAGCCAGCGCGGAGTAGAAGTGGCTCCGCATATGCCTATAGAGTCAGCACCAACGAGCCATTCAGGTTTGAGATGTGAGGCGTTCGACAGCAGATGAGTCCGAGGATTGACATCGAGGCAGTGGTTATAGAGAATCTTACCGTTGCTACTTTTCGTGCCTGCCACAAACAAGATGACCTGATGGTCGGCGGCGAATTGTTTGAGGTGCTCTACGCGATTGCTCACACGACGACAGATTGTATCGAATGACTCGAATTTCGCGTCCGGAGATTTCCGTCGTTTTATTTCCTCAATAATGGTCCGGAACCCCTCAAGGGACTTTGTTGTCTGGGAGTAGAGTGCAATATCACGGGAAAAATCTATTTTGTCGAGGCCTGAAATGTCTTCGACAACAATCGCCTGGCCTCCGGTCTGGCCCACGAGTCCGTTAACCTCGGCATGGCCGAGTTTGCCGTAGATCACAATCTGAGGGCGTCGGTCAGTGCGATCGAACGCACTCTTTATTCGTTCCTGTAGTTTGAGCACGACAGGGCAAGTTGCGTCTATGATGCGGATATTGTTACGGCGAGCAAGTTCGTAGGTAGAAGGAGGCTCGCCATGGGCACGCAACAAAACCTTGACGTCATGAAGATCGGCAAGTTGCTCGTGAGTAATCGTGCGCAGTCCTTTTGCTTGAAGACGTTCGACTTCATCGCTGTTATGGACGATATCGCCAAGGCAATATAATGTTCCGTCCGAAGCAAGTTGTTCTTCGGCTTTACCGATAGCGGCTGTCACTCCAAAGCAAAACCCGGAATCTTTATCAATTTCAATCAGCACCATGAGGAAGGGTCAGCAAGAAATGGCTTCGCGATAGCGGCGTTCAAGCCATGCGTCCTGCTTGTCAATGGTCATATCGCTGTTGTCAAGATCGATGGCATCCTCTGCACGTCGGAGAGGACTTTCTTCACGAGTCTCATCTATGTGATCGCGACGGACAACATTGGCGAGAACTTCTTCATAATTGACAGGCTCACCTTTGTCACTCATTTCGAGGAAACGACGGCGCGCACGGGTTTCGGCTGAAGCATTGACAAATATCTTTAGCTCGGCGTTAGGAAAAACCGTTGTGCCTATATCTCGACCGTCCATCACGATGCCTTTATCTTGTCCGAGAGCACGCTGCATATCTGTAAGAGCCGAGCGAACCTCTTTTATTGCCGCGATTGGCGAAACGTTGTCTGATACGCGTAGCTGACGGATCTCAGTTTCGACGTCGCGGCCGTCAAGCATAGTATGCTGATTTCCTTCGTCGGTTGGCCGGAAGTCAATGCGGATTGAGGGTAGGGCAGCGACGAGACGGTCGCGGTCAATGTTACCCGCAGCGTCGATTATGCCATTGTCGAGTGCATATAAAGTAACTGCGCGATACATTGCGCCGGAATCAATATAGCGGTAGCCGATCTTACTTGCGAGGCGGCGCGCCATGGTACTTTTGCCCGACGATGAATAGCCGTCGATAGCTATGATGATTTTCTTATCTGACATAGTGATGTTAGTGAAGAAGTTGGTCTATGTTACAGTTGAGGTTGAACATGAATGTTGTTGCGCCGGTATGCGGTTGGGCAAGAGCTATGCCAATGCTGAACGACCGCACGTTGATACCTGCGCCCAAAGAGAACCCCGAAAGCATATTGCGGGAATAGGTGGCCATATCAGTTCGGGTTTTATAATTGTAGCCTAAGGCGATATAAAAGTTTTCGCTCGAAATCAGATCTGCACCAAACACAAGGTGACGGAACAGATTTGATTTGAAAGAGTCTTTTATGACAGGGGTTTCATCAGCCGAACCGTTGCCGGTCTCAACGTAAGGCAGCGACCACTTGGTAAGATTCCATGCAGTGATGGAAAATCTAACAGGAAAAGTTCCGAAAGATTGAGACCAACCGACGCGGATGTCGAAAGGCAAACGGTCGTATGCCTGATCGAAGCGTTTGACCTGACCGCCGAGGTTGGCTGCAACTACAGATAGCGATAGATCACGCTCGTCATCGTAATAATTGAGACCGAGATCGGTCGAGAGAGCGAAGGCTGTATAGTCGGCATATCCGCTGTAAAGCATATTCAGAGCTATACCGCCGCGAATACGTGAAGTGAAATCATGAGAATAAGTGCCTCCGAAAGCGACGTCCTTAGGTGAAAACGATCCAACGATTGACCCGTCGGGAAGGGCTTCGGTCATTGATCCATATCCGAAGTAACGCACAGCGGCAGACCATGCCCCATGCTCACCGGCTGCTCTTGCAAATCGTAAGCCTGCAAAGTTGGAGCCACCTACATAGTGCATATAATTCAATGCGAGCTGATTATTCATCTCATTGCCGAGAAGGGCAGGATTCTGATCGGATGTCGAGAGTTCATCGTCGACCAGTGAGATATTGACACCACCGAGACCGTAAATTTTGGAAGAAGATGTGATGTTAAGAAAGTTGTAGGCATTCGTGCCATCCTGAGCCGCGATGCCAAAAGTTATTGACAAGGCTAAACAGCAGATTATAGTCAGTTTTTTGATCTTCGATCTCATAGAGTATGCTTGGTTCATATCAGCATTAGCTGCGAATTGGAACGTAAAGTTACACAATAATAAACTAACGCGAAAATATTAGAGCTTATTGTGCAAAGAGTGACGGCTAATTATAAGGGTTAAAAAATATTAATATGATTCTTATTGTAAAAACGAAATGAAAGATCCGAATGTTAGAAATACAGCATTTTATGCTGATAATTTGTAGAGTTATATAATAAACGACATGAAAATTAATACATTACGTTATGCAATTTTGATTGTGGCAGCCTCGGCTGGAATGATAGAAGCTGATGCTCAATCTGTCCGCGATATTAATGTCAAGAATGTAAAATTCGAGACACGCGACAGCAATTCCGATGCTGAAGATGAGCTGCAATCAACAGATGAAATCAATGAAGTTGATGATGCCCAATGGTGGCGTAATTTTGGGGATCCTATTCTCGATTCGCTGGTCAATCTTGCCATAGAACGTAATTACGATCTTGTAATAGCTGCAAAGCGAGTTGATGCGGCTGCCAACGCGGTAGGCTCAGCAAAGGCAGCCTATTATCCACATGTGAATGTCAATGCCGGATGGAACGCCAACCGAGACTCAGGTGCGATGCAGGGCCACGGTGTGAGTGCCAGCAAAATTCAATACTGGAACGGAGGCGCAACCATGAATTGGGAAATAGATCTTTTCGGAAAAATCCGTGCGTCTGTGAAGCAAAGTAATTCGCAACTCAGAGTAAGCAGGGCGGAGTATGCTGCCTCAATGGTATCTATACAAGCTCAGGTAGCCACCGCTTATGTCAATCTCCGTGTTTATCAGGCAGAAATGGAGGTTGCGTTGACTCATTCAGAAAACCAGTTACAGGTGGTCAAGATAACAGAAGCCCGTCATAAAGCAGGATTGGCTTCGATGCTCGATGTGGCTCAGGCAAAAACTGTTTATTTTTCGACTAAGGCTTCAATTCCACTTCTCGAAACGTCGATCAGGACAACCCTCAATCAATTAGCTCTACTTTTAGGCGAAAGACAGGCGGATCTGTTGCAAGTTATGGAAGATTCCAAGTCGTTACTGCATCATTCACAGCTTGTTGCAAAGAATATTTCGCTTGATCTGATCAATCGCCGTCCTGATATTGTAGCAGCAAGACAGCAGATCCAAGTAGCGGCTGACGCCGTCGGTATAGCAAAAAAGGATTATCTTCCGACTCTTTCCCTCACAGGAACTATCGGAACTTCAGCTCACGAAATGGGCGATCTTTTTGCCCGCAACAGTTATAGTTATACTGTTGCCCCTACGTTATCGTGGACTCTCTTCGACGGATTTGCCCGCAAGAGAGCGACTACCGATGCTAAAATACAGATGGAGAGTGCGATCGCTTCGTACAATCAAGCTGTACTTCAAGCCGTAGGAGAG
>CAZULD010000057.1:10507-12880 GCA_964621135.1 uncultured Bacteroides sp. | reverse complement strand
TGGTTAATAATGTTTTAAATACACAAACAGGAAGTCAGTGTACCCCCGAAGGGAATCGAACCCTTATCAAAGGAACCGGAATCCTCCATTTTATCCATTAAACTACAGGGGCGGTTAGTTCTTAAGGCTAAAACAACGCAAATTTAAGATTATTTTCGTAGATTTGCAAAAAAGAATATGTCAATGAATGTTAGAATTGATGAGAGCTGGAAAGAAAGGCTTAACAGTGAGTGGGACAAAGAATATTTTGTAAAACTCACCAACTTTGTGCGAGACAGATATCGCACTACAACGGTCTATCCTCCGGCTGCGCGTATATTTGCCGCATTTGACTCATGTCCTTTCGATGATGTGAAGGTAGTTATTCTCGGACAGGATCCTTATCATGGACCGGGACAGGCTAACGGATTGTGTTTTTCGGTAGGCGATGGCATAATGATGCCACCGTCGCTTATCAATATTTTTAAGGAAGTATCTTCTGATCTAAATGTGCCTATGCCTACAAGCGGTAATCTTGACAGATGGGCCAAGCAGGGAGTACTTCTGCTCAACGCCACTCTGACTGTAGAAGCACATCGGGCAGGATCCCATCAGGGACAAGGATGGGAAGAATTTACGGATGCCGCAGTCCGAAAACTGGCAGAAGAACGTCATGGACTTGTATTCATGCTTTGGGGTAGCTACGCAATAAGAAAAGGAGAGTTTATTGATCGTAACCGACACCTTGTCCTGACCGCCCCCCACCCTTCACCACTGTCAGCATTCCGTGGTTTTTTCGGGTGTCGTCATTTCTCTCAGGCAAACGCGTGGCTAAAAGCTCACGGGCAAAAAGAAATCGAATGGTAAGTAAGATTCAAACCTACATATTATTCCTTATCTTCGCGATGTGTTTATCAGTTCGAAGTATTGCATTACCCATCACAGATACAATGGGGGGATCGCTTGATGAACGAATCCGCACTTTAAGATGTCAACTTAACGATGATCCTTTCGCCCCCCCTGTACTAATTATTGGATCGAATGACATACTTACTTTCAGTTTCGACCATCTTTCAGATGACAGGGAATATTTCAGATATCGACTTACACATTGCAACGCCAACTGGCAACCTTCGGGACTGGTCGATTCTGAAATTGTTGATGGATTTAATGAAGCGACCGTCGACGATTATGCTTTTTCCAGAGGCACAACCGTAAACTATGTCCATTATCGTTTCACAATTCCCAACAAAGATATGTCGCCACTCCTTTCAGGAAATTATCTGGTCAGTCTCTATGAAGAAGGGCATCCTGAAAGTCCGGTAGCTCAGTGGCGCTTTATGGTCAGCGAACACAGCGCCAGAATAGGCTTGGAACTGACTACACGAACAGATATTGACTATAACAAGGGACATCAACAGCTTTCGGTAATAGTTGACACTGAGAGGGAGAATGTTACGGATCCCTTTAATGATCTGACGGTTATGATTCAGCAAAATGGACGTCTTGACAATGAGGCAGTATTACGTCAACCTTTAAGGATGTCTGGAAGAAAAGCGATTTATGAGCATCTTGCTCCCCTGATTTTCGAAGCGGGAAACGAATATCGACGTTTTGAAAGCGTGACGCTCGATTATCCAGGAATGAATGTTGAGAGAATTGAATATCTGGATCCATATTATCATGTCACTCTCCGGCCTGACCAGCCTCGAGTAAAAAGTAGCTATCTATTCGACCAGACCCAATTAGGAAGATACCTCATTCGTGAATGGGATTCTGATGATGGGGACATTATGGCGGATTATGTGGTAGTGCATTTCACACTCGATATGGATGAATTACCGGGAACTATGATTTTCATTGATGGAGATCTCTCAGACCGTAGGTTTGACGAGAACGCCAGAATGCATTATAATCCTGCGCTAGGACGATATGAAAAAGCCATGTTACTGAAACAGGGATCCTATAATTATAATTATTTAGCCGTCCCTAAAGGGAAAAGGCGAGGCTACTCAAACATTATCGATGGAGATAAATATCAAACCGTAAACGAATATCTCATAAAAGTATATACACGTCAGCCCGGCGACCGATATGATCGACTGATCGGAGTCAGCCGAATCGTAAATAATTAGACCGGGAAAATATTATGTCTGAAGATACTGAAGAACAAATAATGTTACAGATACGCGATACACTTGTAAGTCTGGATCTGGCAGAACGTTTTTTTTGCTGCGACCTTGATAGTTGTCTTGGAGAATGCTGCATTGAAGGGGATGCCGGCGCTCCTATAACAGAAGAAGAACGCCACCGACTCGAAGAGGTTCTTCCAATCATTTGGGATGATCTCTTACCTGCAGCTCAACGTGAAATAGAAGCGAATGGAGTGGCATA
>CAZULD010000057.1:0-10407 GCA_964621135.1 uncultured Bacteroides sp. | reverse complement strand
CTATATCGTTTCCTCGAAGGTCCGCTCGTGAGATATTTTGGTCAGGAATGGTATGATGAACTTGTAGAAGCTTGTGAGGCATATCTTGAACAATATGGAGGAAACAATGCAGAATGACCACAAATATGAGGGATTGAGACACCAGCAAGTTACGCGGTATATCACCCCATTACGAGAAGGAGGGTCGCTACCGGCTCTCGCTGAAGCTAATGACGGATTTAAATATGTAGTAAAATTCCGTGGAGCGGGTCATGGAGCTAAGGCTCTCGTAGCTGAAATGATCGGAGGTGAGATTGCACGCGCCCTCGGACTTAGAGTCCCTGAACTGGTTTTACTCGACATTGACGAAGATTTCGGTAGAACAGAAGGTGACGAAGAAATTCAAGATCTGTTAAAAGCAAGTCTCGGGCTGAATCTCGGACTGCATTTCTTATCCGGATCACTGACTTTCGATCCGGTCGTTAATCCGGTTGACGAGCGAGAAGCATCAATGATCGTATGGCTCGACGCATTCCTTACGAATGTCGACCGAACAACGCGCAACACAAATATGCTTGTATGGAATCGCGAATTATGGCTGATTGATCATGGTGCTACTCTCTATTTCCATCATTCATGGAAAGATCTTGATAGAGCGCCACTAACGCCATTCCTATACATTAAAGATCATAGTCTCCTGCGTTATGCCTCGCAACTTGATGAAGCAGATGCTGAAGCCAAGCGTCGCCTCACACCCGATCTGCTCGATAAAATTGTTGACTCGATACCTGACGACTGGCTGATTCATGAAGGCAGCTCAGAGACTCCTGACGAGGTAAGAGAAGTATACAAAAACTTCTTACATACCCGTCTCGCCAATAGTGAAATCTTTTTAAATAAAGCCCGCAATGCACGACAAGCACTTATATGAATATGCTGTGGTGCGTTATGTGCCACGAGTTGAACGCGAAGAGTTCATCAACGTAGGATTGGTAATGATGTGCAAACGGCACAGATGGCTTAGAATCGCGATCCACCCTGATTTTAACAAAATTGCGGCATTCGCACCACAGCATACCCCGCAGGAGATTTCAAATCAACTTAACGGACTCGTCAAAGTAGCCGAGGGGCACTCATCAGGAGGTACAATCGGGGCATTGGACGTTACGGAACGTTTCCGGTGGCTGGCAGCCGTGCGAAGTGCATGTATACAGACATCGCGTCCTCATCCAGGCCTTTGTGATAACCTTGACGATACATTTGAGCGTCTTTTTTCTGAACTTGTTCTATAATCCATGGCTAAGCATAACGAAACAGGGCGGTGGGGTGAAGAACTCGCCGCGGATTATCTCGCTGCAAACGGTTATTCCATAGCTGAACGAAACTGGCGCATGCATCACTATGAAATCGACATCATAGCTTACAAGGGTGATAGAATAATCTTTGTAGAAGTTAAGACGCGCACCAATAACGACGATGATCCTCTCGAAGCTATCGATAAAAAGAAGACAAATAGATTAATTCGTGCAGGGCAGGTCTATGTCAACTATAATCGCATTGATCATAAGATTCAGTTTGATCTCATAGCTATCAACGGGACAGCGGAACGCTATAATATTGAGCACATCGAGGACGCCTTTCAATCGCCTCTAATGACTTATTGATGACTGTGAGGGTGAATATGTGTGATCCGATAAAATCTGTGGCCAGTCGCAAGCATTACCATTCCGTAAGAGATCATAGTAACGGCTACCAACGGGAATATGTAGTCAAAAGCATTGCACATTTCCATAGTCAGAAATAAGGCCAAGAGCGGGGCACGAATCACGCCGGCCATTACACCGGCCATTCCGATGAATGCAAATACCTGCGGCTTTAGACTTATTTCAAATAAATTATTTGCACTAAGTGCGAAAAATAGTCCGACAATAGCTCCGGCGAATAACGTAGGTGCGAAATCACCGGCAACACCGCCACCACTATTCGCAGCAGAACACGCAAAACATTTAGCCAGCATTATCCCGAATAATATTACCGGTAAAGTCCACATTCCAAGAGACAGCCCCCCGAAAATTGAACCTACTGCCGGGGCATTCCAGTCAAGATTTATAACCTTACCGATTACACCGTATCCCTCACTATACAAGCTAGGGAATAAAAATAGCATCAAGGCTAACACAGCACCCGAAGCAAGGTTCATCAGCCATGGATTGGAAATCGACTTATAGACCTTGCGCATTTTCATCATAACATGAGAGTAGTAGATCGAATATAAGCCGCAAAATACTCCGAGTCCGATTGTCCATAACATTATTGCCGGATCAAAATTTATGTTGGCTGTCCAAGGGAGGTCCAACGTAAAGCCGGTAAAAGCAAAGACCGTAAGAGCCGAAGCAATCGTCGCTGCAAACAGGGCAATAACCGACACTGTCGTCATCGCCATTCCGAGTACCTCAAGTGTAAAAATCGCACCACCTACGGGAGCTTTGAAGATACCTGCAATACCCGCACCTGCGCCAATAGCAATAAGTAAATAAACCGTATCGGTAGACACACCACAAATGCGGCCTACGTTACTTCCAACTGCCGCTCCGGCATACGCAATAGGTCCTTCACTACCGGCCGAACCTCCGAATCCTAACGTTATCGAACTGGCAATAAGTGGTGCATACGTTAGCTTATAACTGAGATAATATTTTTTTTCAGACAGATCCACAACCAGTCGGTCGATACCATGTGAAATATGATCTCTGAGAATATATCGCTGATAAATACCAGTTAACAAAATACCTACAATCGGCAACCATAGTAAATTCCAATGCGGGCCATCCCCTAAATCCGGATCAATCAATTTTATCACAAATGGGACAGACCATTTCAGGAATGCAGCTCCCAAGCCTACAATAATTCCTATAATGACTGCCATCGTTATGATCCTGAATTTATCTGAGAACCTTGGCAAAAAACGCAGACGCGAGTCATCCACAACCCGCGCATCATCTATCATTTTTGGATGTAAGAGTGATGAAAGTCGCATTTCCTGTTAATGTTTATATTGTTAACACTCTTATCCTATTCTTTGTTTTCCCCACACCCGAATGACGCTGCGTGTTAAATAAAAACGGCTCGGATTGTCCATTTAATCCGAGCCGCATAAAATGATATTATCAATAATATTATTTGCCTGATTTGGTCTTAAGATCCATTTGTGGCATGGGTTCGAGGCCACGGTTGCGCAGAAGCGCGTCTACAGAAGGTTCGTGACCGCGGAAATTCACATAAAGAACCATGGGATCTTCCGAACCGCCTTTCTCAAGGACGTTCTCCTTGAACGCTTTTGCAGTGGACGGATCAAAGATTCCTTTCTCCTTGAAGAGTTCAAATCCGTCAGTGTCGAGTACTTCTGCCCAGAGATAGGTGTAATAACCTGAAGCATAACCGTCACTGCCAAAGATATGCTTGAAATAAGGCGAACGGTAGCGGAACGTAAGTTCTGCAGGCATACCGAGTTTCTCAGCAACGCGTTTCTCAAATGCAGCTACATCGATATCTTCGGTTGGATTGAGTTTACCATATTCGAGATCGAGGAGAGCCGCTCCTGCCAGTTCGGCCGTTGCAAATCCCTGATTGTGAGTCGAAGCTGCTTCGAGTTTAGCGATCATTTCATCAGGAATAACTTCGCCAGTCTTATAATGACGTGCATAAGTTTTGAGAAGTTCTGGTTCAAGAGCCCAATGTTCATGAATCTGAGAGGGAAGTTCTACGAAATCACGGTCTACATTGGTTCCCGACTGACCTTTATAACGTGCACGCGAGAGCATGCCGTGGAGACCATGACCAAACTCATGGAACATTGTCTCAACTTCATCAAGAGTCAAAAGAGCAGGAGCATCAGCCGTAGGACGAGAGAAGTTGCCGACGTTGAAGATAACCGGACGTGAAGATGTTCCGTCATCTTTTAACCAAGACCCCTTGAATTCGCTCATCCATGCCCCCTGGCGTTTGGATTCACGCGGGAAATAATCGGTCATGAACACAGCTACATGTTCACCCGTTTGAGCATCTGTTACATCATATACCGTCACTTCGTCGAAATATTTGGGCGCATCAGGCATTTCGGTAAACTTCACACCATAGAGGCGTTCAGCCATATTGAAAATACCGTTACGAACAGAATCAAGTGCAAAATATTCTCTCACCTTCGATTCGTCAAGATCATATTTTTTCTGACGTACTTTTTCCGCATAATAGTAGTAGTCCCAGGGAGCAATCTTGAAACCGCCACCATTTTCATCGACAACAGCCTGCATTTCAGCAACTTCTTCGCCGACTTTCTTGACTGCGGGTTGCCAGATCTGCATTAACAGGTTCTCAGCATTATCTACGGTCTTAGCCATTACGTTATCAGTCATGTATGAACCAAAATTCTCGAAACCGAGAAGTTGAGCCTTCTTTGCACGAGCAATAAGAATTTTGCTGATAACAGGGTTGTTATCGTATTCACCTGATGAAGCGAGACTGGTATAACCTTCATACATTTCCTTACGGAGGTCGCGATCATCAGCGTACTGTAGTAACGGCAGACGGCTGGGTGCATGGAGTGTAAATACCCAGTTCCCTTCACCAAGACCACGCTTCTCAGCTTCTTCGGCAGCAACAGCTACACTCGACGCAGGCAGCCCACCAAGACGGGTCGAGTCATTTACGACGATTTGAAAACTGTTGGTGGCGTTCAGCAAGTTTTTATTGAACTGAAGATACAGATCGGTAAGTTCACCATTCAATTTTTTAAGTTCTTCTTTCTGTTCTGCGTTGAGTAAAGCACCGTTTCGAGTAAAACTTTTATATGAATCCTCGATCATTCGGCGCTGATCCTTTGCATACCCGAGTTCAGGATGATCATAAAGATATTTTACGCGTTCGAAGAGCTTTTCATTCATAGAGGTCTCGTCGCTATGCTGAGAGAGCATCGGATAGAACTTTTCGGCAATCTCAACCATCTCGGGCGAAGAATTAGATTCATCGAGATTAGCAAAAACAGCCACTACCTTTTCAAGTATTTCGCCTGAACGGTCGAGAGCCAGAATAGTGTTCTCGAAGGTAGGAGTCTCAGGATTGTTGACGATCGAGTCAATCTGAGCCTCGTGCTGAGCTATACCTGCTTCAAGAGCAGGAAGATAGTCGGCATAGGTAATTTGTTCAAAAGGAGGAATCTCATACGGCGTAGTGTAGGATTCCAAGAACGGATTCTTACGCTCATGGTCGCCGCACGACACTGCTGCGGCTCCGATGAGAGCTGCGCCACAGGCAGCGCTTAAAATCTGATGTTTCATATCGTTTGGATTAGAATTTATATTATTTTGTTGCATATTGCAAAGTTAGGCAAAATCTGCCGTTTGACCAAGCCGAGCAAGCAGCTTGTGGATGAACTCGTAGTTCTTCAGCCCCCATCTTGGAGCGAGCAGCAAACCGTCAGGCGACTGCGAGACGAAACGTTCGATAGCGATATCCTTTCTGAGTCGCGATAGTATTTTAACGCACAAGTCAAGATATTCTTCAGCACTAAAAACTTTTATCGACGATTTATCAGCAAGATACTGCGCACCTAAGCGTGTGCCTTTTATAATCTGAAGCTGATGAAATTTAACCGTATCGATAGGCAACGCTGAAAGTCGCTCAACCGTATGTAACATCATCTCCTCCGTCTCACCGGGCAGCCCGAGGATGAAATGTAAGCCTGTGAGTATTCCATTTGACTTAGTTCGCGAAACAGCATCAACTGTAGCCTCCCAGTCATGACACCGATTGACCGCTTTGAGTGTTTCATTATGGCTGCTTTCAGCGCCATATTCAACAATGACTGTTTTCCGGCGATTCAATTCAGCAAGTCTCGTGAGTAGTCTATCGGGCATACAGTCAGGACGCGTACCAATTATCACGCCTACGACTTCATTATCGGCCATGGCTTCTTTGTAAAGAGCCATGACGTCATCAACATCTCCGTATGTATTTGTATAGCTTTGAAAATAGGCTATATAGCGCATAGAGGGATACTTACGGGCGAAGAATCGTTTCCCTTCAATCAACTGATGTGTTACAGACTTGATCTCGTTGATACCACCGGGAGAAAACGAACTGTTGTTACAATAACTGCACCCTCCTCGCCCCAATGATCCGTCTCTGTTCGGGCATGTAAAGCCTGCATTGATTGTTATTTTCTGAACCTTGCCGTCAAAATGCTCACTCAGAAAATCGGAGTAGTCCTTGAAATATGGATTGCTCATTACAAATGGACAGTCTTGTCAAGCAGCAGAGCATCAAGAATAACCATTGCGGCCATAGCTTCAACGACCGGGACTGCGCGGGCTACGACGCAAGGATCATGTCTACCACGAGTTTTAAGAGTGGTCGCCTCACCACTGTCGGTTATAGTCTCAATCTCTTGAAGTAGCGTTGCAACCGGCTTGAATGCCACACGGAAATAAATGTCTTCGCCGTTAGAGATACCACCTTGTATTCCACCGGACATGTTTGTTCGCGTTCTGACCGATCCATCCGAAGTGGTATAAAACCTATCGATTGCCTGTGAACCCTTCATCGTCACTCCACCGAATCCCATGCCGTAGTCGAACCCTTTGGCGGCATTAATACTCATCATTGCAGCCGCTAACTGAGCGTGTAATTTGCCAAACACTGGCTCTCCGAGCCCAACAGGCATCCCTTTAACCACGCAACTTACCACTCCTCCGATTGTGTCGCCTTGAGCTTTAACGTCTCGGATAATGGCTTCCATCGCTTCTGCCACAGAAAGATCAGGACAGCGAACTAAATTTGTTTCAGCCAAATCCAGATCATAACGCGTGTAATCTTTATCGATAACAATATGGCCTACCTGCGATGTATAAGCAGTAACCTTTATTCCTTTTGAATCCAACACCTGACGAGCTAATGCCCCCCCTACGACACGCGACGCCGTCTCGCGGGCCGACGAGCGACCTCCACCGCGATAGTCACGGATGCCATATTTTGTCTGGTAGGTATAATCAGCATGCGACGGCCTGAAACAATGGCGCATATTTTCATAATCATTGCTATGCTGGTCGTTGTTTTCAATCACAAAACCAATCGGGGTTCCGGTCGTTTTCCCTTCGAATATTCCGGATAAAAATTTGACTTGATCGCTTTCTTTACGAGCCGTTACAATAGCTGATTGTCCCGGTTTACGACGGTCAAGCTGATGCTGGATTTCGTCGAAATCAAGTTCGAATCCGGCCGGCATACCGTCTATCACTCCGCCGATGGCCGGACCGTGACTTTCACCGAATGTAGTCAGTCGAAAAAGTGTGCCGAAACTGTTCATTGCTCTTTATTTTTAGTAAGATCTACCACTTCTGCGCCAACGAATCTTATCAAATCGTTAGGATTAATCTTTATCTGAAGACCGCGCATACCTGCACTCACATATATCGTATCATATAACATGGCTGTAGCATCAAAAAATGTCGGAAACGGTTTTTTCATTCCTATCGGAGAACACCCCCCGCGAATGTATCCCGTCGTCGGAAGCAACTCTTTCATAGCTATCATTTCAGCTTTCTTTGCTCCGGCAGCTTTAGCAGCTTTTTTGAGATCCACCTCACAATCGCCGGGGATAACACATACAAAGTGTCCTACTCTGTCGCCGTGAAGCACAAGAGTCTTGAAAACCTGAGCAATGTCCTCACCAAGTTGATCAGCCACATGAGTTGCAGCCAGATCATTCTCGTCTACTTCGTAAGGGACAGTCTCAAACTTAAGTTTAGCACGCTCGAGCAATCTCACGGCATTGGTTTTGGTTGCGTTAGCCATAATCTTTTAATTTTCCACAAAGATACACATTTCCTTTGGCAATTGAAATTGTTTTGACTCAGAGCTTAAAAAACATGTCGGGTCGATCTCTGATTTGAGACCGACCCGACAATATTGGATATTACGCTTTATAAGCGATTATTTGGCAATCTTTACAACGACAACCGAACCGTCAGCAAACACAGTACGCACTGTATATACTCCGGCGGAGAGCTGAGCTACGCTGAGTGAGTTACCCTCACCTTCAGCTACACACGCACCGTTCATGTTGAAAACATTGAATGAGGCAGGTGCACCGGCAATAATAGTAGAACTTGCTGCATCGTAAATTACAGCTTCTGCTGAGTTACCGATTACATCTTCGATACCTGTAGTTGCACCGAATTCAACAGCATTTGATTCACCTGATTCGTCGTCACCATCAACTGCCGTAACATAGTAGCGACCGGATTGGGCATTCTTTACAACATATGATGTTGATGCAACATTTTCAAGAAGGACACCATCGCGATAAACATTGTAACTTGCAGTTGCTCGCGAAGCAACGCGTGCCGGACCGTCATTTATTGTTTGGTCAGCTTTGCTGATAATACCTTTCACATACCAGCAATAATTTGATTTCAGACCGGTGTGGAGAGTTTTCCAAGAGCTACCGCTTGATGAGATAAGGTCGCCCAAACCGTCATGATCGTCACATGCAAAGCAACCCAGAGGATGATCTGCTTTAGAAGAATATGACATAATGAAACCTACACGCACATCAGTTCCTGCGGGGATCTTAACAGGTTCGTTCAGTCGGACATCATTAACACCTTTGAAAAGAGAAGAGACTGGAACGGTCTGGGTATATACAATACCTTCACCGAACATAACGATAACGGCAGCCGATGATATTTCAGGATTTCCGACGCCAAATTGAATATGAGAGATATAGTCACCCACATTGGCAGCGACTTCGGTTTCAGGGAACATAGCCACACAATATGATGTCAGCGTGCTGCCGGAACCGGTCATTTTAAGAGCCATCATCTGAGCATCTTCGGGCACATAGGTATAAACCGTAGAGTTTTCGGGGGCTTGCCATTCGAGCTTGAGATCTTCACCATCTTTAGTGCCAGTCAGCCCGAAGGGAGCAACAGCCTTCTGCGCGATGCGGTTAGTAAACGAAACTGTTTCTGACGCAGGTGATTCCCATCCATTAGTATAGACGGTAGTCACATAATAATCAAATGATGCAAAGCGCTTGATTATTTCTGAATGTTGATAAGCCTTAGTCTCTCCGACCTTTTCACCATTAGCATATACATTGAAGTGATCAACCTTTGGTACAGAAGTTGTCTTTGCGTCTTCAGTTTGTACTGAAGCATTGTTTGAAGTTACGCCGTAAACAGTGTCAGCAGTAACAATAGAGGACTTCATGCTATTTACACGACCAATCTCAACACAGTTGGCAGGTGCATCTGCATACTCGCTTTCTGAAGCCATAGCAGAGATAAAGATATTATAGTTGCCATAAGCTGCATTAAGGGTCGAAAGATTGAGCCATTTTGCACCATCTGTCAAACTAATTTTAGCACCGTTGTCGACCAGTGGTCCTTCGTCAAGAATTAGCGCAGACGTATTAGCAGGTATAGTTGCAGAATAAGCCAAAATGAGAGACTCTTCGCCGGTAATTGCTACCGGTTCGGGAAGTTTCACTGTGCAGATGGCCAGCGGAGTAACTTTATTGGCAGGAATTTCAATTTCAGAAAGCGCTACACCCTTAGTTGTATATACGCCAACCTTCAGCGGACCGACTTCAGCCCCAATCACAAATTTGATCTTTGTAATAGTATAACCCTTATAAGCAGACAGATCGGCCTCAGTGAATTGTGCGCCCCACATAAGGTCCATTTCTTCGTCAAAACCTGCTGTATAGGCAGCTTGGCCACAGTGAGCTATTTCCTTATCCATGTTCCAGTCGATAACCAATTCTTTAGTGGTATTGTCGAAGGTGCTGTTTTCAAGGAGAGGAGCAGAATATGCGGCAGGAAGTTTGACATTTACTTCGCGGGCTACTGCGGGAGATACTTTGTCGCCTGTTCGAGAAATGACTGTATATGTATAAAGACCAAGATCGTCTACTGTGTCTTTAAAGCTACATTCGGTCGTCGAACCTACTAACGTGCCGTTGCGGTATACATCATAGCTATCGACAGTCATAGGAGCAGGCGCACCCTCAATATCAGCAGTCATTAACCAGTTACCATCCATATCTCCTGATTTGAGAGTCTTCCACGAGGGCTTACTTTTGAGGAAACTTGTTGAGTTGGGTGATGAGGTTGAGAATGAGTTACCTTTGACATTGATAGTCGTACCGCCGTCGACACTCATAGGATGCTCTTTAGGTGTATGTATTACATAGATACCATATGCATAAGCATGACCGTCTTCGAGTTGATAGGGTTCGCTCAGCGTAAACTTAGTCCATTCTTCAGCCTCAATCGCATCGACTGCGTCCTGACTCATTTTCTCGGAATAGTCAAGCACACCGTCCTTCATTACAAATACCTGGACTTCGGTAATTACTTTTTGGGCAAA
>CAZULD010000056.1:0-12954 GCA_964621135.1 uncultured Bacteroides sp. | reverse complement strand
CCGCTATCGCCAAAATCAACAAAATACTTCAATTCAACGGCCAGGTGAAATACCTCGACCTCAACGCCCCGGCGCAAACCGAAGCAGTCGAAGTGGAGGAATAACCACCCCGATCCTTACAGTCAAAAATAAACAACAATAATACTTTCAAAACATGAAGAAGTTTCATTTAATCAACTCTCTCGCTGCAGCCGCACTGCTACTTCTCGGCGCCGCTTGCTCCAGCGAGACATTAGACCCCGGAAAGGAACCCGGAAAGCTTAAGCCTGACACCTCAGGAGGCGTCTATATGGCTGTAGATTTCAAGATGCCTGACGGAAGCACAGCTACACGTAGCGAGACCACAGATGAAGGTGGAAGCACCGGAGGCGTGGAGGTAGGTTTCGAAGATGAGAACAATGTGACCACTGCTCTCATTGTGCTTGCTTCAACTGAAGCTAAAACCACTCCCGGATCGGAGAATCCCGATATTGCGGAGTACGGCTTCATTGTAGCGGGAGAAGTGCAGAATAACCGTATCTCTTATTTTACTGATATTGCAGAAAAGAAGTATCGTGCTACAGCTCGCCTGCAGAAAGAAAACCTCAATACTTTCTACAGCCTTTATTGGGACGAAACCCAGCAGGCATACGACATTCCTCCCGTTTATGTGTTCGTATTCTGTAACCCCACTAAGGCTCTTCTCAGCGTGTTTGATCCCGAGAATATTGAATTCGGTTCTGCCAATTGGATCAATGAAGAATGCGTGGTTACTCAAGGTGTAGAAGGCGTAGCTGACTTCAATCTAGGAATCTGGGGCGCCAACTCTTTCCTGATGAACAACGTCTCTCTTGCAAAGCGTCTTCTCCCCGAGAAGCTCCTCGACTGGGAATACTTCACATCAGTTGACAAGCCTTTCCATCTCTCCGACAAGCAGGACATTCCTCAGGTTTCAGTTGATAATTCAAGTGAAAATGTCCAGAATCCTGGCGGTTCTATTCTCGTAGAACGTTCTGTTGCTCGTTTTGACTTCAAGGATGGTTCACCAGATTCTGAAAATAGACCCAACACCTATGACGTGCTCTACCTTACAGACGAAAACGGCAACATCGACGACTCCAAACCTATCGTCCAGGTTCAGCTCCAGAAGATGTGCCTCGTAAACATGAGTAACAAGTTCTATTTTTTGCCTCGCGTTAGCAACACCGGTCTAGATGTAGACATTGAGCTTCTTGGTAAAGAAAAAAAATGGAGACGAACGAATAACGGCACATATGAAGGTGGAAACTATGTGGTAGGTCCTTATGCAGAAGAATTTGATAAAGGTGTATCTACTGGCTTCAAAGGATACTTTAATTATCCGTTCTTCGAAGAGGATGGCACATTCAGCAATCCCGATCACAATGTTGCTCGCTGGAATGTTGTTAAGATATCTGACGTATTATACGACGGCGCAAGAGATGATAATTACAAAGGTGTCAATGGAGATCAGAAAACAGGACAATACAAAATCTGGAGATATGTCACTGAGAATGTAATTCCCGGACCCACTCCTAACCAAACAAATGGTATCTCAACCGGTATCGTGTTCAAAGGAAAGATAGAAGGCACGTCGACAGCCCTTACAGATCAATCTCTCTACGAAGAATACTGGAACAAGGGCTATATCGCAAACCTTGCAAAGTGTCTGAATAATGACGAAGATGGATTCACCTACAATGGAGTTGAACATACCAAACTTACCGGTAATTCAGCTTTAGACCCTATCATTTACTACTTCAGCGGACGCCTCTACATGGGGTGGCGTCATATCCGTCAGGCCGCCATCCAGGCTTCCTGCACTCGTAATGTCAGTGGTCAGATTGAAATCAACCGTAGCAATAGCCTCTATAAGGCTGTATTCGGCGACGGGCCGATTCCTACAGTTATAAATACTGAAAAACCTTTGGTTTATATCGATCCTTCCGATGGAAAATCATATGACATCACTGATGAGCGCTGGACAGCTGCCGAAAAAGATCATAATAGCTCTGACTATCAGAACTATCTCAAGAGCGCAAACTATAACTGGAGTGTTTGGGCTGTGAATGGAAAAGAGTCAGGTGATGACACCACCGGTAACGAGGTACCAGTCACACTTAAGAACATGCGCGACGCTGTTACAGGCGCAGGCATCACAATCTTCCAGAGCTCTTACGACGAGGATTATAAAGCGGGCTACTACTGCTATTATTACTATTGGAATCGCCACAACGACAACGGCATCGACGGCACAATGGGCCCCATGGAGTTTGACGTAGTGCGCAACAACGTCTACAAACTCTCTGTAGACAAGATCGCTCGCCTCGGTCACCCCCGCATCCCCGAGAACGACCCCAACAATCCTACACCCGAAACCCCTGACGAGAGCGATGAGATCTATCTCGACGTTAGAGTCCAGATTGCTCCCTGGGTTGTTCGTCTCAACAGCATAAAATTCTGACAAATCAGATTGACTATGCCATTTATAGTTTCCGCCCGGGGTTGCGACCCCGGGGCGGAAACATCCGAAAGGAAAAGTCCGGCGAGACCTTGCGGTCTCCCGGATTACAAAAACGAAACGAGATATGAAAGAAACGATATTCTCAAGATTTTCCAGAAAAGGGATGGCCGCTCTTGCCATCGCCACGGCGTTCACACCCTTCTTCTCCTGCGACAGACTGCATGAGAACCTTCCCGAGTGTCCCCAAGGGGCACGCATCCGATTTGTCTACGACTATAATATGGAGTTCGCCAATGCGTTCCCCTCGCAGGTAGACTGCCTCACCGTGCTCTTCTATGACCAGGCCGGCAACTACGTCACCACACGCACCAACATGACTTCCGACCTCGCCGACGAAAACTGGCGTATGGAAGTAGACCTCGATCCGGGCTCCTACAATATCATCGCCTATGGCGGCATGGAGTGTCCCGAATCCTCCTTCTCGTTTACAGCCAATCCGGCAGCTATCGGCATGACTTCGCTTCAGGTGAAACTCGACTCCGACTGTCTTACAAGCCCCGTAGGCACCGACCTCCACGACCTATTCTACGGCAAGGCCGACGTCACCGTAGAGAAAACCGATACCGAATATCGCGAGGTAACGGTCTACATGATGAAAGACACCAACAACCTCCGCATCCTTCTCCAACAGGTAGACTGCTCGCCGATCGATGAGGCTGATTTCGACTTCAAGGTGGTAGACGACAACACCCTCATGGCCTGGAACAACGATGTGATCCCCACGCAAAGTGTAGACTATCTCCCCTGGGCACGTGGCAATGCAAGCCCCGGCGATCTCACTGACGGCACTCCGGCCACTGTCTGCTATGCTGAATTCAGCTTCGGACGCCTCGTGACTTCCAACGCTCCGCGCCTGGTTATCACCCGCAAGGATGACGGCTTCACAGTAGTAAACATCCCCCTCATCAACTATCTCCTCCTGCTCAAGAGCGAGAGATACGCCAAGATGGGCTCACAGGAATTCCTCGACCGCGAAAGCCGTTGGAAGATGCTCTTCTTCCTCCAGGAAGGTCGCTGGATGGACACAGTGATAGAGATTAACGATTGGGTAGTAAGAATCAACCATCATAGCTTCTCATGATGAAAAAGTTTCTAAGATATATAATTCCGGTGGTAGGGTTAGCTCTGGCGGGATGTAGCTCAAGCGGTAAGGATCACGATCTCGAGATCCCCACAGAGCGTCCCGACGAAGTGACCCTCTGCCTCAACGTCACCTTCGACGGCGCCTCCCCCACCCGCACCGTCTCAGACACGCGCGCCGCTTCGGCAACCCGGGGCGCCAACGACCCAGACCGCTACGACCCCGCCTCAGGAGACTTCGAAAAGATCAGCACCCTCAGAGTAATTATTGTGCATGACATAAAGAAAAATACTGTGACCGGTGATACAACAGCTCTTGTAGAAGGCAATCGTCTTGTGGCTACAAATGATCAAGGAAATCCTCTCTATGATAATCTGGAATTTAAAGTGAAAGCTAACGAGGACAAACGAATTTATCTTATTGCTAATGAGAAATTCCTCACCCCACCAACTCCTACTTCCACTTCATCTTATACCACAGCTACGAGTTTTCTTGACTCGTTTGAAGTTACAACCGACCCGAAGAAACCCAAAGAAGTCAATATCGATGCACTTTCAGCTTGGACTGTTTCTATACCGGGAATTACAGCTTCTACTACAAATGTCGATCCTTACGCGACTGGAATGTTTAGTCCCGTAGAAGGGAATCGTCTCCCATTGACTGAATTCTTCAATATCAGTGTTGGTGGAAAGGAAGAGTCAACTGACAACCGTTGGTATTCCCATCTTTTCTTGACACGTTGTGCGGCCAAAGTACAGTTTTTACTGAATGTAGGATCAAACTTCAGTACTGAAGCCATAACCCCTTCAATTAAATCTATATCTCTTTCAGGAATAGGTACAAAAGAATATGTGTTCCCCAATGGAGCCGAATATTCTCAACCTAAATCAACTCTCATTTCAGATTCCGGTGTTGATCACGACCCTGGAAAACCTGAAGCTTATATAAAGAGATTTAAAACCCCGGTCGGCAATAGGTTAGTCACTTACAAACTCACCGAGCTGACCAACAATAAATTGGTCTCAACAAACGGATCCAATGTTCAATTAACCAATAGTCCTCTCTACTTCCCGGAATCCATCTTAAGTATTGGAGCGGAATATGAAGTTACTGTTGAGTTGTCTGACGGACGTATATTAAGTGCACCGCTTAAGACTAACATAGCTACAGGCACAGTAGCAAATATTCTTCAGATAAACAATCAGAATGCAATAGCTCGCAATACATTCCTCCCAATAGAATTAAACTTTTCGGGAGCCGCTGATTTAACTGTTTCAGTTATTAAGTGGACGCCGGAAACATACGAATTTGACTTTACGGATCAGGTAGGTCAAGATCAATATGATTTCCTGGTTTTGGGAAATGGAACATATGAATCAATTGACTGGAGCACCGGCGAACTTGTTATGAAACCATATCCTTATGTTTTCACGGGCACTTTTGGTCTTTCATCACCAGTCGGTGCTCGTTGGGATGCGTATCTTATAACTATGACCGGTGATCAGGACATTATACAATTCCAAACAGTCGACCAACAGGGGAACATATCTTATTCAACTCATATTTCAGGACAAGTCGGCGGTAAGAACACCATTAAAGTCACTCCAACCGCTTTAGCAGGCTCTGAGGTAAGATCAGCAATCCTCCAAGTTACTGTAACTATGTTGAGTGGATTAACTGTCCCGGTCAATATTTTATTGAATGGTGAAGGCGGTGATCATCAATTTGCCCCGGGTGTAGAGAACCTGATTTTTGTGCAACATCCTCAATAAATATTTTGAACTTTATGTTAATATTCAAATATAATCATCTCATGAGACGTTTAATCACCTCTTTCACTATGGTGTTAGGGATGGTAATGGTTGCCTTTGTTTCTTGTTCTGATGATATTGAAGTAATCAAAAATGACATATCAGAGATCATGGAAGAGAAGGATTGCATCTCTCTTACCTTAAATTGTTCTCAAGCTGTCACACGTGATGCAGATAATCCGATAGAAGAAGGAATTGTAAATTTCAATGAAAATAAAATTGAATCTGTCACAATTTTCCTTTCTCCCTTAGCAGGTGACGCGACAGATGATAAGAAAGTGCTATACCGTCAAACTTTCAACTTTACTACACC
The DNA here is from genome assembly GCA_964621135.1 of uncultured Bacteroides sp. GTDB lineage: Bacteria > Bacteroidota > Bacteroidia > Bacteroidales > Muribaculaceae > CAG-873. The sequence continues at coordinate 7,228 of CAZULD010000056.1, read as the reverse complement.
CTTACCTCAAAATAGCGTCACTGTAAGAATACCTTTACAACAGGATCTTATTAACACTCTCTTCCGCCAGAGTAATGATTTCAAATGTCGAGCTTACGCTGCTGTGAATGTGGATGCTTCTTCTGCTCAAACAATTGAGGATCTTCAAAAACTTGTAATTTCATCTGAATTTGAAACAACGCAAATCCAGTCGCGCTTCGCGATGTACGGTGATTCTGAAGTAGCCTATAAAGAAGGTAACAGATCGGCAAAAGGAATCATAGAAGTGAACAGATCTGCTTCTAAAATAGAACTATCGTTGAATGTTGATAATCAAATCGTAGAAGAAACAGCTGAGGGCGAGATAACTTGGACTCCGAACTTAGAGGGTATGTCTGTCAGACTCCAAAATGGACTTTCTACATCAACCCTTGAACCGGGAAATCTTGAGCTCAAAGAGGAATATTTCTTTAACACCCCCTATAAATTGTCATATGGATTTGTGGAAAAGAAAGGAGAAAAATATGATAGAGCTCAAGAAATTCCCTTTTATACATATCCTCATGGGTGGTCTGATTCGGAGGATGAGAAACATGCCTCATTCTTGATTCTTTCGGTACCCTGGTCACCTGACGATGGGAAATCTTGGAAAACATGTTATTACCATGTTCCAATTTTACCTACGGATAAATTTGAAATTATCCGTAACCACTCTTATCACATCCGCCTCCATGTTGGTATGCTTGGTAGTTTTGTTCCGGAAGTTCCTATGGTTGTCTCCGGAGACTACACTATCGTTCCATGGGGAGAAACGCAAGATATGGAAGTGAATATTAATGATTATCGTTATTTGGTAGTAGATCAAAATGTCTACACTGTGAATAACGAGACGGAAATTTCTATTCCTTTCTATACTTCACACGAGACAGTCGTTACAGATGTCAAAATGACTTTCTACCGCTATAACTTCTCTGATCAAGGATCGGAATTTGCCGTAGTTGTCGATTCTCTTAAAAATAAGAAATCTTTCGAAGAAACTGGCAAAAGAGTTTTCGATGCATGGTTTAACAATGATAATGACAACCTCATTGTTAAACATGACTTGAAGATTTTCGATCCCTATAATTCATCCGGAAACAAAGTATCTCTGACTACAAATCTCAACGGTACTCGATCAAAACTTGACAATCAGTCTGCCATAGATGCTGTTCTAAATACCATCAGTTATTACAAGATTAATAATGGAGAGAATAACGATGAGTATTCAAGAATAGTGTACGAGATTACTGTGCAACATAAAGATGTGTATGAAGGGAATCATATCAGCCCAAACCTCTTTAAAGAGACAATTACGATCTATCAATATCCCGGCATGTACATTACTGCAGTCCAAAATTATGCAGCTCAATTAGGGCAGGCTAAAGACCCAAGTAATCCTGATGATTATGGTGATTATTATTGGACAAGCGGAGCTAAAGGTAGTGCAATGATATCGGGCAGATATACTCCCGGTACGAACTATCCTATGACGAATGCAAGAACAAACTTTTGGGAAACCAGTCATTTAACCGCATCCCAGACTTTAGCTTGGTCAAGCAATAGAGCTACGGCCATTGCAAATGGAAGATTCTACTCTAACAGCGCTATCACTAACTTTAATAGTTGGCCTCAAGAATCAAAGAATCAATTCTTTTTGGCTTATAATGCTTACAACTGGAATTATTCTTTAGGTCTAGATGCAGATTATGGTAACTGGAATCCAAACATGTATTTAGTGACCGTAACACAACTTCCTAAAAACACCACATATATAATTGACGATCCACGCTCTTATTATATCAACAATTTTCTAAATGATGAAGACGTTAATCGTCAAAACACTACAGTTTGGAATGGTGATTTCTGTTACTTTAGAAAGTCTGATGGCAAAGGTCCAGAAGAAAGTGCTTATTTCCCAGCATCAGTTAGGGGAAAAAAGAATCCATTGAACGAACCAAATCCAAATATTAGTACCTCAAGTTGGATTGAATTCGCGGTAGAAGGATTTAAAGAAGCTCCTTCTATTGAAGGTGGTAATCGTAAACTACAAAATTATTACCCAACCCGTGAAGATGCTTCTGCTAGAAATATTATTGCACCGAAGTTCAGGATATGCTCAAGTTATGCAGGTACAAGTGCTTATCTTACAAGGTCAATGTCTCGCAGAAGGGCAGCGGCATATCAAGAGATGGGATATTATGCAGGTCGTTGGAGACTTCCGACTGAAGCGGAAGTAAGGTTTATGATTGACCTTGCCACTCAAGAAAAGATTCCTCGTCTATTTGGTTCTACTGGGGATTCTCGTTGGAATTATTGGTGTGCTCAAGGAGCAATGAGTGTCCCTGGTAAAACAGAAGCTAACCAGGATGTCTATATCGACAATTATCCTGTTAATGGGGGATCTAATCCCGCATCAAATGGATTACAACCGGACTACCCTCGATCAGCTTTATTCACAGGTAATAATTATCGTGATCATACTCGTTTCGTCTATGACGAATGGTATTGGGGTTCGACTACCTTAGAACCCAGCGGTCCTGTGACCAATACAACCACTACCCCCGTTTATACATTTACTTGGGGTGACCGACCCAAGTCAAACCCTGAAGAGAACTAAAGAATATGAACGTAAAAGAAATATTAAATTACATAAAGGGCATACTGGCAATATGTCTTTTAACAGCCTGCTCTTCTGAGGTAATTGATCTGGATAAAAAGGGATGTCCATCTTTTGCCAGAGTCGAGGATGGGAAAGTCACTGTTGACTTTTCAATTCTCACCTCTGAAATGTCTCAGATTCAAACCAGGAGTTTTTCTGACGCTGCGGTTCTTCAAGACCTTACTCTATTTCTCATCGAATTTGAAGATTTTGGAGATGCTGTGCGTAATCCTTATATCACCACTTATACTCCGGTTTTAAAGGGTATGGAAAACGGAAGAATGAATTTTGAGGTTACTCTAAATCAAACTTCACAAGCACGTGTATTACATCTGATTGCTCTTCCTGACGCAAATCTGAATATTGAATACGGACTTGAAGCTTCTATTTTTTCATCTTTAACGACAGAGAATTCTACACCTGCTTACTGGAGAAGACTCACTTTTCCTAATGGCTACGCAGAAGAAGTTTCTTCCAATAATTATGAACCAACAGAGGAAATTTCTCAACTTCAGAATGTGGCATTAATAAGAAATTTCGCATGTATTACTGTTGACAATAATCCGGCCACTTCCGGGTTTGAGCTCACAGGTTTTGCTATTGTCAATAATCCTCAGTCAGGTAGTATTGCACCTTGGAATTCATCTAATTATTCGTTTCCTGATCTCTTGAATGAGGATGATCAGACAATGAAAGCATATGATGAAATTAGGGCTGAATATCAAGGATATGTCCCTGGAAATATGATTCTTTCTAATCCGGATTCTGGCCCTACCGTCCCTTCTGATGTTTCACCAAAATATATGTATGAGCGCCCATTCAATTCTATCCGCCATACTTATGTTATGATCAAAGGAAAGATAGCGGGAGACGACAATGAATACTATTATAAGCTGGATATTGGTAAATTGGATAGTAATAAAATTTTTCAATACATGCCCATTATCCGTAACTTCAAATATAATATAAAATTACTTAAGGTTGACAATACAGCAAAGGGTTATAAAACTGCTCTTGAAGCTGCTCAAGGTGTAGTATATAATAATTTCTCATTTGATCTTGAATTATCAAGTATGCTTAATCTTTCAGATGGTCAAGATGTTGTTTTTGTAAATTTCACAACAGCCGTCCTCACTGAAAGTACACCTCAACAACTCATCTTCAAATACAGATACAGAGACATTAAAGAGGCGGGAGCATCAGGACCAACATACAACAATGATAATGTCACTTTTGTAAATCTTAAAGCAGGAGATGTAATTTCCAATGTTACATATACCAACGTCAATGATAACGACGGTTGGCGCTCTGTGATTCTTGATTGCAAAGGTGCCGACCAAATTACCAAGACACAGTCTTTTACCATTGTCAACGAAAATGGTTTAGGGCGTACAATTAACTTGATTCTTCACAGAAAATGGGATCTTAGTTATGTATATGAATTACCTGGCACTTTAGAGAACTGGACTGTTAGTAATCTTGAAGATGCAGGTATTAACCCATCTCAAAATTCAGGGGCAGCCCGTGTGCCTGATGGTATAGGTCAGGATTTGACGATTTTCTTTGACATTCCTGATAATCTCCAGGAAGTGATGTTTCCTCTTGTTTTCACATTGGAAGCTGACCGTCAGAATATCGAAAATAACCCGGTCGGAGCTTTAGTTGTAACTTCCGGAGAATCCACGTTCAACAGTCCTTCTAATCCGATTCAGGGACGACGTATCCAATATCAAAAATCTGTGACTTGGACCCAATACAATGATCCTCTAACGAATTTACAGGATGATAACGGTACTGCCATCAAAAATCCGGATGGAACAGTAACTCACCGAATAAGATGTCGCTTTAGAACTACTACAAAATTAAGTGATCTTCCTGAAAATCAATATGAGACAACAGTCAGGATTACAAATCCAAACTTCAACACGTTTGATATAACCTTTGACAGAGTTCAGGTGACAACCCCACTCCCCTGATTTTAATAAACCTTGAACCGGCTCAAACCCCTCCCCGGAGTTTGAGCCGTTTACCTCTTTTGACGCTTTTAACTGCTTGCACGAATTTAGTCGCCAAACCATTTTTATCGCACTAAATCAGCTCAAAACTTGTTTTTATTGAAAAACTTCCGTATATTTGGCAAAACATTCTCGCGCAAGCGTCAGAATCCAATTTCTTCTTAACCCACCTTCCCGATGGCTGAACAGAAATCAAAATATATCAACCCGCTGACGGATTTCGGTTTCAAACTCCTTTTCGGCAGTGACGCCAACAAGCAATACCTGATCTCATTCCTCAACGCCCTCTTCGGCGATGAAGACAAGATTGTAGACGTCACTTATGTCGACAAGGAGAGGGTGCCCGAATATGCCACAGATCGCGCCCTCATCTACGACATCAATTGCACGACAGCCGACGGAAAGAAGCTCATCGTGGAGATGCAGAACCGTTATCAGGCTCATTTCGACGACCGCGCCATTTTCTATGTCTCGACCGACCTGGTGAAGCAAGCTCGAAAAGGAAAGGAATGGGATTATTCGCTGACACCTGTGTGTGGCATCTTCCTGATGAATTTCGACTGGCGAGACGCAGGGCAGAACAATCGCGACTTCATGGAGAAGTCCTTGATCGAGCACGTCGCACTGGTCAACCTGCGGACTGGGAGGATGTTCTCCGACAAAATGAGGATGTTTTTCCTCAAATTGCCACTGATGGAAAAGTCACCGGAGGAGTGTGAAGACATGCTGGATATTTGGATTTACATCTTTAAAAATTTGGAAGACATGAATACTATACCACAAAGTTTTGTAGATAGAAACAGTATATTTCAGGATTTCGGGAATTCTGCACGTGTGGCCGCCCTCTCGAAGGAGGAGCGCATAGCCTACGAGGCCTCCCTTAAAGCCTACCGCGACAACCACGCCATCATGGAAACCGAGCGCCAAGCCGGCCGCGCCGAAGCGAACCTTGTCAACGCAAGAAAAATGAAAGGATGGAAGATACCCAATTCGATCATCTCTGATATCACTGGCTTATCCCTTGAAGAAATCGAAGCACTCTAAATCCCCCCTCCCCCTTCTCGACCCCGAGCCTTAAGAAAGACATCGTCTTGACCGACCGCTATTCCCGTGAGGTTTACACGGAGAAGGAGAGGGTGATTTTCGTGTCGCTAAAGGAAGTGCCGGATGAATGGGATGAATGTAAAACTGAGCTGCTGAGGCTCTTATACCAGAATTACGAGCATCAAATAAATGTCAGAAATAATTTCTTACGGAGCATAAAAATAGGAAGAAATCCTGAGCATAACATTATTGGAAGCAATACTTGAAATCAATTGAATAATAATAAAATGAGACAAGAGGAAAGGCAAATAGGGTCAGACGCTTCATTGAAGGGTTACCGCCACAACTATGCTGTCATGGAGACAGTGCTCCGGGTTAAATACGCAGACATCTATTCAGAAGGCTACTCGAAAGGCTACGCAGACGCGTGTGCAAAAGGCTACGAGGAAGGGTATGCGCAAAGCTACGCTAAAGGATATGCGGAAGGATATGCAGAAGGATATGCGGAAGGAGTAGTGGAGAGCCTTAGGGACTGTGTAAGAAGTTTGAGAGAACATGCCTATTCAGATGTACAGATAGCTCGACTCATTAACCAGCCTTTGGATTTAATATCCGTAATCAAATAAGGTATTGCTGAAGGTTTCAAATAATAGATGCAGGAACGTAACCCCCAAAACTCTGCGAACCGTTTAAATTTATTTGAACAACTGATGTTATAATAGGGTAAACGGCTTAAACCTCGTGGAGGAGTTTGAGCCGGTTAGGTTCTTTGCCGAGGATATTGCTCTTTTGTGTTGGAGATGAAATTAGTATCGGTAGCTATTAATTAATAGCTACCGATACTAATTTCATCTTATTGTTTGAGCTTACTCAAACCTAATATTTAAGAGGCGCCTTTCAGAGTTTACTCATTACTAACTACTCATAACGAATCAGAACGACTCAGATCGACTCAGAACTAACGACTCATGACTAACCACTCGTAACTAACTACGCATAACCAAGGACGCATATCCAAAGACTCACAACTGACGACGCATGGGCATGGGGCTGAGTCATGTGAGTTTCAAATTGAGCTACTCCTTAATGCACCTTACGAAGCAGGCATCTTTACCATGTATCAAGTTTTCTGATGAAATGGCTTCAAAATTGAGGGTTCGATAGTTCATATCCCATGCTATTTTTTTATCGTTATTTGCATCAGGATTGGTTATTTTCAGTTCATTATTTCCTGTATAATAGATTGCGCCTTCACTTCTGAAAATATCAAGGAATAAAGGAGCACCTAATGCACCATTCGGATAGGTTCCGGTTTCTGCCGGAGCCACATTAAAATAACCCCATCTAGGTTGAGTATTATATCTAAGCAAACCGATAACATTGTTAGCATTATAACCCTCTGGATAGTATACATCACTCCAGGAATTAGAAAAATCTGCTTTTCTATGGCCATAACCTGAATTACCAATCGGGAAGAAAAGATTTTCACCAT
>CAZULD010000055.1:0-13184 GCA_964621135.1 uncultured Bacteroides sp. | reverse complement strand
CGCAAAAACAGTTGGCCGAGATTTATCTCGGCCAACTGCCTACGTTTCAACTATTTATTTATGAGAGCCTCCAATCCTAATTTCTCAATCCGGAGAGGAGAACGAGGGATGTTAACGTTGCGTATCTCTTTCATTTACGCTACATTACTATAACGTTTCTCCTCAGGTAATTCCGTATTACGACCCGCTAAAAGACTTTAATTAATGCAAACGTTGTTATCCTCCAACCGGATACCTCCACTTTCAGTTAGTAGACGAAAGGCGTCATTGAAATTACGATCGGCTCGTGGAAAAGCGGAGACCAGACTTTCGATAGGCAATGGTCCATATTCTGCAATATATGCCTTCAAGTCAGAAACAAGAGTTTCAAGATTATCGGACTTCCTATTATCTATTAGTTTAGTGCGACATACGTCGCAACACCCACAATCTTTGACATCTCCCTCACCAAAATATTCAAGTAAATTCTTAACTCTGCAGCGATTATCGTCAAAAGCAAAGCGTTTCATCGCTTCCAACCGTGCCTCCATTCTCTCCTTGCGACGCTCATATACCGATTGAGGAATTACCAGATAACGCGGTAGTTCACGGGAAGTCGGATAATAGACATATGGAGTAAGGCGGCGGGGAATATAATGGATAACGTGCATACGCGACAACGCGACCAACGCAGTTGTCACAACAAGTTCCGTACAGCTCAATGCCATTCCTATCCGAGATTCGCTAATCGGGACATAATCGGCAAACAAGCCCGGATACATACGGAGAACGGCCTGAAAAACTTTTTCCGTACCAGCATCCAGATTAAGATTATAGAACTCTGACTTATCAACCATAACCATTATGCGTGAACTGGTCAAAGACTCATCAGAATACTCAATATATCCGGCTTGAGTCAGGATTGCAAGAGCACTACGCGTCATCGCCGGCTGGAGTTTAAAAATCGTACAAAATCGATTGAAATCACACTCAAATACTTTATTATACCCTCCCCCTACAATCACATCCAGGAAGTTTCCCAGTAATTCGTATACTTTAAGGATATATTCTTTTGAGGGGAATGATTCACTGAGTCTGCGGGTAAGCAATCCTTTGTCTGATTTCGCCGTCAGCAGCACGGCAAACGCCGGCAGACCATCTCTTCCGGCACGACCGGCCTCCTGATAATACTCTTCAAGCGATGACGGCATATCATAATGGACAACAACCCTTACATCAGGCTTGTCAATACCCATTCCAAAAGCATTCGTAGCCACTATGACTCTGATCTCACCACTTTTCCATCTATCCTGTCGGGCAGACTTCTCCTCGGCGGATAAGCCCGCATGATAATAGTCTGCTGTTATACCTGCCGATTTTATAAGTTCTGCAAGTTCACGACAACGACGACGCGATCGGACATATACGATAGCCGTACCAGCCGTAGTTGAGAGCACTCTCAGTAATCGGCCTTCTTTATGCTCATCATGACGAACTATATAGCTGATATTATCACGAGCAAAACTTTTTGCAAAAATCTGTGGATTTTTAAGATTGAGTTCGCGGGAGATATCCTCTATAACCTCGCGGGTTGCCGATGCTGTAAGAGCCAATACGGGAACCTCCGGAAATAGCGAGCGCAGATCCTTTATAGCGAGATATGACGGACGAAAATCATAACCCCATTGTGAGATACAATGAGCCTCATCAACTACTAGAGCCGCAACTCGCCATCCACGCAACTCTTCTATGAAACTCTTCTGTCGTAGACGTTCAGGAGAGATATACGCTAACTTAACTTTTTCAAACCGACAACGGTCTATTGCAAGTTTTGATTCACGGCGGGTCATGCCGGAATAAAAATAGACTGCCCTTATACCCTTTTGGAACAAGTTGTCAACCTGGTCTTTCATCAGCGATATCAAAGGAGACACCACTATTGTCAGACCTTCCAAAAGCAACGCCGGAACCTGAAAAGTAATAGATTTTCCGCCGCCAGTCGGGAGAAGCCCGATAGTGTCGTGCCCCCCCATTATGGAATCTATGATTTCCGATTGAAGAGGACGAAAGCTATCATAGCCCCAGTAACGGTGCAGAATATCGAGGGGAGTCATATTTTTACAGGGGTAAACGTCAGTCGTCGCAGATATGAATCTGCTTTACGAGCAACTGCAGGCTTGATGCAGCATTCCGGTGTTTATTCTCTTCGATCGTGAAACAGATATCAAACTCCTTGCCGGCATGAATAGCGTCAAAATACTCAGCCGCATTAAATGCGATCGCATTGAACACCTTGCCAGAAGTATCGTCTACAAGTTCGAGTTTGATATGCTCAAGTTGCTTCCCGACAAGTTTGCTTGTGCCGAAATCCTTAACTCTACGGGTGCAAAACGTCGGTTTCTGATTACCCGGACCAAAGGGATTGAACAATCGTAATGTAGATACAAATTCAGGGGTGATCTGTCCGAAAGAGATTACAGCATCAATGTCAAGCTGAGGAGTAAGTTGCTCATCGAGAATATTAGCCGCTACATACTCTTCGAAACGACGCGTAAATTCCGGGAGATTTTCCTCCTTCATCGAAAGACCAACTGCATAGGCATGACCACCGAAATTTTCAAGCAAATCGCGAGTCGACTCTACTGCCTTGTAAACATCAAAACCTTGCACCGAACGGGATGAACCCGTCGCTAAACCGTTAGCAAAAGTAAGAACTACGGCAGGTTTGTAATAAAGTTCTGTAAGACGCGAGGCGACTATACCGATGATACCCTTGTGCCAGTCTTTATTATAAATTACGATTGAACGTTTATCTGAGTCCATTTCACCACGCGATTCCAAAATCGCATTGGCTTCTTCGGTGATTCGTTTATCCAGCTCCTTACGATCCTTATTATATTGATCTATGGCAAGACTTCGACGAGTAGCATCCTTCATATCGCGGCTGACCAACAGTTCGACTGCCTCCATACCACTTTGCATACGTCCCGATGCATTAATTCTCGGGCCGATCTTGAACACAACATCACTGATCGTAATCTCTTTACCACCTAATCCACATGTACGGATTATCGCACGGAGACCCATGTTAGGATTTGAATTCAGGCGTTTTAGTCCCACATATGCCATTACGCGGTTTTCATCTACCATAGGTACAATGTCGGCAGCAATGCTGACAGCTACCAAATCGAGCATACCGTCAAGTTCGGCCGTTCCTATACCGTTGCTAATCGAAAACGCCTGCATAAATTTGTACCCCACTCCACAGCCGGAAAGATGCTGACATGGATATGTCGATCCTTCAAGTTTAGGATTGAGAATGGCAACAGCCGGCGGCAGTTGTTCGTCAGGCACATGATGGTCGCAGATAATAAAATCAATACCTTTCTCTTTGGCATAGGCGATCTCTTCGATAGCCTTTATACCACAATCGAGGATAATGATCAACTTTACACCCTGCTCGGCGGCCTGATCGATTGTCGGTTTTGAGATGCCATAACCTTCGTCGTAACGAGTAGGTATATAGTAATCTATTTCAGAATAAAAATTCTGCAGGTAACGGTAGACGAGTGCAACGGCAGTTGTGCCGTCGACATCATAGTCACCGAAGACCATGATTTTTTCTTTAGATCCCATTGCACGGTTTAGACGGTCTACCGCCTTGTCCATATCGGGCATAAGAAACGGATCGTGAAGGTCGCGCAGCGAGGGATGGAAGAACTTCTCGGCCTCGTCGAGAGTAGTGATTCCTCTTTGCAGCAACAGATCACTTATCGGAGCGCAATTTGCAAAGCGCTTCGTTAGTTCGTCATGCCTCTGGTCGTCTGTAGAATGGGATAGATAATTCCATTTACTTGTCATTTATGTTGTTTTTTTTATATCATGCCAAAATGCGGCACATCAGCCGCTTAGAGAGAGGGTATCAGAGGAGACGCGTTACCGTCGGAAGAGAGAGGGACTATTCCGTCCCACGGTAATGCAAAAATAGCCAAAATTATCGAATAATTTTGGCCATTTAAGGTTATTTAACCGCGATATTAGCTTTGAGTAGTCACACTGCTGTCCGTGCGCGTGAGTGATCCGTTGAGATGAACATCCATCTGCGGGAAGGGGAAGTTAATTCCGGCTTCAGGTAATTCGTTGTAGAAGCGTTCATTCATGGTGAAGAAAACGCCCCAGTAGTCCGCATTACGCGTCCACGCTCTAACCGTGAGAACGACCGAGCTATCAGCAAGTTGACTTACAAAAACTTTAGGAGTACCATCTGTTTTGGGAAGAAGAGCCAAAACTTTCATATCCTGCGCTTCCTGCCATGTCAGAATTTTATCCTTCACGCGACGATGGAATAGCCTATAAAACCACGAACGGCGAGGCTTGGCAGCCTCTGCAGCCACAGCCTGCGGGTCGTCTTCACCTTCCGGAATTGCCGCTATGCGTTCAGCCTCACGTTCTTCTCTATCGTCTTCGAGAGTACCCTTGACTACACGATCATCCGAATCTAATATATCAAGGATTGTCTTTCGGGCGACTTCAACATTATCGCCGTATGAAATACCCACAGACCAGTCAACCCGTCGATAATCAGAGCGGGAGTAATTATTGACAGAGCCAGTCGAGAGGCCTCCGTTAGGAATAATTATCTGCTTGTTATCGGTTGTTGATATAATTGTGTGGAAAATTTGAATTTCTCTTACAGTTCCTGCATAGCCCTGCGCCTCGATATAATCCCCGATCTTATAGGGTTTAAGCAACAGTATCAGCACACCACCGGCGAAATTCTGAAGAGTACCGCTCAACGCCATACCTATAGCCACACCGGCAGAAGCAAAGATTGCAATGAAAGATGAGGTCTCTATGCCAAGAATGCCAATAACCGTAACAATAAGGATGAAGTATAACAACATCCTAACCAGGCTTAGGATAAATGTGCTGAGTGATGCGTCTACCTTTCGTTTCAACAGTATACCCGAAATAACGCGGTAAATCTTGTTTATGATAAAGCGCCCCACATAGAAAACCAATATTGCAATAGCAACATTGATTGCCAATGAAACCATACCATTCACCATCTTGGTGAGTAACTCATCAAGCGGTAAGGATTTCAGCGCCTGCCATTCTTCCTTAGGAGTGGGAATAGAATCAGGCAGTACAGGTGCGTCAGGTAATTGTATGAAAAACATCTTTTAAATAAATAGTGAAATCGCGTTTATTTTATAAGTGCTGAAGCGACATCATTGTACCAATCGAGATTACCGTAATTATTGAGATCCGACTGTGTGTCACTTTTCATTATAAACGTTGTAAGGCCGGAATGTTCACGAATTTCGAGTTGATTCCATATTTTTTCTGTCGCAAGCTGTAAAATAACAGTTTCGCTTATTGCTGCATCGAATGCCGCACGCTGCTCCTGTGTTGGGTTAAGAGCATTTACATATCCTCCGAAATCACAATAATATTTATTACTTGACAGTGTAAATGACTGAGGGTAATAACCGTCGGGTATTCCCACTTGATTGTCATTATAAATTGAACGCGTAGCTGCCGCAAGTTGATCCAACCCGGCAGTATTTATAACAGATATTGTGCACGATCTATATGAGTTTGGCTTCCCGTATAACTCCGATGCCGGCAAATTTTCTTCAATATGCTGATAATATTCATATGTATTTGTAGCAGCCTCTACCAATTCGGGGTCCGGTGCAAAGAAATGCTTGATATTCCAATGATATGGCATACCCCACCCCATTACCTCTGCACTCGAAGCAACAATGAAAGGCGTAACATTACGCAGTTGATACATAGCTTCAACCGAAGCCATATAACAACAGTCAAAGTAGATAAAACTGAATCCTTTTCCGTCAAGTACACGAGCAAGTGTTGTCATATTCATCTTATACTTGTCACTATACTCACTGCCGTAAGAGCATGTCTGGGGTGCGTTAGCCGGTTCTTCGGATAAGCCATCTTCAAGCCAACCTGAACCGTGTCCCCAGAGGATCAAACCGTAATCTTTGGCCGGAGCCTCTGTTTTTAAATCTTCAATCACCTCATTCATACGCTCGGATGTTTGAGGACGGACTATCGGATCATACACTTTAAGAGTGTCAAGCGTACCATCAGGCAGCATTTCCTGAAGCACCTGAGTTCCCTTACTGGATGAATGGAAGAGAATCAGACGGCCATCCGTGATATCACCATTTTGGGCGGCATCTTTCATTTCGTTTATATCTTTTGTATCCATCCCTCCGAGTCCATTGCTGGCAGAAAGAATATAAACAAGGACAGTACGACCGGTCAATTCCGGTTCAACCGGCTGAGGAATAACCGGCTCATCATCATTCCGACAACTCTGTAAAGAGAATACCGTTGACAATACAAGTAATGTGTAGATTATTTTGTGTATCATTTTGCTAATAGGTTTAAGATACAAAGATACGCAAAAAACGAGGATTTTTCGTAACTTTGTCCGTAAACAATGTTAAGAAAAACATGAATCCACGGGATATTGACATAAAAGACTATAATTACACATTACCGGAACGGCTAATCGCCAAGCATCCCCTTGCCCAACGAGACGAATGTCGACTGCTCGTTTATAATAATGGAACCACTGAAGACCGTATATTTAAAGATCTTCCTGCTCTCTTACCTCAGAATTCGCTCCTAATTTATAATAATACAAGGGTTATAAATGCCCGTCTGCGTTTTCGCAAATCATCAGGAGCATTAATCGAGATTTTTTGTCTTGAACCGGCTGCACCGGCTGATTATGCGCTTAATTTTGCATCAACGTCAACTTGCTCATGGACATGTCTGGTCGGAAACTCAAAAAGATGGAAAGAGGGTGCGCTGGAAGGAATGGTCACTCTTCCGGACAATCGAGTGGTTCGCCTCACTGCTACGCGCACTGACCGTACAGACAACGGCTCAACGATACAATTCGAATGGAATGATCCAACCGTCTCCTTTTCAGAAATAATAGCTGCGGCAGGAGAGATACCTATCCCCCCATATCTCAACCGCGACTCCGAGGAAAGCGATAAAGATGATTATCAAACCGTTTATAGTCGCATTGAGGGATCAGTCGCTGCACCAACAGCTGGTCTCCACTTTACAGATGACATTCTTCACGCGATAGATACACGTGGAATAGGACGCCGTGAAGTGACTTTACATGTTGGAGCCGGGACATTCCGGCCAGTGAAAACCGATCAGATCGGAGAACATGATATGCACAGTGAGTTTATAATTGTCTCATGCAAATTGATAGAGGAACTTGCAGAAATAGCGGCTCATTCACCAAGAGACAAGAAAATCATCGCTGTCGGCACTACATCGGTCCGTACACTCGAAAGCCTCTATCATATCGGCTGCCTTATAAGCGCCGGATTATGGGAAGGGGAAGTTCCGCAATGGTATCCTTATAGCTCTGATCACCCGCAACTTTCAACCGCTGATGCCTTACTATATGTTGCAAAATATCTTCGCGACAATAAGCTCGAAAATCTGATTGCTTCCACGAGAATCATTATTGCACCGGGATACCAATATCATATAGTGGATGGAATGGTCACAAATTTTCATCAACCCCAGTCGACGCTGCTACTACTCGTGTCAGCTTTCATCGGACCGAAATGGCACGAACTTTATGATCACGCTGTTGCGTCCGGATATCGATTCCTGAGTTATGGAGATGCTTGTCTATTCTTAAAACAATAGAACTTAACTGAATTAATAAAATGACGGTGTGAGAGTGTTATCCTCTCGCACCGTCATTTTGTATTTGGTATATATTATTTTGAATCTATTTGTCGCAGCAACTCATCTACTGCAGCCTTTAGCTGACGATCCTCTCCCTTGACAATAGTAGCGGGATCATTTGCCACCTTTATATCCGGTTCGAGTTGCTGATTTTCAAGTACTGATCCGTCTGCCAAACGATAACCTACGACAGGAATACCAAACACAAGGGATGGATCCTGCATCGTAACCCAGTTTACAGATGTCATTGTTCCCGGGACAGGCATACCGACAAGTTTTCCGAGACCCTGATGCTGGTATACCCAAGGTGTTCCATGCGCGTTCGAATAGCACGCCTCGGACATAACCATTATTGAAGGTTTATTCCAACGACGCGAAGGCATATCGCAGGTCTTGTCTCCCCTGATTTCCTGTGTAAAATATTTATTACCGCTGAAGAGGATCTCAATATCTTCATGCAGACGACCTCCGCCATTCCAACGAATATCTATCACGATGCCTTCACGGTCGTTATACTTGCCAAGTACATCCGAATATACTTTTCGGAAGGAATCATCTCCCATAGACTGAATATGAACGTAGCCCAGACGCCCATTGCTAAGACGGTCAACTTCCGCTGCACGATTTTTCACCCAACGATCGTATAGAAGATTATTCTGCTTTGCGGTAGAAATTGGAAGAATTACCTCCTCAATCATCTTTCCATCGGCAGGATTATAGAAAGCTACGAGTGTTTTCTTACCAGTCTTATTATTAAGAGCGGCTGCGAAGTCGGAGTCAAAATCTACACGCTGTCCATCCACACTGTCAATAATGTATCCGGGACGAAGTTGAGAGTTCGCACGATCGAATGGTCCACCGGCAATAATTTCTGCTACTTTGAGGCCTTTGCCCGTGTAGCCAAGGTCGTAGATCAATCCAAGTGAGGATGTGCGATCATCATTCAAAGTTGACGCACGTGCGGAAAAACGACCACCTGTATGGCTGACGTTCAGTTCACCAAGCCATTCGCTTACAAGTTCAGCGAAGTCATAATTATTGTTGATATGAGGCAAAAATTTACGATAAGCCTCAGTCATCATCGGCCAGTCTACACCGTGAAGGTCTGCAGTATAGAATCGCTCTTTTACTTCACGCGAAATATTATCAAACATAAATTCACGTTCGGCTGCCGGATCAATCTCCATAGTAGCTTTAGCTATGATGGGAGTCATCTTGTCGGTCTTCGGATCGAGTTTTTTCATTGAGGAACCGAAGATGAACAATGTTTTGCCATCAGATGATTCGCCAAAGTCAGACGCACCTTCGATATTCCCGATAAGCTTAACTTCATCCTTACGCAGTCCGATCTTCCACAACTGTTTCTTTTCGGGTCCTTGAGAGATATAATATAAAGTCTCGCCGTCATCTGCCAAAATATAGGAAGAAAGGTCAGAAGACATGGGTGTCAGACGCACTACGCGGTCTTGGATACCGTCAAGTTCAACGTTTATAATCTTGCTATCTTCGGATTCTTTTTCCTCGGTTTTCTTATCATCTTTTTTATCCTTATCCTTTGACTTTTTATTGGCCTTCTCAACGTCCTTCACCAAAGCATAATCCTCAGAGGATAAACGGAAACGATCATACGCATCGCGATTCATGAATACAATCATTACATCCATTTCCGAGCCCCAGGAGGCATGATTACGCATACCGTAACGCTCAGAGGCAAAGATCAGAGCATTTCCATCCATTGCCCAACGAGGAGACTCGTCAAAATATCCACTATTGGTAATATTGGTTAAAGTACCGTCAGCAACATTAATAATAGCCACGTCATAATATGGATCATGCATACGGTCGACGATATCAAGTGCGATCCATTTTGAGTCAGGAGACCATGTAAAGCCGAAACCACCATTGCGTTGACGGTGAGTAGATCCGTCAGTAAGTTCTCGAACTTTGCCGGTTTCCATATCCTTAACTGCTAATTTAGTGCGGTCTAATATAAATGCCAGTTGCTTACCGTCTGGAGAAAGTTCAGCCATTGTTCGTTCGTGACCGTCAGTCTTGAAAAGAGCCTCCTCCTTAATAAGAGTAGCATTGGCGAAATTAGGTTCTTCGCCATCGCGCTCGATGGTTGCCTTGTATATATTGTATATACCGTCGCGCTCTGAAGTGTAGATAAGCGACTTCGAATCAGGCGACCATGTAACCGAAGCCTCAGCTTCAGGAGTATTCGTGATTTGTTTAGTCGTGTTATACTCAACAGAAGTCACAAAGACATCTCCTCGGTTGATAAATGCGACTGACTTACCGTCAGGCGAAGCAACCGCACCTTTTCCACCGCTCACGTTCAGGCGGCGATGAGGATTTGAATCAGTATCGATCAGACTGACACTAACCTTTGAAGGCTTATTATTACCCGGAATGAGAGTATAAAGCTCACCGTCATAAGTAAAAGCAAGCGTTCCGTTATCTGCACGCGAAAGGAACCGTACCGGATGAGTTTTGAATGAAGTTAACGCTTTGGCATCTGAAGGATTTGCCAAAGACGCTTCATATACGTTGACCGTTGAGCCATTGCGTTCGCTCAGGAAAAGGAAATTTCCATCGGATGCAGCTACGGGATTTGTATCCTCGCCCCCTCTCAGCGTGAGATTACGATGTTGTCCGGTCTTGGCATCATATAACCATATATCGCGGGTAACAGACGAAGTGTGATGTTTACGCCATTCATCTTCAAATCCTTTGACATCCTGATATAAGAACGATCCATTTCCTCCGGGAATATAGCTTAGATATCGTGCCGGTGTGGCGAGAACCTGAGTAAGACGTCCACCGTCTACAGGCACCTGATACAATTCGGTCATTCTTGCGGTAGGGAATAGTGAACTTTCAGCCGGATCCTGAATTGCAGCCGAAAAGACAACCGACTTGCCATCCGGAGTAAAGGCTTCGGGGATTTCAGATGTAGAGGCCGATGTCAAACGCTGAGGCACACCACCTTCAGCAGCCACAACATAGATATCAAAATTTCCGGCTGCATCGCCTGCAAAGGTTAAACGACGACTGTCAGGACTCCACACGGGATTAGCTTCATAATCAGATGTTGCTGTCACTCGGGTTGCCTGACCACCGGTGACGGGTACAGTCCAGATGTCGCCCTTATAAGTAAAGGCAATATTTTTACCATCAGGGGATATCTTGGCATCGCGCATCCATAGTGGTGTTATTGCCGATGCTGCGAAAGGTAAAAGCACAAACAGAGACAGAAAATATTTCTTCATTGGGATAGTTTATTTATGATAATATGCAAAATTAGTGTTTTTTTGTCTTATTACTGCATCATTGTGTTTGCTTTATTGCGGGGATTTGGATAATTTTGCAGCATTTCCACATAGTTATGTCTGCTAAATCACAATTCAGATCAAAAATTGGCCTTATTGCCGCTACTGTAGGTTCAGCAATCGGACTGGGTAATGTCTGGCGTTTCCCGGCAGAAACTCAAGCCAACGGTGGCGCAGCGTTCTTATTGCTATATATTGCGTGTGTATTCATTCTCGGTGTACCGGTAATGCTCGCAGAGTTCTCACTTGGACGTAGTGGCCGAGGAGACGCGGTAAGTGTGTTTCGCAGACTATCGCCGCGCAGCCCATGGTGGATAGTCGGGGCTGTGGCAATACTTGCCTCATACCTGATTTTATGTTACTATATGGTTGTAGCCGGTTGGACCGCCGAATATTTATGGCAGTCAGTTACCGGTAACCTTTATGACTCACCGGCAATTTCAGCAGGATTATCATCAACCGCCCAGGCTGATGCCGCGTTCGAAAGTCGCATGAGTGAGTATATTTGCAATGACTACTCTCCACTACTATTTACCTTTGGAGTTATTGTAATCAATATTTTCGTATTGCTTGGAGGGGTACAGAAAGGAATAGAACGTCTATCGAATATCATGATGCCATTACTTTTTGTACTTCTTATCGCATTATGCGCTGTAACGCTGTCACTCCCCGGAGCAGGAGCCGGTCTAAAATTCTTCCTTTCGCCGGATTTCTCAAAAATAGATGCAGCGACCGTCATCAACGCTCTTGGACAGACATTCTTCTCGCTATCGCTCGGTATGGGTATTCTGATAACTTACGCTTCGTACTATCCTGCTGACACACGCCTTACACGCACTTCGATAATTGTATCACTGATGAGTCTGTTTGTAGCCGTAATGATGGGATGCATAATTTTCCCGGCAGTGACTACATTCGGCCTTGATCGTCACCCATTAGAGGGTGCAACTCTGGTTTTCGTTACACTTCCAGAAGTCTTTGCTCAACTTCCGGGAACTCAGGTTTGGTCAGTGGTTTTCTTTTTACTGCTGTTTGTGGCGGCCTTAACCTCCACTGTTTCAATTGCGGAAGTATCTATCGCATTCATGCAAGATCATTTCCGGATGTCAAGAGTTAAATCCTGCCTGATTGTGATGTTGCCGCTGTTCGTTTTAAGTTCTCTGTGTTCGCTATCTTTCGGATCACTATCGGAGATACAAATATTAGGGATGACAATTTTTGACTTCCTCGATGCATTCACAACAAATATTCTATTACCTCTTGTGTCAATGGGAGTGTGTATTTTTGTGGGGTGGTATGCACCAAAGGGTATGCTCAAAGATGAGTTGACCAACAACGGTACAATACGTTCACGGATATCACATCTAGTAGGTATGATTATACGATATTTTGCACCTCTGCTCATTGCAGCCATAATGCTGTCAAAATTTGTATGAGACGACAATCGCGTTTTAAATTTACATCACTCGAACTGACATCTCTATGTCTTCTCGCAATCGGAATTACACTGACGTTTACTCTTCTGATGATTCGTAGTTGTACCAAAGGCTCAACAAATTACATTGCGGCTCCAACGACAACCGACAGTATAATATCTGAACTTAATACGACTCGGGTTCTACCGCAAGACTCAATGACTGCAAAAGTGAGACGCAAAACAAAAAAACGAGTAAAACAATCGTCTTCACCGACACAACCTGTTTCCCGCAATCATCTTGATGAAATTGTCAATGAATAAGATCTTAACCTTTATCAGGCATTATTGGCCATCAATATTAACTTTTGGAGTTGTTCTCTACGCAACTCTTACCGCTGACCCGCTTGACGATCAGACGCTACCTCCTATCCCGCATCTCGATAAACTTATCCACGCCGTGATGATGGGAGGACTATATGGAGCGATCATCTTCGACCGTCAACGTACCCACCACTCTTCCCCTGTCAGTAAACGTTTCCGTCTTGTTCTTGCAGCTCTTATCGGAGCATTTTGTGTGATAGATGAAATCGCCCAATCATCCATGGGACTTGGACGATCGGGCGATGTGTTAGATCTTATTGCCGACTGGACAGGTATAACGGTCGCATACTTCACCGCTCCACCGGCAGTCAGGC
>CAZULD010000054.1:0-13205 GCA_964621135.1 uncultured Bacteroides sp. | reverse complement strand
CTTTAGACGGTAGTACATAAATCATAATTCGTTTATGCCATCTGAAACGGAATGTAGAAAAATTTACTGGTAAGTAGAGATTTTCGTAAAGGTCTATGTTTCAGCTAATTAAAACGCCCATTCATCGTTAGGATGAATAGGCGTTTTATGTACTTGTTGCCTTGGAAGGATTCGAACCCTCACAGGCGGAACCAGAATCCGACGTGCTACCATTACACCACAAGGCAATAAAAATGGAAGAAGTTTTTATTGGCGATCTCTATCGCATTACTTCCGTTTTGTGTGTGCAAAGTTATGGCTTATTTTTGGATTAAGCAAGCAAATCATAATATTTTTTTGAGAAAAAATTATTGTAAAAGCTAATTACAATTGGTGTGGATTCTTATAACGAACAACGGCTGCAGAGATCAATCTGCAACCGTTGGAATAAGTGAATCGTAAATATTTTTAAGCCTGAGCTATTATTCGTCGAGCTTGTTATTCCTGGGATTATTATTGAGATTCTTTACATCGCGTTTTACCATTTTAGGATCGACACGTTCTGAATCTGCGTAGTCAACTGCTGCACCGGGGAACCGATCTGCAGCATTTTCTTCTTGGCGGGTTGTTGTCTTGTTGGTATCCATAATATAATTCATTTTTTGTTTTATCAATTATATTAATATAACATCCGAACCCGGTAAAGTGTTGGCTGTGCTTAAAATTTATTCTTCTTTTGCTTCAGGAGCGTCGAGAGGCAGTCGGTTCATTTCTTCGATATAGTCGAGTAGGGCATCCCGACCTCTGCGATCCTCGCTTGATGTGCGGAATATTGGAGGAAGTTCTTCCCATTGCTCGAGCAGAGCTTCACAATAAGCCGCAATCTGCTTCTTGCCTGCAGTTGGTGTTAGTTTGTCGAGTTTGGTGAATACGATACTGAATGGTACACCATTTTCTCCAAGCCAACTCATAAATTCGAGATCAATCTTCTGCGGTTTGTGACGAGAGTCTATCAACACAAATAGATTTGTCATCTCTTCGCGCGTCAGAATGTAATTCTTGATCATTTGCTCGAGTTTGGCTCGATCAGCCTTGCTTCTCTGCGCATAACCGTAACCGGGAAGATCAACGATATACCATTCGTCATTGACCAGAAAATGATTGATAAGCATTGTCTTGCCCGGGGTCGAAGAAGTCTTCGCAAGATCTTTTCGACCTGTGAGCATATTGATCAGCGAGGATTTCCCTACGTTTGAGCGGCCTATGAATGCATATTCGTGACGGCGGTCGGTAGGGCATTTTGCCGGATCGCTGTTACTGATAAAGAATCGTGCGGTATTTATAATCATGATAGATGAATTTACGCTGTAAAGTTAGTTATTTTTTATTTAACAACGTCTCCAAGGACATAAGGGTTGGTTTCCGACCGCAGTTTTTGCTATTTTAGAATTGCAGAAGAAGCGCCCGACTGCTCGCCGACTTCATTGGTTCGGCTTACTTTTTTGCCATATCCCAATGTATAGATGACTGAAAAATTAAAGTTAAAATGAGCAGTTGTACCATACGAAATCACATGCTCCTTATATATGGGCGTTATGAAGTCTTTGGATGACGCTTCCCATGAAGTTCTAAATGGATTGGAGATACCGATCCTGACATTTAAATCTGATTTACTCCAACCGGCACTGAATTGCAACGGACTACGATCCTTGTATATGGTGCCGGAATTAGTCCATAGTGTTCTGTTTTTCATCTCGTAATATCCTGAGAAGTAGAAATTCCTGAGATAGTAACTAGCCGAACAAGCGAATGAGAAAGGATTGTAATTCATGTTGTAATATCCTGTACTTTTATAGAAGAATTGGGAGGGCAAAACTTGTAATTGCAGATTGCCATTTAGAAGATTGGCCGTAACCGCTACACCTATCTGATTCCTGTAATGATCCCCATCGTTCTCATATTGACGCAAGACGGCACGTCCATCCAAATAGGAATTGTAAATTGGCACATAACGGTCGAAAATCCCAAAGAACTGTGAGAATGGAGAGAACTGAAGCCAACTATTAGGAATCCAATTATATCCCAGATTCACCATGATATTTGGAGAATATTTGAGGTTGGGATTGCCGCAGTAATACATCAATTCATTCTCTTGTAGTATGTTCGGACTTTTAAGATTGGCATTCATCGGTTCTTTGGAATAAGAGAACGCGAGATTCAGTGAATGCTTCTGATTTGGTGCCCATCCAATATTAGCATTTACAAATGGATAAACTTCGGTCTCTGTTTGCGAATTAGTGGTATTCCTCTGACCTCTAACGCCTAAGAGCAGATCTACAGATATCCTTTGAGTATAATAACCATATTGAAAAGAAGTACCTCCGTATGACTCTACTATTCTGTCTGACGCAACAGTCGCGCCGGAGTAATCTACTTTATAATTGGTATAGCCACCAAAACCTCTTAGAAACAAGTAATGTACGTCGGAAATAATCTTACGCCCCAAGGCCATGACTGAAGCTGCGTAATTATCTTCATTAGCAAGGTTGCTAATAACGTTCTCAACAGAAGAGTAGTAGTAATTTTGATTGTTATGTCCGTAGGTTGCCTTAGGCGTAATAGTCAGATAATATTGATTTGGAAGGTTAAAGTTGAAATTACCGTTATACGACAATGTCCTTATTCGTGAGCTATTTTCTGAAAAATAATCTTGAGAGGGAAAGACCGCCGGAGTGAATTTTAATGATCCCTCAGCCACATTATGAGGAGTTTCCTGAAATGTAAATGCTATAGTATTCTTCATCTGAAATCCTTTTTTAGAGTAGGCAGCTCTGAATGATAGCGGTAGAACGTTTTGTGCATATCGCGAATTTTCGGGTGTCTGAATGCGACTGATCCATGATGGTGTGGTTTCAGTATTACTCAGCAAGTATTGACTTTCATTTTGGTTAGCAATATGATGCGTATTGGAATTGCGGCTACCGACGAAAATGTCATAAGTCATTTTCTTATATGTAAATTTAGAGTAAACCGATGCCGTACTGGAAAGTCCGATAAGGAATTTTTCTCCCAGCGATAGTTTGGTATATCCACCGTAAACATAAGGCTGAACAATAATATTGATCACATTCCTGTCACCCATAAATCTTTGGTCAGAAGGAGAATAAAAGTATTCGACCTTTCGTACATCCGTGGTTCTGAGGCCTTCCAATTCTTCAGCGGAAGCCTTTGTGTAATTGATATATATTGCCACCGCTTCTCCGGTATTAGTCGTCACATTATCATCAGCAAGACTAACCTTTATTTGAGGTATGGCCATACGACGCAATAAATCGACACCATTTTGAGCGGTACTCTTCTGTTTTATGGAAGGAATAAAGTAAACCCCACCGGCATCCGTTCGGCTTAAATTGGCTTTAACAACAACTTCATCAAGCTGTTTTGCAGAAATAGTAATGCTGTCTTGGGCATACAAAGCCCCGGTGCCTATCCATACGAGGATTGCACAGAAAAAATAGAATCTCATATTGTTAAATTATTATTTGAATGCCTTTAATTCAGATTGGACAAAGAGATGGACATATCCCGAATCGGTCCACCACAATCCGACATTAATGATACAGTCGTTATGGGGAATATTAAGAATAATATATTCTTTGCCTTTCTTGTAGCCTTCCGTGATATTGGATGCTCTCGCTTTGTCCTTTTCTACAAGACGTATTATATCAGATTGCAAACGCGGATCGTTGGTGGCAGTTACGCTTCTGAAATAGTTGTCTTCGCTTTTGTTACTTACCACCTCGTGACCTTCCGTGCGAATATCACTACGGTCGAATACCGTTTCACAAGCCAAATGCGGCGGCTTTGCATAGCACACTGAGATAACCGATACGAATATAATAGTTAATAATAATCTTTTCATGGGTGCTAGTTAATTAAGTCGTTTATGTATTGATTGTTGAGACGTTGTTGATCTTCCACGTCCTCTAAAATAGATCTAAACATATTCATTGTTTCATTTTCAGTTTCCCTGACGACTGCTTGGGCTGCATATCCTGTCAGAACCTTACCGTCAGCGTAGACATAAATTTCGGGAGTCATTTCTCTGTGTGTGGATTTTATGAAAAAATAACTGCTAAAGAGTACTATCACTGCGATACAGGCTGCTATACCGGAATATTTGAAGAATATTAGCTTAGACTTATTTATATTGTTGACTTTACTAGTAGGTATAGCCATTAGTGTGGATAACCCCATTAAGTCGCGAACCTCATCAATAATAGGAGAGGTGAGGTCAGAACACAAGAGAACAAGTTCCAACTCCTTTTCCTGGAATCGGGAGAGGTGACAGTCTATGTATGCCAGACACAACTGTTCAATTTCTTGAATGGTCAGCTTTTCTTTTGTTTCCATACTACATTTTATTATAAAGTTCACGCATCTTTTTTCTTGCTCGGCTCATGTTCATCCTCACAGCTTCCACACTCATATTAAGTCGGTCAGCAATAACTTCGTACTCAAGATCATCAAAAGTTGCCATCTGAAAGATCTTTTTTTGCAATGGTGACAGGGACGCTAATATTAGTGATTTGATTCTTTCTGTTTCATCAAGCTCAGGATAATCAGTTGCATTATCAAAATCGGCAAGAGCCACGAAATTTCGTTTTCGCTTCAGTTTGTTGAGGCAAACATTTTTAAGAATGGTGAAAAGACGGAATCGAGCTTCGTCCGATGTTGAGGGTATTCTGTTACTCCATAAATTGCAAATTGCATTTTGCACAGCATCCTCCGCATCCATTTCGTCTTTAAGGAGACGAAAAGCGATTCGATGCAGTTTCTCTTGAAGCATGCGATCTATGAAGTTTTCGGATCTCATATACTGATAATACAATCTTAGGGCCTATTCATAACATGATGACTTCCGAATTTACAAATGTACATAATATATTTTTTCCTCATTATGGATATGGAGATTAACAAAATTAATATGTAATTTTGCTGTGAAAAGAGACGGTCTCTTTCCGGTGTATTCCAAATGAGCCAATTCAGATTTAAACAGTTTGCAGTGGATGACACTAATTGTGCCATGAAAATAGGTACAGACGGCGTTGTGCTTGGTGCATGGGCCCAGTGTTTCGCGGTACATAATATCCTCGATATTGGTTGTGGATCAGGTTTAATAGCCCTCATGCTCGCTCAGCGCTGCAATGCTGAAATAACGGCTGTCGATATCGATATGGGTGCCTACACTGATGCACGAAATAATTTCGCCGGCTCGCCGTGGGCTGACAGACTGCATGCGGTTGTCTCTCCGTTTGAAAATTATAACCCTCCCTTGCGTCCGGATTTAATCGTCAGCAATCCGCCATTCTTCGCCGACGGACAGTTGTCTCCGGATCCCGAACGCGCTGCCGCTCGTCACGAAGCCTCACTAAACTTCGATTCTTTAATAGACTATGCCGCGGAACATCTTACTTCGAACGGCCGTCTTGAATTCATATATCAGTTTGGTCGTGAAGATGACATAATTTATAAAGCAGAAATGTCACGACTGAAACTCCGGCGTATCTGTCATCTCCGTCAGACTTCTGCACGACCTTGGATCCGCACACTTTATTCGTTCAGCCGTATTGACGGTCCTATAGATCGTGCTGATTTGACTATCCGAGAAAACCAACATTACACTTTCGAATTTGCCCAACTCTGCAAAGACTACTATCTTGAACTTTAATAGATAATCCGATATGCTTCTGACACTAAGACAACGTATAATATTTTTCATCTGCATTTCAGTTTTCGGCTT
Source organism: uncultured Bacteroides sp. (assembly GCA_964621135.1). Taxonomy (GTDB): domain Bacteria; phylum Bacteroidota; class Bacteroidia; order Bacteroidales; family Muribaculaceae; genus CAG-873. The sequence continues at coordinate 7,423 of CAZULD010000054.1, read as the reverse complement.
TCTTATTGCCGGTCTAGCTGGTGGATTTATAATCTCCAAATTCCCGGATTCGACGCCTGCGATGCGCATTGCGGCGGTGTGCCAAAGTTTATTTCAGCTCATTCTGCCAGCCATCGTAACGGCAGTTGTGGTAACGCGTCAGCCCGCTGATTTTCTTGCCGTGAATCGTAAAGTGAATTTTCCGGTTCTCGCGCTTGCTGTAGCGGCATTGATTGCTGCCACGCCGGCTATGAATTACATTATTGCGCTCAATCAGTCTATGACCTTCCCCGAATCGTTGTCGTGGCTCGAACAATCAATGAAATCGATGGAAGAAAATGCAGCCCGTTCCATCTCGTTGCTTCAAGGCGGGTCGACCGTTGGTGATCTGATAATGAGTGTTCTGATTATCGGCTGCCTCGCAGGTTTTGGCGAAGAGTTGTTTTTCAGAGGTACATTCATGCGTCTGCTGACAACAGGCCGCGTGAACCCGCATGTCGCCATATGGACCGTAGCAATAGTATTCAGTGCAATTCATCTTCAGTTCTACGGTTTTGTCCCGCGCACATTATTAGGCGCTTATTTCGGATATATTCTCTACTGGAGTCGTTGCCTCTGGATCCCCGTAATTGTTCACGCTGTGAACAATATTCTCTATATTGTCTTTCAGTGGATTTCAGACGGTGACGAAAATAATGTGGCAGCCTCACTTGGCAGCAACGGCGAGTTTTTAAGTATTGCCGTCAGTGTGTCGCTGACTGCGCTACTTCTTGTAGCTCTTTATAAAGCCCGCGCAGCCAATCACCAATAGACTTTGGTGCAGGCGCATAAGTTTTCAGGACCTTGTCGGCTGTGCGTGCAAATTCTTCACATTGACTTTTCCACGGACCGTCATAGATGTACGGATAAACGAGGCGGTAATTTTTGTGTGTCCCGTCAGGGTGACAAGTGAGGACAAGTCTGTAATCGTAATCGGTAAAATGGGCGACTCCATCCTTGTCGCGCTTCAGTCGGACTTTCAATATGGCTCCGCCCTTCGTGTCGCGGGTCGACATATTTGATATGAAATTCCCTAAAGAGTATACTACAAGTGTATTCTTACCAGTCGTGTCATTGTGGCGCACCTGAATTGGTTGTACAACATGAGGATGACCTCCGATGATGAGATCCACTCCTTGTTCGACAAGAAAATCCGCGAGGCTACGCTGGGTGTTATTTTCGCGTAACTGATATTCATCTCCCCAATGGATTGCTACTGTAACGATCTCAGCGCCTGCAGCTCTCGTAGCTTTTATGTCCTCAGCCATAAGCTCCTTGTCAATATAGTCAACTACTGCATCACCTTGGATTTTCAATCCGTTTGTACCGTATGTATAATTGAGGAATCCCACTTTGAACCCGGCAATATCTTTTATAAACGGAATAAGGCTGTCACGGGCCGCCGCGTCATGGTATGTTCCGACATGTGGAATTCCAAGAGAGTCCAGAAGGTTAATAGTCGAATGAAGGCCCCGGTCCAGACGGTCGAGTGTGTGATTGTTGGCGGTCAGCATGAGGTCAAAGCCTGTGTCGCGCAGAGCCTCTGCGTAACTAACGGGAGCATTGAAGCATGGATATCCTGAAAAATTACTCAGCCCGATCGGCGTCTCAAGATTGACGACAGCGTAATCAGCTTGGTCGAGTAGGGGAACAATTTCCTCGAAACATTCCCTAAAGTCATACCGTCCGTCCTCAGTCTGAGCCGCAATAAGTTGCGGCTTATGTTGCATAGCATCACCCGCGAAAATAATTTCAGCCTCATCAGTGCTGAATAAAAGTTTCGCGAGTACGAAAACCAGAGGCAACAGGTGCATGGTTGCAAAGTATTACTTGCGTTGTTTAGCTGCCTGCAGAGTGTTGAGCATCAGGCTACATATAGTCATCGGGCCGACGCCACCGGGAACAGGTGTGATAAATTCACATTTCGGAGCAACGTTCTCGAAGTCAACATCGCCACAGAGTCTGAATCCGCTTTTACGGGTCGCATCGGGTACGCGGGTTGTCCCGACATCAATTATTGTAGCGCCGTCTTTAACCATGTCAGCCGTCACAAAGCCCGGTTTTCCGAGCGCCGCAATAATAATATCTGCCTGACGGGTGATCTCGGGGAGATTTGTTGTGCGGCTGTGACACACGGTGACTGTTGCATCGCCGGGATTGCCTTTCTGCATAAGCAGCGAAGCAATCGGTTTGCCTACGATATTGCTTCGGCCGATCACCACAACATGTTTACCGCGGGTATCGATGTTGTAACGGCGAAGTAATTCGATGATACCGGCAGGAGTGGCCGATTTGAAACCGGGAAGACCGATCGAAAGACGGCCGACGTTGACAGGATGGAATCCGTCGACATCTTTGTTCGGATCAACGGTCTCGATGACACGCTGTTCGTCAATATGTTTGGGCAGCGGTAACTGAACGATGAATCCGTCGATTTCGGGATTAGCGTTGAGTTTGCGCACCTCGTCGAGCAACTGGTCTTCGGTGATATCATCTTCAAATCGCAGAAGGGTAGACTCAAAGCCACATTCGGCACACGATTTCACCTTATTGGCGACGTAAGTCTCGCTGCCTCCGTCGTGACCTACAAGGATTGCGGCCAGATGCGGGCGCCGTATGCCTGCAGCAGTCATGGCTGCCACTTCTGCTGCTATTTCCTGTTTGATTTCAGTCGAAGTTTTCTTTCCGTCTATCAGTTGCATATTATTTAAGAATCAAAGTTGGTCTATAAAAAGTGTGAGATCAGCGGCGTTTTGCTTTTCGCATTTGCTGCATCATCTTCATAGGGTTACGCATAGTGGTAGCTGCACGCATCATCTTGCGCATATCCTCAAACTGTTTGAGCAGTCGGTTAACATCCTGAGCTGATGTACCTGAACCTTTGGCTATACGCTGGCGGCGCGAACCGGTCAGCACTTCGGGATGCTCTCGCTCGTAAGGAGTCATTGACAGAATGATCGCCTCAATTCCCTTGAACGCGTCATTGTCGATATCGACGTCGCGGATAGCTTTACCTACACCAGGGATCATTGAAGCGAGATCCTTGATGTTACCCATCTTTTTGATCTGCTGGATCTGTTTGTAAAAGTCGTTGAAGGTGAACTGATTCTTGCGGAGTTTCGCAGCGATTTCTGCAGCTTCTTTTTCGTCGTACTGCTGCTGGGCTTTCTCAACAAGAGACACGATGTCACCCATACCGAGGATACGGTCGGCCATACGCTCGGGGTGGAAAGCATCAATGCCGTCGAGGCTCTCGCCCGTACCGACAAATTTGATAGGCTTGTCGACTACGCTTTTGATTGAAAGGGCTGCACCGCCGCGTGTATCACCGTCAAGTTTGGTAAGAACTACACCACCGAAATCGAGCCGATCATTGAATGTTTTGGCCGTATTTACGGCGTCCTGACCGGTCATCGAGTCGACCACGAAGAGAATTTCGGTCGGGTTAATGCCCTTCTTTATCGCTTCGATCTCGTCCATCATCTGCTCGTCGACAGCCAGACGACCTGCCGTATCGACGATGACGAGGTCGTGATTATTGTTCTTAGCGTAACTTATTGCATTCTTGGCTATCTCAACGGGATTCTTATTGCCTTCTTCAGTGTAGACGGGAACATTGATAGATTCGCCGAGCACTTTCAACTGGTCGATTGCCGCAGGACGGTAAACGTCGCAGGCTACGAGCAGGGGGCGCATAGCCTTCTCGCTCTTCAGTTTCTTTGCGAGCTTACCGGAGAATGTCGTTTTACCCGAGCCTTGCAGACCGGACATAAGTATGATGGCCGGTTTACCTGAAAGGTTTAACGGAGCGACATCGCCGCCCATCAACGAGGTCAGCTCGTCGTGGACGATCTTCACCATGAGTTCGCTCGGCTTTATGGCGTTGATCACATTCTGACCCAGTGCCTTTTGCTTTACGGAATCGGTAAAGTTTTTTGCTACTTTGTAGTTGACGTCGGCGTCCACAAGTGCGCGGCGCACATCCTTGAGCGTCTCGGCAACGTTGATCTCTGTGATTTTGCCTTGACCTTTCAGGAGCTTGAAACTTCTCTCTAATCTATCGCTAAGATTTTCAAACATATATCGGGTTGTTGGATTTATCGGTTTTTATTCAGACCAGTTTGTTGGTGGCTGTATCGGGGAATATCACTTTGGGCTTGAATGTTCGCGCCTCTTCGAGGGGCATCGATCCGTAGCTCATAATGATGACAATATCGCCGGGTTGCACCAGACGGGCGGCCGCGCCGTTTAGACAGATCACACCGCTGCCGCGTTCGCCGGGAATAGCATAGGTGTCAAGACGCGCACCATTATTATTATTGACTATATACACTCGTTCGCCCCGTATAATTCCGGCGGCGTCCATCAGATCTTCGTCAATCGTAATGCTGCCGATGTAATCAAGGCACGCTTCCGTTACGGTCACACGATGGATTTTTGATTTAACTACTTCGACGTTCATAGTTGTGCAGTCGTTGCGTTATATCTTAATATTTAATGTTATCTATTAGTCTCACGCCTCCGCAGTAGACGGTCACGCATCCGACCATACCTTTGCCGGGCATCGCCTTCGGATCAACCGGCTGCATAGTAAGAGTATCGACGATAGTGAAATACTCTGTCTCAAGGTCGCCGCACGCGTTGATTGAATCCTTGACAAAGCGCTCGGTTTCCTCTACGTTGTGAGTTTTGCCGTAATCAACCGATTCAAGCATCACTTTGCGTATCGACGGAGCAAGCGCACGATGCTCGGCATCAAGGCGGACATTGCGCGAACTCATCGCCAGTCCGTCGGCTTCGCGCTTAATAGGGCAGTCAACTATTTCGATCTTGAATCCTTCAAGTTCCACCATCCGTCGGATGACCGCTATTTGCTGAAAATCTTTTTCACCGAAATATGCTTTATCGGGCTCGACGATCGCAAACAGTTTGCTGACAATCTGAGCCACGCCGTTGAAATGACCCGGACGCATCGCCCCTTCCATCACCTCTGCGACAGGGCCGAGATCGAATACTCGCGTGTCCGGCTCGGGATAGATCTCTTCGACGCTCGGAATGAACGCTACGTCTACGCCTGCACGTTCCATCAGCTCGCAGTCGGCCGCCTCTGTGCGCGGATAAGTGAGGAGATCCTCTTTATTATTGAATTGAGTTGGATTGACAAAGTCACTGACGACCACGAAATCACATTCGCGTCGTGCTCGCTCGATAAGCGACAGGTGGCCCGCATGAAGAGCGCCCATCGTCGGTACAAGTCCGACCACAGCACCCGACGCTTTTGCATCGGCGACCGCGCGTCGCAGACCATCGACTGTTCTTATGACATTCATTTCTGTCTGTTTCAGATATCTGTTTTCTATCCCTGCGTTTGCAGAGCTTTTCACGGTACAAAATTAAACATTTCCACAATATCAACCAAACTCCCCGCAAAATATCATCGCTTAAAGACAAAAAACATCCGGAGAGCCTTCATCGCGAGGACACTCCGGACAGATCAATCTTTTTATTTAATGTCAATTATAGATTATGTTTTTAGATGTGATTATAGATTATTAGAGCGCATGAGTGTAAATTATCAGAATAATGGTCGTAACTACCAGAACGATCTCAAGGAGGATGCTGAATATTACTGTCGATTTACTGATACCCTTGCAGTTGAAGAGCACCTTCATCGCTCCCCAACTTAGAGCTATGCCGGGCAACATAAAGCATGCGGCGAAACACATACATGCCAGATAGTCGACGATTGCCCCCATGATATAGTTGTGACGATACCATCCGAAGTGGTTGTATTGAAAAAGAAGCGTCGTACTGTCAAACACCCAATAAGAAATCAGGGATACCAGAAAAAACAGGAAAAATCCTATAGCGATTATCGTCGTTGCTGCACCTGCGAGCCCGATCAGTCCCATAAAACATCTGCCGATAAATCGCATTATGTTGGTCAAAACATTTGATGTCTCGTGGACCACGGTTTTGCCAAATTGTAATGGCTCGGAAACCGACGACAATACAGTCTGGCTGATCGTGTCGACCGTCACAGGTTGGCCCTGCTGTTCCAGAATTCGTCGCGGAGTGTTGGCCGGTGGAATGACCATCCAAGCTATCAGATAGATAAGTGAGAACGGCCATACATAAGTGAACGCTGTTATCACGGCGAAAAGAATTCTGATAATATTGATCAGATTACTGTCCCAACCCATAAAAGCTCCGATACCTCCTATCACGCCGCCGAGGATCTTGTTTTTCTCGCTGCGGTAGAGCTTTTTCGTCGCAAATCTTGACTGAGGCTCTGTATTTACATTCGTTGCAGTTTCCTCTTTTACTTCGTCTGGCTGGGTATTTTTAGCGTCCTCAACTGTTTCGGTCTCATTAATCTCATTGATCTCATTGATTTCATTACCGCTTATGTCCGACGGGTTGCCCATAATTTCGATCACTTTGCTAACATCGCTGTAGACGATCGCATTTGCGCCTTGAGAAATGCGTTCGTAGAAGAGCTCGGAGATGCGCCCTTCGATATCGCTTACAATTTCTTCGCCCTCAGCACCGGTGAACGCCGATTTCAGTTGATCGAGATAATTAAGCAGCAGTTCGTATGCATCTTCATCTATATAGAACACCTTACCGTTGATGTTTACAGGAAAAGTCTTTTTCATGTTATTGTTAATCGTTTAATGGTTGATTGTTATTGTTGATAAGAACTGTTACGGTCTGACTGATTTCGTCCCATGCTCCGTGGAGCGAATTGAGGATCTCTTGTCCGACGTCAGTCAGGGCATAATACTTTCTCGGTGGACCCGAAGGCGATTCTTCCCAGCGATAACTTAGGAGGCCGTCATTCTTCATGCGGGTTAGGAGAGGGTAGAGCGTACCTTCAACCACGATTAGATGCGCCTCCTTCATTCTCGATATGATCTCCGACGCGTATGCAGCTCCCCGACTGAGCAGAAGCAATACGCAAAACTCGAGCATACCTTTGCGCATTTGTGATTTTAGATTGTCGATTGTAGTAGCCATATTATATATGTCGAGATTGAAATGTTTGTTTTTGCATATTCTTTAAAATGACACTGCAAAGATATAGAAAAATTTAGTACTATGCGAAACAAAGTACTAATAAGTAACAATATTTAACAGTTTGATTGGCGAAACAATAGACCTAATAGAAAATCTTTCCTTTGATTCGCATGTGTTAAATTGTTGAAATATATTACATTGTCTGCTATATATGACTTGAATAGATCCTCCTTATATTAGAAATATCAATAAAAAAGACAAACATTGTTGCACATACAAAAAAAATAGACTAATTTTGTACTCGCAAAGTCAAGGCCGTGAGCCCTTGATCGGTCCTATAGCTCAGTTGGTTAGAGCACCTGACTCATAATCAGGGAGTCCTAGG
>CAZULD010000053.1:0-13335 GCA_964621135.1 uncultured Bacteroides sp. | reverse complement strand
ATGCTGAAGAGCTCGTTAAGAAGATGGAAAAGAGCGGTGCTAAGGCTTACCTCGTTAACACCGGCTGGAACGGTACAGGCAAGCGTATCTCGATCCGCGACACCCGCGGCATCATCGACGCTATCCTCGACGGCGCAATCCTCACCGCTCCCACCAAGAAGCTCCCGATCTTCGACTTCGAAATTCCTACCGAACTTCCCGGCGTAGATCCCAAGATCCTTGATCCCCGCGACACTTACGCTAACCCCGAAGAGTGGACTAAGAAAGCCGAAGACCTCGCAGCACGTTTCATCAAGAACTTCAAGAAGTATGAAAACAACGCTGCCGGTAAAGCTCTCGTAGCAGCAGGTCCCCAGCTCTAATCAAGTCACAGACTTAACAAACAGATAAACTCAGGAGCGAGCCATCGGCGGTTCGCTCCTGTTCTTTTTTATATCTTGGCGGTCTCGCAAAAAAATTGTATTTTTGTGTCACAATCCAAACCAACGGTTTTTATGTCACGAACTAACGAAGAAATCAGCGGATGCAGCCTTCTGGGCAACACCGGAGTCAAGTATCCGACCGAATACGATCCGTCGATACTCGAAACCTTTGTCAACAAACACCCCGACAACGAGTATCTCGTCACCTTCAACTGTCCGGAGTTCACGTCGCTGTGTCCCAAGACCGGTCAGCCCGACTTCGCGCGAATCGTGATCAACTATATCCCGCGCGAACGCATGGTTGAGAGCAAGAGTCTGAAGCTCTATCTCTTCAGCTTCCGCAACCACGGCGACTTCCACGAAGACTGCGTCAACATTATCATGAAAGACCTCGTCAAGCTGATGGATCCCCGCTATCTGGAAGTAATAGGTATTTTCACTCCGCGCGGAGGCATATCAATCTATCCCTTTGCCAACTACGGCGACTCTGACCATCAGGATCTGGTGCGCAGCCGCATGCTCGCCGCTTTTCAGGCCGCTCCCGACCTTGCAAAATAACCGATTATGGATAAAGACGCTCTTATAGTACTGTCAGGCGGCATGGACTCGGTCACCATGCTCCACGAATACAAGGACTCAATCGATCTCGCCGTAACATTCAACTACGGCTCCAACCACAATCAACGTGAGATCGAATGTGCGCGTCGCCAGTGCGACAAACTTGGTATCGAGTTGATCGAGATTGATCTGTCGTTCATCGGCAAATATTTCCACAGCTCGCTGCTCGAAGGAGCCGACGCCGTGCCCGAAGGCGACTATGATTTCGATAATATGAAATCGACCGTCGTTCCCTTCCGCAACGGCATCATGCTTGCCGCGGCTGCCGGACTCGCCGAAAGCCACGGTTTGAAAGCCGTGATGATAGCTAACCATTCGGGCGACCACGCTCTATATCCCGACTGCCGGGAATCCTTCATCAAAGCTATGGCCGGTGCCATCGCAGCAGGAACATACGAAGGCATCGAACTTCGCGCGCCATACACACTGCTTTCAAAATCCGAAATAGCGGCGCGCGGTAAGAAACTCGGAGTTAATTACGCCGACACATATTCATGCTATAAAGGCGGCGAGCATCACTGCGGACGCTGTGGCACATGTATCGAACGTCGCCAAGCTCTCGCCGACGCAGGTATCGACGATCCAACAATCTACGAAGAATAAGCCAATCACATCCACTCCCAATATGGACATCAAACAATCTATGCGCGAGATCCTTCGCGCCGAAAGCGAAGCCGTAGCGGCCATTCCGGTGACTGACGACTATCAGAAAGCCGTTGAGGCCATTGTAGAACGCGTCCACCGCAAAGGCGGTAAACTTGTCACTACAGGCATGGGCAAGGCCGGACAGATCGCCATGAACATCGCCACAACATTCTCCTCAACCGGCACACCGGCCGTGTTCATCCATCCTTCCGAAGCTCAGCACGGCGACCTCGGCATACTTCAGCCCAACGACATAATGCTGATGATATCCAACTCAGGCAAGACGACTGAAATCGTAGATCTTGTTAGCCTCACCAAAAATATTTATCCCGACATACCGCTCATCGTCATCACCGGCGTAGCTGACTCGCCACTGGCTCGTCTCGCAGATTTTGTCCTTCCTACCGGCGGCGCGCCCGAAGTTTGTCCTCTGGGTCTGACACCGACAACTTCGACTACGATGATGACTGTCATCGGCGACGTGCTTGTGGTAAACACCATGAAGGCAATCAATTTCTCGCGCGAAGAGTATGCCAAGCGTCATCACGGAGGCTATCTCGGCAAAGCTGCCCGCGGAGACAAACACTGATTCCGGATCATCACTGACATCACCCGATGAAAAAAATAATCTGCATAGGCGAGTGTGCCCTTGACATCATTTTCCGTAACGGTGCGCCTGTCGGATCGATGCCCGGCGGCCGAATCATCAATGCTGCCGCCATACTTGCCCGTCAAGGACTGCCTGTCACCGTGCTGAGCGAAATAGCCCGCGACCCGGTCGGCGATATCGTGGCCGGTTTTCTCGCTGAGGCCGGCATAGACACATCGTCGGTCGATCGCTTTACCGAGGGCCTCACTCCGGTAAATATCTTCACTGCCGCCGACAACTCGACCGATGAAGCCGTCACGCGTTACGAGCAGTACCCGGACAACTGCTTCGATGTCGTCTGGCCGCGCATTGACGAAGACGACATCATAGTCTACGGCGGCCATTACGCCATAGACGCGCGTATGCACTCTCGCATGGCTCAGTTGCTCGAGTACGCCGTCGAACGTAAGGCTGTCCTTGTCTATCTTCCTGGATATCTGCCCGTGCAGGAACCGCAGATCACCCGCATCAAACCCGCAATTCTCGAAAATCTCGAGTATGCAACACTTGTCATCGCACGCAACAGCGACTTGCAGACGGTTTTCGGAGTCGCTGACAGCGAACAATGTTATAAACGACACATCGACTTCTACTGCCGCTCGCTGATAACGATCGACAACGCAGCCGACCGTATCTGCTACTACTGCGGCAACGACGTCACCACAGCGTCCATCCCTGGCGAGATCGCCACATCAATGATGTGGAACTCGGGGGCTCTTGCAGGCATCATGGATGCTCTTTATGCGGACCGTCAGGGAGCAGCGCGCTTTGACGAACCTGATGAAACGTTCCGACGCGCGGTAATCGAACGTGCCGTCGATACTGCCCAAAAGACTACCGACGTCCTCTCAGCCGACTGGCAGAAACAACACTGATAAGTCCACCAACTATTCTAATCGCTAAATTGTTTATTATTATATGGCAACATCACTCTCACATAGTGCCCCCACCGGCCCGCTCCCAAAAGTCGACGGGATGACAGTCGCGATCGTAGCAGCAGAATGGAACGGCCACATTACCTCGGCTCTCACCGAAGGCGCCCTCGAAGTGTTCCGTCGCGAAGGCTTCGACGAAGATCAGGTAAAAGTGTTTCACGTTCCTGGTGCGGTCGAACTAACTTTCGCCGCCTCACAACTTATCGAGTCGTCAGCCTTCGATGCAGTTATCGTCTTCGGATGTGTGATCCGTGGCGGAACGCCTCACTTCGACTACGTCTGCCAGAGTGTGACTCAGGGTGTAACGTCGCTCAATGCTGACTGCGACATCCCGGTAATTTTCGGAGTCCTGACCGTAGACACCGAGCAGGATGCCCTCGACCGCGCGGGCGGTTGTCTCGGCAATAAAGGTTCAGAAGCCGCAGAAGCCGCAATCAAGATGCACGCTTTCGTTCAGGAAGTCAAGAATATTTAACTCATAATTCAAGTATAAAGCTATGGCAACAAATTCAAACAAATCTGGTATCTCTGGCGTCGGCCGCTGGTTACTCGCTCTTTTAGTAGCCGCTATTGCGGTAGCCGTATTCTATTATATAGGATGGTTCGACAACAAGACTCATGTCGATACTCCCTCAGGCGATAATGTCGAAGCAACCTACGCGCCTGCCGATCCTGAATCGCCGGCAGAGCAGCAGTGGGAAAACGCTGATCACGAATCGCTCGACCAGATTATCACCGAGTCTGCCGAATGATTTCGATACGATCTTTGCTGACTGCGGTCGCAATGACTGCAGTCCTTGGCGCCTGCACTGACGATAATACCCGCGACACGATCGGTCGGGCCGAAGAGGCTTTCGACCTTCATGACTACACCGCAGCTCAAAATATCTGCGACAGCCTTATATCGGGGCAACAGTTCGACAAACTGACGGTCGACGAACTCTGCCGGCTGACGATACTGACCTCGCGGCTGGCCGAACAATCCGACGAAGAGTCGAACATAGCTCTCGCCGCACGCTGCATGCAGTCAGCCCTCCGGAGGCAGCCCGATTCCGTACTGCACTTCATTCAGTCATTACCGGCCGACGAGCAGTCGACTACTCTGCTGATCCAGCAGCTAACGCGCTCGCTCGACCGCGACACTACCGACACCGCCGTCATTGACATCCACGATGTCGCCGGCGATACTCTCTAACACCTTTACTGAAAATGTCCTCTCAAGACTGGCGCGACGCACTCGCTTCACTTGCCGAACAACTTCCGGCCTCCGAGCCCGAAACAACTATCGACAATACACCGTCCGAATCAAAATCATCTCCCGGCATCGCTCATATAGCTCTTGAGCGCAAAGGTCGTGCAGGTAAAACAGCCACAATTATCTACGATCTCACCATCCCCGAAGACGAAATCCTCAGTCTGGCGGCAGACCTTAAACGCTCGCTCGGTTGCGGTGGATCTGTTCGGGGAAATGAAATCCTCATTCAGGGCGACCGCGTGGCTGACTGCCGGCGCATACTCTCCTCCCGAGGCTTCAAAATCAAATAAGGATAAATAAATCCGTAAAAATTTTTATTTCTGCGAGATAAACACTACTTTTGCAATTCGAAAACTTGACAAATTAAGATATCATCATAATCCAATGGAAAATAACAATCCTAACGTTCAGCCTGTTATCCCTGAAGAAGCAGACTTCGTAGCAAAAACAAAAAAATACCGCAAACAGCTCACCGGCCTTTTCATAGCCGTAGTAGTGATTCTCGTGGTAATCCTCGTATTCTTCCTCGTGCGTCAGTCTCAGGCAGCTAAAGCCGATCAGGCCATTGCGCTCGCAGACGTGGAGCAGAATGACTCTATCGCCCTCAATCTTTATAAAGAAGCTGCAACTCACGGCACAAAGAGCGGCGACCGCGCCAAAATCGAAACTGCAATCCGTCTCTATCAAGCAGGCAACTATGAGGAAGCTATCACTTACCTCGATAAAGCATCGGCTTCTGACGAAATCATCGCTGCAGGTATCGAAACTCTCAAGGGCGACTGCTATGTTAACCTCGAAAAATATGATCAGGCAATCAAAGCCTTCGACAAAGCTGTAAGCGAAGCTAACCACAACTCCCAGCTCACTCCAATAATTCTGGTGAAGCAGGCCAATGTTTATCGTGCCCAGAAGAATTACGAGGCTGAAGCAAAGGTTTACGATACAATCATCAAAGAGTATCCGACCTACGCTCAGAACCTCGACATCCGGAAATATTACGAACGCGCCAAAGCATCTGCCGGTCAGTAATATTTCTATTGGTTAACCTTTCGGAAAACCTTGGAGACCATCTGCGTATCCGAGGTTTTCTTTTTAGTCCGCTATGTCAGTAGATTCTATAAAAGGTAATCTCAACGCCCTTGCCACCGCTCCGGTCGGACGTCTATTGTGGCAGTACAGCGTCCCGACAGTTGTAGGCCTCCTAGTGATGTCGCTCTACAACGTCATCGACCGTATATTCATCGGTCGCGGCGTAGGGGCTGAAGCCATTTCGGGTCTGGCCATAACATTTCCTGTAATGAATCTCGCCACAGCGCTCGGCGTACTCGTCGGTGCTGGTGCCACGGCCCGAATCTCAATCTTTCTCGGGCGCAAGGATCATGAGGCTGCTTCCCTGGTTCTCGGCAACGCATTGAGTCTGCTGCTGATCAACGGCGTCATCTATGTTTCGGCCTTCGGCATATTTATCGATCCTATTCTGCGGGCATTCGGGGCAAGCGACGCCACCCTCCCCTATGCGCGCGACTTTATCCTGTATCTCCTGCCCGGCCTACTGATGACCAACATAGCCTTCGGATTCAACAATATCATGCGCGCCTCAGGTTATCCGCGCCGCGCCATGATGACAATGATCCTCGGCGCCCTGATCAATCTTGCTCTCGCCCCAGTCTTCATCTTTGTCCTCGACATGGGTATACGCGGTGCCGCTATTGCCACCGACATAGCTATGGCGTGCTCGATGGTCTTTGTACTCGAACACTTCGTCCGTAAAAACGTCACCTTACATTTCACGCGAGGCATCTACCGCCTCAAGTGGCACATAGTCATCGGCATCATATCGATCGGCGCAGCCCCTGCTCTGATCAACGCCGCCTCGTGCTTCATCAACGTCATCATCAACACGTCGCTGGCCGAGCACGGAGGAGACACCGCCATCGGAGCCGCCGGCATCTTCTCTACCTATACTTCGTTAATCGTTATGATCGTCATCGGCATCTGTCAGGGTATGCAGGCCATCATCGGTTACAACTACGGCGCCGGACTCATCCATCGCCTCCGCCGCACATTCTGGCTTGCGACCGCCGTAACGACGGCTATATGTATGGCCGGAAGCATTGTCGGACTGCTTTTCCCGAAAACGATCGCCAGAGCATTCACTGTCGACGATTACCTTATCTCTGTGACCGTCGACTGTCTGACCCACTCTTTGCTTGCATTCTCAGTCGTAGGTTTTCAGGTTGTAGCTACCACATTCTTCCAGAGCATCGGCAGTGTCGGACGCTCGATATTCCTTAGTCTCGCCCGTCAGGTAATATTCATCATTCCCCTCCTGCTAATTCTGCCCGACTATCTCGGCCTGACAGGTATATGGCTGTCATTCCCAGGCTCGGACATCTTGGCTACATTAGTAGCCGGTCTGATGGTGTGGGCGCGTTTCCGCAGTATAAATCAGAAACATTAATGCACGCGGTGAGCCCCACTCGCACCGTTTGTCTGTCCATTCGTCTGTCCTCCAGTCTGACCTCCGTTTGAAGGCTGGCTGCTGACATTTTGAACAGGTCTGCCCATGTTACCCGGACGCTCTACTCCGGAATTCGAAGTCGAAGGGCGTACCTGCGGCTGTGACTGTGCGGGGCGGTCGTTTGTTGGAGGTACATAATTAGGCCGGTTTGCCCCGTTAGGACCTTGAGGAGGAGACGGAGGAATGACCGGAGCAGGCGCTATCACCGGACCGTTCCAGCCCGGTTGGTAATTTGGCGGTGGAGGATTGTATCCAAATCCATAAGGTGAACCATAATATCCTGGACCGTAAACCGAAGGTCCATAATCGTCATATCCGAAATCTGATGACACCAGCAAACCCGTGCAGGATGTAAGACCTCCTAAAAGAGCCAGCGCACAGACAAGGCTTAATATTGAATTTACACGTTTCATAGTTGAAATACTTATTTTAATATATTGAACAATCGACCGCGTAAAAAATATTTCAGAACCGGATAAAATTTTCTTCCGCCGACTATTCGTCTATAAAATCACCCTTTTAGTCGATTTGACTCTGCATGCGCTTAAACTTTTTCGTAAATTTGTGTCATAATTAGCGAAACCAATCCCAATAACCCATAACGAACATGCAACGTCCGTCATCTTTACGCTCATTCATCCTCTCTGCTCTTATGCTGGTCATCGGACTATCGGCGTCAGCTTATACAGTCTCAGGCAGCTTGCTCGACAACACAGGTGAACCGATGATCCAGGCATCTGTCCGCCTCCTCAACCCTAAAGACAGTGTTCAAGTCAAAGGTGCGATAACAAACGAGAAAGGCCGCTTCACACTCTCGGCCGTTTCGAAAGGTAAATATATCCTCGAAGCATCTTATGTAGGCTTCACAACGGTCTTCGAGAACATTACTGTAGCTAACTCTGATCTGCGTCTAAAGCCCATCACCCTTACGGAAAACTCCATCATGCTCAAGGAGACTACCATAGTCGGTATTAAAACGCCTATCAAAGTGATGCAGGACACGGTCGAGTTCAATGCCGATTCCTACAAGACTGCTCCTAACGCAGTGGTAGAGGATCTGCTCAAGCGTCTGCCCGGCGTACAGGTCGATGCCGACGGCAAGATTACCGGCAACGGTAAGGAAGTCACAAAAATTCTCGTCAACGGTAAGGAGTTTTTTGCCGACGATCCCAAGGTAGCATCGAAGAATCTTCCCGTAGACATGATCGACAAAGTCCAGGTAGTTGACCGTAAGAGCGACCTTGCACGCATCACCGGAGTCGACGACGGCGAGGAAGAGACAGTCATAAACCTTACTATAAAGAAAGGCATGGAGAACGGCTGGGTAGGCAACGCCGAAGCAGGCTACGGAACAGATGGCCGCTATAAGGCATCGTTCATTGCCAATCGATTCTGGAATGGAAACCAGTTTACCATAATGGGCGGTGGCAACAACGTCAACGATCCTGCGTTCACCGACGGTACTGCCGGCCGATTCCGCCGATTCGGTGGTTCGCGCGGTATCACATCTTCAAAAGCATTAGGCATCAACTTTAATGTCGGCAAAGAAGAAATCTTCCGCGTAGGCGGTAACGTGATGTACTCCAAAACAGATCGCGACACGCGTCAGCGCACCAGCACGCAAAGATTTTTCGTCGACTCTACATCATATTACGACGTCAATAAAGCCGCTCGCGACAAAGGACATAACATCCGTGCCGACTTCCGTCTGCAGTGGAAACCGGACTCGTTCAATACTCTCGAATTCATGCCAAACGTTTCGTTCAATTATAACGATTCATACTCTGCTGACTCTTCGCTGACCCGCGCAGGCGACCGTGCGATGAGCGAAGTCGTCCGAAGCCTCAACTATGACAATACCGACGGCAAGTCAGTCGAATTCGGAGGCCGACTGATCTATAATCACAACTTCAAATCACGTCGCGGACGATCGTTCTCCATATTTGCAAACTATCGCATGAGCAATGTCCGCGAGAAGAGTAATTCTTATTCCTGGAATAAATTCTATCTCTACGACGACTCAATAGACCTCGCAGACCGCTTCACCGATAACCACACATGGTCAAACTCAATTTCAGCCCGCGCCACTTGGACTGAACCGATCGGCGACGTTAAGAAAGGTAACTTCATCACTATAGCTTACCGTTTCAGCTACCGCTGGAACAACACAGATCGTCTGACCTACGACCATCCTGTAATATTCCCTGACGGCTGGGGCATGGAACCCGTAATCGGAGAGGATCTCATACTTAACACTGAGCTCTCCAACGTCTTCCGTAACCATTTTATGGATCAGGACATTCGTCTGGGCTATAAACATGTCAACCGCACGTCAAATCTCGAAGCCGGTTTCTCAGCCGTGCCGCAAATGTCGCGGTCGACCAACATGACCAATCCCGACAAAACTATCCCGACGCGCTGGGTATGGAATTTCGCTCCCTTCTTGCGTTACAACTACCGCCCTAACAAGCAGACTTCCTTACAGGCCAATTATCGAAGCCGCACCTCGCAACCTTCGATGGCTCAGTTACAGCCCGTGGCCGATATGAGTGACCCTCTGCGCATAGTTATCGGTAATCCTGATCTTAAACCAACATTCAACCACTATATAGGCTTACGCTTCAACACCTTCAGTGCAGAGGCTCAACGCTCTATCGTGGCAATGGCTCATGTAAATGTCGCTCAGAACTCCATAGCACAAAAAGCCGTCTACGATCAGACTACCGGCGGATCAGTCACCACTTACGAGAATGTCAATGGTATCTGGAATATCCACGCCATGAACATCATCTCAATGCCGTTGAAGAACAAAACCTTCGTATTCAACAATAACCTTTTTGCTTCTTACTTCCGCTCAGTAGGTTTCAACAACGGACTTCGCAACAGTTCAGGCGACCTTTCGCTCAATATTCAGCCAAGTCTCGCATGGCGACCCGAACGTGCTGAGCTCGAACTTCGACCGACTTACGGTGTACGTCACTCTACAAGTTCGATCGGCAGCAAAGACAATTCGACAATCCACTCTTACGGCGGATCATTCTACGGAACATACCGCACTCCGTTCGGTATCGTACTTAACACCGACCTCAACTATACGGCCACCAGCGGCTACTCTGCCGGCTACGATACCCGTCAATGGATGTGGAATGCTTCGATATCATATCAGTTCCTTCGCAATCAGGCAGCCACTATCATGGTTCGTGCCTATGACCTTCTCGGCCAAAAGAGCAATATCTCGCGTGTAGTCACAGCCAACGCTATTCAGGATGACCTGTACAACTCATTGACCCGTTACTTCATGGTATCATTCGCATATAAATTCAATACCTTCGGCAAGGGTCAGCAGCCGACCGATCGCAACGCTCGCCGATTCGGCCCCGGCGGTCCCGGCGGCGGTCCGATGGGTCCCCCTCCCGGCCGATAAACATCGAACTGTCTATCCCCTAACATATAGTCTTTCCCCCAACGCGACACCCGAATGAGTGTCGCGTTTTTTATTTCAAGTGAAAAATCTGCCCATTGAGGAATATTTCCATAGAAATTACTAATTTTGTACATAATACCTAAATCAAAACACAATGCTCAATTTTAAAATTTTGCCGATGGCAGGATGTATGGCCCTGACGGGATTGTTCCTTTCCTGCCGTCACGCCGGCGAAAATAGTGCATCCGGCGCAATCACTCCCGTCAACTTTTCACAAGTTAAAATCAATGATAATTTCTGGCTTCCACGTATCCAAAGTCTTGCCGAAATAACCATTCCGGCCTGCTTGGATCAGTGCGAGAACCAGACTCAGCGTGTAAAGAATTTCGCTATAGCAGGCGGAACTGAGCAAGGCGAATTTCAGGGACTGTTCTATGATGATTCTGACCTCTACAAGATGATAGAGGGATGTGCATACTCCCTTACCAATTATCCCAATCCTGCACTCGAAGAGCACCTTGACACCATTATCGAAAAAATAGCGTCTGCCCAACAGCCGGACGGATATATCAATACCTACTTCACCCTCGTTGAGCCCGATCGCCGCTGGACTGATATGGAAATGCACGAAATGTACTGCGGAGGTCATCTTATTGAGGCTGCAATAGCCTATAATAAGGCCACAGGTAAGCGTCGCCTGCTTGATGTCGCTGTCCGCTTTGCTGACCACATTGACAGTTTGTTCGCTGAAGGGAAACGTCCATGGGTACCGGGCCACGAAGAAATCGAGCTTGCTTTGGTAAAACTATATAACGAGACCGGGGAGCCCCGCTATCTGAAACTCGCCCGTCATCTTCTTGACATGCGTGGCCACGGTCACGGAATATGGAACAATATTGCTCACGGCAGCGCCCAGCGTCAGGACTCCATTCCCGTTGCGGATTTATCCAAAATCTCCGGCCACGCTGTAAGAGCGACATATCTGTTCACCGGAATGGCCGATTGCGACCGCTCACTCGGTGACACTACCTACCGCGCCGCCCTTCATCGTCTGTGGGAAGATGTAATCGGAACCAAAATGTATGCCACAGGCGGCATAGGATCGTCGAACCGTAACGAAGGTTTTTCTACAGACTTCGATCTTCCTAACGAAGAAGCATACTGCGAGACCTGCGCATCTGTCGGTATGGTGATGTGGAATCAACGTATGAATATCCTCGAAGGTGACGGCAAGTACGCCGATATACTCGAGAAAGCCATGTACAACGGTGCGTTGGCCGGAATATCGCTCTCTTCCGACCGATTCTTCTATGTCAATCCCCTTGAGTCTATGGGCAACCACCACCGACAGCCGTGGTATGGCACAGCGTGTTGCCCGAGCCAGATCTCACGCTTCCTGCCGTCGATTGGCAACTACATCTACGCGACCTCAGAGGGTAAAATCCCTTCAATATGGGTCAACCTATACATCGGAAACGAAGCTGACATCGCGCTCGGCAATGATTCCGTCAAAATTACCCAGACAACAGCATATCCTTTCGACGGCAAAGTCGAGATTTCAGTCTGTCCTGACTCTGAAAAAGATATGGCTCTGCGTCTGCGTGTACCCGGTTGGTGCCAGAATTACACTCTGACCGTCAACGGCAAACCCTATAAGATCGATGCCGACAAACAGTATCTCACCATCAACCGTCGTTGGAAAGCCGGCGACAAAGTAACGTTTGACATGGATATGCCGGTAGAAATCGTTGCCGCCGATCCCCGCGTCAAGGCCGATGAAGGGAAACGTCATCTGGAGCGTGGTCCACTGGTTTACTGTATCGAAGAAGTCGACAACTCTGCCTACGATCGTGCCCTGCTAACGCCTGCGACAACTTTCGATACTTTCAATGTTACCGATCTTCCCGGCAACATTACAGGCATCAGGGCATACAGCGCAAACGACACGCTAAATTTCATTCCTTACTATGCATGGGACAACCGCGCCCCTGGCAAAATGAAAGTCTGGATCGACTATAATCCGTAATGGAGTGTGAGTAGCCAATATTTTTGAAAGCTGACACCTTTATTTGAGGAATAATTAGTATTTTTGCTGCAATTTTGAGCAGCCCGTTCTATGCGGGTGTTCCACTCATAAAGTCAATAATTATATAACAGATATTATGGTAGACAAAACCAAAGTCATAACTCTCGACAAAGTGGTTGTCCGTTTCTCCGGAGACTCCGGCGACGGCATGCAGCTTGCCGGCAATATTTTCACAAATGTTTCGGCCGGACTGGGCAATCAGGTCTCAACCTTCCCGGATTACCCCGCTGAAATCCGTGCTCCGCAGGGTTCGCTCAGCGGTGTATCCGGTTTTCAGGTAAGCGTAGGCACAGGCGTCCATACTCCCGGTGACAGTTGTGATGTGCTCATCGCCATGAACCCCGCTGCCTTGAAGCAGAACGTGAAATTCCTCAAGCCCGGCGGCGTGATTATCGTCGACATCGACTCCTTCAAGGAAGCAGATCTGCGCAAAGCTCTTTTCACTACTGACGATCCTTTCAAAGAACTCGGTATCACAGCTCAGGTACTTGAAGTACCGGTCACCACCATGACCAAGGCAGCTCTTGCCGACAGCGGCCTTGACAATAAAGCGATAATGAAGTGCCGTAATATTTTTGCGCTCGGCCTCGTCTGCTGGCTGTTCGACCGCCCCATAGAGCAGGCCAAGCGTCATCTTGCTAATAAATTCGCCAAGAAACCGGCCATCTACGAAGCCAACGCCAAAGTGCTTGACGCAGGTTTTGACTACGGCCACAATATCCACGCTTCAGTCTCGACTTACCGCGTTGAGACCGAAGATCCCCGCCCCGGAGTCTACAC
>CAZULD010000052.1:2440-13355 GCA_964621135.1 uncultured Bacteroides sp. | reverse complement strand
CATTAAAAATCAAAGTGATATAGCTAAATGTTAAAATTTTTACCGGACACTTATGAGTCAGACATTTCGGACGAGTCGGAGAGGGAAGTCTCACGCAAAGGCGCCAAGAGCACAGAGGATTATAGAATTAGGGTTTTTAAGGGGATAGCTGAGGTAGCTAATGTAGCTATTTTAGGGGATGGCGATATAGAAAAAAAGGAGGCTTGCGGGGCAAGTCTCCTTTGGGGGTGAAGGTAAGTTTAAATGCGGGGTTAACCTTTTCGTTGGGGGCGGTTGACCTTTTTATTTGAGGAGGATTTTTGAGGAGTGGCCGTTGGTGACTTTTATGTAGATGCCTGAGCGGGGATCTGTGACGGGGAGGCCCTGAAGGTTGTAGTAGAGGGCGGGGGCTTGGTCTGTCTCGATCTCGCTGATGCCTGCATCGCCGCTCTCGGCATAGGCTATGGGGGCAAGGTAGAAGTAGACAGTAGATCCTCGCTGGGAGTATCTTACAACGGCGGTGACGTCGTAAGTGCCGGCGGGTTTCTGAGGAGCGTTGTAGGTGTCCTGGAATTCGTAGCTTGTGCCGTCGGGGGTAGTGCCGTAAGCCTTGGTTGTTTCAGAGGCTGTAGGGGTGGTGAAGGTGACGGCCTTTAGGGTGACTACGCGGTCAGCGTCAGCGGGGGTGACAGATTCAACGACGGGGTACTCAACGTCGACGGTCTCGACAACTTTGGGGGGAACGCCCTGCCAGATGACGCTGGAGTAGATAGTGGCGTTGGTCGCAACCCATCCGGCGGGAATTACCTGACCGACCTTATAGAGGGTCTGAGCGGTGGTTGAGGTGCTTCCCTGATTGCGGATGTCCTCAAAGCAGGCGGGGGTGCCGTCAGCGTCGACAACAAAGGCGAAATTGCCGTTGGCGAAGGTGACCGTAGCGGGGAAGTTGACTTTGACGCGATCGTAGAGCTCGGGGGCAAATTCCTTTAACTGAGCGATATTGTCGGCGGCGGGAATGACGGTGAGATCGTAAGAGGCGTTGCCGGCAGCGTAGATGTCATTACCGGGGGTTGAGACGCTGATGACGGTCTTGCCGATGCCTACGAGGGTCACTTCGCCTGCAGAGCTGACTGCGGCGACTTTATCATCGGACGATGACCAAGTCAGTTCAAGATTATTGGGGTTTGAGAACGCGGGAGCGACAAATTCCTCGCCGAGGACACCCTCAGCAACGGTCTCACTGAATGAGAGGCCGCTTTCTTGTTTGCCACCGAGGTCTTCGGTGTAGGTGAGCTCGATCGAATGAATGAAACGGGCGTAATAGATATTTTTCCAAGTGATGGTGAGTGACTCGATGCCTTCGGCATCAGTCCACGCCCAATAGAATAAGGAGCCGTCTTTTTCGGCCTCGATCTCAGCGGAGTTGAAATTTACGCCGAGCGTATTTAGGCCGGCATTGTTGGTGCCGGACAAAAATAATTTTGCGGCTGAGATTTTACCGCCGGGCACTGTAAGGGTGATTTCAGGAGTGATGGCGCTTGCGGTTGAAAAGCCTGAGTAGACATATATGCCGGCATTATTGCCACCGGCGTTGACCAAGGCAAAGCCGTTGCCGGTTTCGGAGGCTTTCTTAAGGGAGAAGTTAATGCCGGATTCGGTAAATGAAAAATCCTGAACGAAGGTCAGGGAGTTGACATCGAGGGTTGTCTGGCGTGTGAGGCCGTACATGTCGTTATCACCGTCGAAAACGATGGTGTGAGTGTTGGCGGTCGCAGCAAAAGATGAGAGGATGACGGCCATGATTGAAAGTAGAGATTTCTTCATTCTGATGGTTTTAAGAGTTATAATCCCCCGAATCGAGATATGATCCGGGGGATTATTATGGGACATTATAATCAATATTATTTCACGAGGACTTTAGAGGCTTTGCCGTCGGTGATCTTGATGAATACGCCGTTTTCGGGCGCGTCAACTTCGACACCCTGAAGGTTGAAGTAGCGCGAAGCTGCGCCGTCGACCTCAATAGATCCGATGCCGCTCTGGCCGGATTTCACAACGTCGACAACGACCATGATGCCGTGTTCGACATCGACCTTGCCGTCAGCGTAGAGGCAGAAGAGACCCATCAGGCCTTCGCCTGCGGAGAAGACGAGTTCTTTGCCCTGCATTACGTCCTGAATGCCGTAGCCGGGGAGTTCGGCAGCATATTCTTCAATAGTAGGCCAGAATTCAGAGCGAGATTTAACCATCATGCCACCGAAATCCATAACGCCACCGATAAGGCCGTCCCAACCTTCGGGAAGGTTGAACGAGAGGGTAACGTTGTCGGCTGTGGTTGTGCCGTTGACCATAATGGTGTACTGTTCGTTGTCTTCGTCGATGCCCTGAGTAACGGTTACGGTCTCAGAGTCAACGGTAATATCGAATGACTCGGGGAAGACGGGATCGGCGGAACCTTCTTTCTTCTCTACATAAATTTCGACAACAACCTGATTGGCTTCGTCGGCCATGTCGCCTTTGTAGAGGTAGAGCTGAGCGTAGTGAGCGTCGTTGTCGACGGGGAATGTGAAGGAGTTGCCGGTCTTCATGCCGAACTCGAGGAGGGCCTCAACGGGAACCCATTCAGACTCGGCTGCTCTTGATTTCATGGGCTCGTAATCGGGATTGTAGTCAACGTCAGTCATGCCAACGAAGCCATCCCAACCATCGGGAACAGCGAGGGTGACGGTGAACTCTTCTTCAGCGCACTCGCCTTCGACGACGATAGTGTAGACATCCTGATCGACGGTCTGGGTCACTTCGAGACCTTCAACGCTGAGATCAACGCCGAAAGATGCGGGGAAGACGGGATCGGCGGAACCTTCTTTCTTCTCTACATAAATTTCGACAACAACCTGATTGGCTTCGTCGGCCATGTCGCCTTTGTAGAGGTAGAGCTGAGCGTAGTGAGCGTCGTTGTCGACGGGGAATGTGAAGGAGTTGCCGGTCTTCATGCCGAACTCGAGGAGGGCCTCAACGGGAACCCATTCAGACTCGGCTGCTCTTGATTTCATGGGCTCGTAATCGGGATTGTAGTCAACGTCAGTCATGCCAACGAAGCCATCCCAACCATCGGGAACAGCGAGGGTGACGGTGAACTCTTCTTCAGCGCACTCGCCTTCGACGACGATAGTGTAGACATCCTGATCGACGGTCTGGGTCACTTCGAGACCTTCAACGCTGAGGTCTACGCCGAAAGATGAGGGGAATACGGGATCTGAAGCCTGAGCCTTTGTAAGGTTGATGCTCAAGCAGACAGTCAGAATTAAAAGTAAAAGTTTCTTCATCTGAATAAATACTATGGTTTAATAAATAAAAATAGACATCAAAACTTAACGATAGACCTGAATTTCAAATTGAGCCCCGGGCGGGCGATTGAGTTTCAAGATATTTATCGATGGGCAAAATTATATAAAATTTTCTAACTGGACTAATTTTATTGTGACTTTTTGCAAAATGTGTAATCGGTGTGGATGCTGACCAATTTGAATCAAACGACAAGTTTTATCCGCCGAATTTCTATCAAAAGGAATAATTTATTAAATTTGCATCGTCAATTCATAGATCTAATAATTGAAGACAGGCCGCAGGCTCAGGCCTATCTTTATAAATATTTGAGCCGATATTTATTATATGAAAAAAATAGTTACTCTTTCTCTTTTTGTCGCGCTGTGCTCGTCAATGTATGCCGATAAAATCTCTATCCTGACGCTCGGTCTGGGAGTGCCCGGAGGCGCCGAACCGCAGTTTATGGGTCTCGGAATGTCGGCTAACGGCAAGTATGCATGTGGAGCGATTGAAAACGGCACGGGAATTTTTGTTGCCGATGCCGAGACCGGCGATATCGAATGGACTTTTGCCGACAGCGATGACGGCGGCGAGCTTCGCCATGTAGACAACAACGGTGTCGCAATCGGATTTACCGATTACGGTATTACATACTCGTTTGCCACCAGTGAAATGACTCCATTCTCAGCTCCTGAGGGATTCAGAGGTATACTCGGCGAGGATCTGACAAATGACGGCAGCATAATGGTGGGATCAGCGTCGGCTCAATCATTCACCACCAGCGGCGCATACTGCATGGACGGCGAGACATGGAAACTATTGCCTATACCTTCAGCCGAGGAACTCGGTGAACTCGGGAAGGATCTTAAAGGCTCAGCGGCAAAGCGTGTGAGCGGCGACGGCAAAGTGATACTCGGTTTTCTGGGCAGCTTTGGGTTGCCGATCCTCTGGTTTCAGAACGAGGCCGGAGAATATGAGGCTGATTTCTTTCCCGCAAGATATGTAAAGGCAAGCCAGGAAGACTTAGACAATAAGGATAAAGAGTTTTATTCGTTGTCGGGCATGTACCTGAACATGAGTAATAACGGACGATATATCGTTCTGATAGGCCTTATAAAAGATGAAAAAACAGGAGAACAACGCAGTGTGCCCGTGGTGTATGACGTTGTGGAAAAGAAAATGAACGTATATAATGAGGTTCAGGAAGTAGATGAAGCCGGAGCCGGTCTTTATCCTACGGCAATATGTGACGACGGAACATTTATCGGAACAGTCGGTCAGCCGTACTTCCATTCGTCAGGAACATTCATCATGGAAGCCGGCGAGACGCAGGCAAAACTCTATGTGGATGTGTTCCCCGAGTATGCAGCTAAAGTCGGCGTGGCTGACGGTCTTGGATTCAATATGCCGACGGCAATGTCGGCCGACGGCAGATATTTGCTCGGTTATACGTACTACTGCGAAGATTATAATAATGAGTTTGCCGATGCTTACTATGTAACTTACGTTCTCGATACGGAGAAGGGGTCGGCAGGCATCGATGATATCGTGAATGATAGTGATGAGGCGCAGGCGGAGGCAATCTATGGAGCTGACGGTATCCGCCGCAATGATCTGACGAAGGGTCTGAACATTGTGCGTATGTCGGACGGATCAGTTCGCAAGATCGTTAAGCAGTAAGAAATTTACTATTTTGATAAAAGATAAGAGGCGCGGATTTCCGCGCCTCTTATCTTTTATATATGAGAACTGTGGATCAACGCATGGCGAACTGTGAGCCGGTGGCGAGGGCTTGGTAAGCGTAGAGGCCGTTGGCAGAGAGTTCGACAACTGTGCGGCTTCCGTCGGGAGCGGGGAGGCTGATGTGGCTGTCATCGACAAAGGCGAAAATAACGGTCGGCTCTTCGCCTGGGATGCAGCACGACCATGAGCGATCGTCGGGGTTGAAGTCGAGGCGGACGATTGAATTGTCGTTGAGGCTCTTGATGGTGTAGCCTTTTCCGTCGCAGTCGACGAGGTATTTGCCGTCGTTGCCTTCGATGAGGCGGGTGCCTTTTGCAACGGGATTGTCGCCGCTCCAGAATTCGATGCTGTTGAGGACGAGGATGTCAGCGAGGGCTGAAACGGGATAGACGGGAAGAATCCAGAAGGCAAAGAAGACGAGTTCGTTGACAAATTTGTTGCCGATCTGTTTGTTCCAGCCGATAAGTTTGTTGGTGAGATTGAAACTACCGATGCAAGAAGTCAGGGTCATGGAGCCGCAGAGGAGGCAGATGAGGGCTACTTTGATGAATGGTTTTTTCATAATGATGGAGTTAATAATGTGATGATTAAAATTGATTTATCAGAGGGGAATCTCACGGACGGCGTTGCGGTAGAAGTCGCGGACGCGGCGGACGTAAGCGACGGTTTCGGAGCCGCGGGAATAACCGTACTTCACGTCGGATTCGTTGAAGTGGTTAGGATTCATCTTCATGAGGAGGGCTTTTTCAACGTTGTCGTCCCACTTCTGTGGATCGAGATTATGTTTCTTAGCAATTTCGATGGCGTCGAAGATATGGCCGATACCGCAGTTGTAGGCCGCGAGAATGAATTTCAGGCGTTCGCGGTCGTTGGGGACGCGATTGATGAGGTAGCGGTTGAGGTCGGCGATGAAGTCGGTCGCGACGCGGACGTTAATATCGGGATTGAAGAGTTC
This sequence comes from uncultured Bacteroides sp., assembly GCA_964621135.1. Classification (GTDB taxonomy): domain Bacteria; phylum Bacteroidota; class Bacteroidia; order Bacteroidales; family Muribaculaceae; genus CAG-873. Next base: position 7,351 of record CAZULD010000052.1, on the reverse strand, counting down.
GTCAGGCGATGCGCCGTAAGCCTCGCCTGTCGACGGAACAACCTGCATCAGTCCGCGCGCTCCGGCCCAAGAGCCGGCTTCCGGCTCGAAGAGGCTCTCGACATAGGCCTGGGCTGCGAGGAGACGCCAGTCCCAATCAAGATTTCGGGCATATCGTTTGAAGAGTCCGTCGTAAGCGGATATATAGCCTTTAGAAAAGTCAAATTTTATATCCGGCGTAGATTTGCTCATCTCAAAGTAGCGTTTGAGCAGGTCGACGTTGAGGTGAGTCTGACGGTCGGTTGAAAACCAGCGGGTGACGCGTTGGGCGAGGTCGTCGTCGCCGATCGCCACGGCCCAAGATGCGCGCTGGGGAGTACTGACCTCAAGGGAGACGTCGACATCGGAGAAGTAGGTCTTATTGAGACGGGCTATGTCGCTGGCAACCACGGCAAAGGGAATGTCGCCATTGGAAACCATGGCCACGAGATCCTCGACGGAGGCTGAATCGGGGTCGAGGGTGCGGATGATGATTTCGTCGGCCAATTCTTCATTCAGATTTTCAAGGCGACGGTGATACTTGGAGTCTTCGATAACGTAGACCTCGCGGCCAATAAGTTGGGTGACGTCGGTTATCTCGGGTTGGCCTTTGACTTTGGGTTGGACGAGCACCTGAGTGGAGTAGATTTCTGTGCCGCAGGGCAGCAGGTCACGGCGATAGTGGGCCGTGATGGGGACGTCGTAAGCAAGGAGCCGGGCTGAAGCGGTGCGGACAGCGTTGACGGCCGAGGGAAGATTGGGGGCGATGAAGAGTTTGACGGCCAGACGGGAGTCAGCGGCAAATTCGCGAAGGAGGGTGTAATCGTAGCCCATGCGCTCATCTTTATATATAAAGTATGACATGGGGCCGTAGAGCGTGACGGCGGTGAGGGTGTCGGTGAGGGGTTGTCCGTCAGGCAAGCTGTCGGCAATTACAATCCACGGCAGATCAGCGGGCTCTACTACTGATGTTGCCCCCGAACGGATTCGCCGACAGCCCACAGCAAAGATCATAACGACGAGCGTCAGTGCTATGCAAGTAAGGCTATGTCGGCAGGGGGCAGGCACGGCGATCAGTATTCGAATCTACCTTTGTCGGAGATTATGGTGAGACAGGGATGGTCAGCGGCTTCGACACGGCCAACGATGCGGGCGTCGATGCCGAATGACTTCGAGATCTCGATGACGCGCTCGGCGTGTGAGGGGTCGAGATAGATCTCCATGCGGTGGCCCATGTTGAAGACTTTGTACATTTCTTTCCAGTCGGTACCGGACTCTTTCTGAATGAGTTCGAAGAGCGGGGGCACGGGGAATAGGTTGTCTTTAATGACATGGAGCTTGTCGACGAAGTGGAGGATTTTGGTCTGTGCGCCGCCGGAGCAGTGGATCATGCCGTCGATGTCGTGACGCATCTCGTCGAGGATAGCTTTGATGACGGGAGCGTAGGTGCGTGTGGCCGAGAGGACGAGGCGTCCGGCGTCGAGGCCTGTGCCTTCAACGGGATCGGTGAGGCGGCACGAACCGGAGTAAATGAGTTCGGCGGGAACGGCGGCATCGAATGTTTCGGGATATTTTTCGGCGAGATATTTGGCGAATACGTCGTGACGGGCCGAGGTGAGGCCATTGCTGCCCATGCCGCCGTTATACTCGGTTTCGTAGGTGGCCTGACCGAAGGAGGCGAGTCCGACAATGACGTCGCCGGGCTTGATGTTGGCGTTGTTGATGACTTCGTCGCGGCGCATGCGGCAAGTGACGGTGCTGTCAACGATGATTGTGCGCACGAGGTCGCCAACGTCGGCGGTCTCACCGCCGGTTGAGTAAATGTTGACGCCGAGTTTGCGGAGATCGGCGAGGAGCTCTTCGGTGCCGTTGATTATAGCCGCGATCACTTCGCCGGGAATTAGGTTCTTGTTGCGTCCGATGGTCGACGAAAGGAGAATGCGGTCAGTGGCGCCGACACAGAGAAGGTCGTCGATGTTCATGATCAGGGCGTCCTGAGCGATGCCTTTCCAAACCGAGAGGTCACCTGTTTCGCGCCAGTAAGCATAGGCGAGGGAGGACTTTGTGCCTGCGCCGTCAGCGTGCATAATGTTGCAGTAGTCGGGGTCGCCGCCGAGAATGTCGGGGATAATTTTACAGAATGCTTTGGGGAAAATGCCTTTGTCGACATTCTTGATGGCGGTGTGGACATCTTCTTTGGAGGCCGAGACGCCTCTCATCATATAACGCTGATCGCTCATAGTGGGGTAATTGTATTCTGGATGTGATGTGAATTGGATTTATTTCAATTTGCTGAGTTTAGTCTGATTGCCGACGAGCCAGAGGATATCGCCGGCACGGAATACGAGGCCGGGATTGGAGTCGATGTAGTCGTCGCCGCGGTGAACGGCAACGACGATGGCGTCGTAGTTTTCTCTGAGACCGGCTGTGAGGGGTGTGAGGCCTATAAGCGGGGAGGAGTCGGAGAGCATGACGCTGTTGAGCTTGACGTCGTCGAGGCTGAAGTTGTTATTGTCCTCAGGTTGGTCGACTTCGACGACGGGGAGGAGTTGCTGGATCTGTTCGTCTGTGCCGATGACGCCGATGACATCGCCGGGGAAGAGGCGGGTGGTGCCTCCCGGAATCGGTATCACGCGCGAGTCGCGGGTGACGCTGACGACATTGACGCCGAAACGCTGGCGAAGGTTCGAATCCATAAGGCGTTGACCGACGAATTCGCAACCTGTGCCGACGCACATGAAGGCCTGGTGGAGGTCGTTGACGACTTTGTTGTTCTTACCGCTGCGACGAAGCTCGCGTTCGTTGAGGTTGTCGAGGAATTTAGTCTCGATAGATGTCATGCGGCGTCGCAGACGGTGAGAGAAGAAGAAGGCGACGAGCAGCAATGCAGCCGTAGCGGCCATGAGGCCAACGCGTGCCGAGTAGGCGCGGCTGATCACATAAATAACAAAGACGAGGGCAATCAGGAAGCGGAAGATGGTCAGCACGATGCACGGGATGCTTCCGGCAGCTTTGGCCTGAGAAGCGGTGTGGAAGTCTTTCTTCGACACGGGCATCATCAGCGCGAGCAGGAAGGGAGCCATGACGAGGAGGGTGATGCTGACAGAGAGGAGCTTGGCTGTCGATACTGCCAGATATTGATCGAGCCACGGCTCGAGGATGCGCTGGGAAATGGCGATTACGGCTATAAGTACGATTGAATAGACGGCGGTGCGCCATACATAACGCTTCAGGACCGTTGTCCATGCGTGACCGCGGGCGCTTTCGACGCCGGCTTCCTTCTGGTAGCGGTTGATGAGGAAGTTGAGCCGCGACGGCAGGTGACGTTCTATATAATTATAGAAAGGTATGGAGAGTTTGATGAAGTAGGGGGTGGTGAAGGTGGTGATCACCGACACAGCCACGACGATAGGGTAGAGAGTCGAGCCGAGTACGCCGAGACTCATGCCGAGGGTGGCGATGATAAATGCGAATTCACCGATCTGAGTCAGCGAAAAGCCTGACTGGATGGCGACCTTGAGGGTCTGTCCGGTGACAAGCATGCCGAAGGTGCCGAAGATGATCATACCGACAATAACCACTGCCGATAGCAGCAGGATTGGACCCCAGTATTCTGCGAGGATCGTCGGCTGAACCATCATGCCGACCGAGATAAAGAATACGGCGCCGAAGAGGTCGCGGACGGGTGTGACAACGTGTTCGATACGCTCGGCGTAGCTGGTGCCTGCGAGGATCGAACCCATGACGAAGGCCCCGAGTGCGAGCGAAAATCCGCAGTAAACCGAGAATACGGCCATGCCAAGACACAGTCCCATCGAGACAACCAGCAGGGTCTCCTGATTGAGGAAGCGGCGCCATTTGTTGAGCACCGTCGGCAGGATGTAGACTCCGACCAGAAACCAGATGATGAGGAAGAAGACGAGTTTGCCAACACTCATCAGCATTTCGCCGCCTTCGACGGTGTTGTTGATGGCGATTGATGAAAGGATTACCATCATTACCACGGCGAAAAGGTCTTCGACGATAAGCACGGCGAGAACCTGTGTGGCAAATTTCTGCTGGCGCAGCCCTAGGTCATTCAGAGCCTTGATAATTATTGTAGTCGACGACATGGACAGCATGCCGCCGAGGAAGAGGCTGTTGATGAAGTTGAAATCGAGTAGATGGCCGATTGAGAAACCCGCACACATCATGCCTGAAACGATGATCAGTGCAGTGACGACCGCCGACCCGCCCGAGTTGACCAGTTTTTTGAAACTGAATTCCAGTCCGAGAGAGAAGAGAAGGACGATGATACCGATCTCGGCCCAGAAGTCGATGTTCTGCTCGTTGGCTACGGACGGAAGATATTCGAAGTGCGGGCTCGCTAGAAAGCCGGCGACGATATAGCCCAGAACGACGGGCTGTTTGATCCATTTGAATAGAATCGTAACGACGGCTCCGAGCAGGAGGATAAACGCGAGGTCGGTGATAAGTCCTTCGACATTCATGGGGCTGGTGGGGTCAGATGGCTATTTGATTGGTTAGGGCTATTGATTTGGTGGGGTAGACGGCCTCAAGTTCCTTGAAAAGGCTGAGATAGTCAGTGCTTTCACGGACGAGTACAACAAGATTGAGGCGGGTTTCTTCGACATCGAAGTCATACTCGACGTAGAAATTGCTCAGATGCATGCGGCGCTTCTTCATGATCTCGCTGTAGGGGGTTATGTCGCGGATGATGGTCGACGCCGTGAGTCGGATTACTCTTGACTCGGAGCCGAGACTTACCCGGTGCTCGATGCGCTCGAGTTGGACGAGGATGAAGAGTATGAGGGCGGTCGCGGCAATCGAGACCCAGTACATGCCGACACCGACAGCCATGCCGATCGTGGCGACCATCCAGATGCCGGCTGC
>CAZULD010000052.1:0-2340 GCA_964621135.1 uncultured Bacteroides sp. | reverse complement strand
ACGTCGATTGCATTAATCGATTCGTAAGCATAACCCCAAATGTCTGTTAGTGATGGCATCGAGAGCTTAGTTTAGATTGAAAGATCGACTTGCGAGGCGGTAGTTGTCGGCAAAAAGTTCGACGGTGTAGTCGCCTGCGGTAAGAGCGGTGTTGACGTCCCAGTAGATAGTGACGCCACCGATTTCTTCGCCGGCATATTCGACGGTTTTCTTGGCCGAGCATTCCACGTTGCCGCCTTCGAAGGGGAATGTTCCTCCGCCTCCGAGTAGCTGGCCCGACGGAGAGACGATGCGGAGATAGATGGTCTTTTCGCCGACAGGAGTAGAATTGTTCTGCGGTATGGTGAAGGTGACCATAAGTTGAGTGGCCTTTTCGACCTTCTTCTCTTTCTTGCCTTTCTTGTTGAGAGCGGTGAGCGACAGACCGGTGACGTTGAGTTTTTCGGCAAGTGTCATGCGTTTGCTGAGCTTTTCGTTTTCACGCGATGTAGCCTGCACGCGATCGTTAAGGCGCGTGTTCTGTTCCTTGATCTGGGCGTTCTCGTTGCGGAGCTCTTGGTTCTCTTTGTTGAGGCGGTTGATCTCTTCTACATAGTGGCGCAGCAACTTGCGGAGGGTGTCAATCTCGTTTTTGAGTTTGGCTATCTCTGCGGCGCTCTTTGTTTTGCTGTTTTTGAGTTCGGCCTGAAGAGCTTCGACCTGAAGGCGGGCGTTTTCGTATTTTTCAGTCAGTTGACGCTTGACAGAGTCGTCCATGATCATCTGGCGCGAGTTTTCGAAGACGGCAAATTCGCGGTCAAGGTCTTCGGCGTCCTGAGTGAGCTGCTGCTGTTCATAGTCGAGCTGCATCTGTTCTTTCTCATTCTGCACCTGCTTCAAAGTGCGTTGAGTCGAATAGACCATCCATCCTGCAGCAATCAGCAGGGCTGCAACGCAGCAGATCGCCGCTATGATCAAGGGCTTCTTCGACTTACGGGGCGCTTCGTTGTTGGGAGTGGGCGCGTTTTCGGGTGTTGTCATTGTCTGTGGCGAGAATTTAGTGATTACATGATGCCTCTGTCACGGAGAGCAACCTGCCATTTCCATGCCGAGCGGAGGGTGTCGGCAAGAGGTGTAGCGGCAACCCAGCCGAGAACTTCGTTGGCGCGACGGGGATTGGCCCATACTTTTTCGATATCGCCTTCGCGGCGGGGAGCGATGCGGTGAGGCACTTTGACGCCTGTAGCCGCTTCGAATGCATTGATGAGCTCGAGTACCGACACACCGTTGCCTGTGCCGAGGTTGAATATTTCTACCGGCGCTTCGGTCTTGCCTTCGATCAGACGTTCAACGGCGATGACGTGGGCTTTGGCCAGATCGACCACGTTGATATAGTCGCGGATACATGATCCGTCGGGAGTGTTATAGTCGTCGCCGAATACGCTGAGCTCCTTGCGGATACCGATTGCGGTCTGGGTGAGGTAGGGGATGAGGTTCTGGGGAACGCCGTTGGGGAGTTCGCCGATAAGTGCTGACGGGTGAGAGCCTACGGGGTTGAAATAGCGGAGGATTATGCTGCGGTAGGGAGCGCCTGCGGCGATATCGTCGCAGATGATTTCCTCGCAGATCTGTTTGGTGTTGCCGTAGGGTGACGTTGCCGGCTTGATGGGCGACTGTTCTGTTACGGGATTGACATCGGGCTCGCCGTAAACGGTGCAAGAAGAGGAGAATACGAAGCCCTTCACGCCATATTGTTTCGAAAGCTCGAGGAGATTTATCAGTGTGTTGAGGTTGTTGCGATAGTAAAGCAGAGGCTTCTGAACTGATTCGCCGACGGCTTTCGATGCTGCAAAGTTGATGATTCCCTCGATGTCGGGATAGTCTTTGAACAGTTTTGTGAGGGCGTCGATGTCGGTACAGTCGGCCTCGACGAAGTCTGGGCGACGGCCCGTTATAGCTTCGATGCCGTCGAGCACATTGCGGTTGCTGTTGCTGAGATTATCGATGATTACTACATCGTAGCCTGCTTCAAGTAACTCTACTGTTGTATGTGATCCGATGTAACCTGTTCCGCCGGTTACGAGAATGCGTCCTTTTTTTGTTGCCATTTTATATTAATGTATAAGTTATGGTGCAAAATTACTCAATAATCCCCGTTCCCGCAAATAGATTTTGTTTGCAGTTATCATAATCTGTCAGCGCGGCGTATTTGCCGGAGTTTTCATTGACTCGGGCGAAATTTTTTCAAAAAAAATAAGGCGGTTCAAAGCGCTATTATTTAGCTCGGTAATTGGTTTATCTGTTTTGAAAACATGTTTTACAACATATTTTTGGGATAAAAAATTTGGAGAGTAAAGAAAA
>CAZULD010000051.1:4944-13559 GCA_964621135.1 uncultured Bacteroides sp. | reverse complement strand
AAAGTAGAGATAGTCAAGCAACACAACGAAGCTCGCTACAATGCTAACCGTCGCGCACTCGGAGTTGCTGTTTTGGCCGGATTTGTACTTGGCGTGATTATGACATTGCTTTTCCCTGTGTTATGTAGTATGTTTAAATCATTTGAGTTTCCGATACATATTCCCTTCTCAAATGAACTACTGATTAACGGACGCATGATTATGTTAATAATTATGTGTGCAGCGACCTGCTTGATTTCGCTAAACGTCTATGAAATAGCATTGTCACGGTTAAAGAGTAAGGTATAACAGAGACGTCCTGAAGGAAGATTTAAAGAGTATCTTCTTCAGGAACGGCTGAGTCGATGGTAGCGGTAGCTGAAGTTCCGGTAGCGACCACATTTTTCTTGGCATTGCGATACCAGCGGCCACTGGCCATGCGCCAAAGGAATATTGCTCCACGAAAGCATAATTCAATGCACATGGCAATCCAAACGCCTTTTAGTCCTATGGTCGGCGCAAGAAAGGCGGCAACGGGAATCCTGACGAGCCAGATACTGCCGAAATTCATTATAGCGGGAAGTAAGGTGTCCCCTACTCCGACAAATGCGCCATAAGCGACTATTGCGGCAGCATACATGGGTTCAGCCCAGGCTTCGATGCGAAGAACCTGCGCACCTAATTCGCTGATTTCTTTTACAGGGGTCATTATTTCCATCATAAGAGGAGCAGTGAGATAGAGGATGACTCCCATGACGGTCATGACAAGCATGCCCATAACGACGGTTATATGGCCGAAGCGCTTGACAAGATCGACACGGCCGGCACCAAAACTCTGGCCGGTAAGCGTTGTGGCGGCATCGCCGATACCGAATCCCGGCATATAACACAGACTTTCGGCGGTCACGGCAAAGGCATTGGCGGCAATCGCCACTACGCCTAACGGCGCTACGATTATGGTCAGCATTATCTGGGCTCCGCAGAACACAACATGCTCGGCAGTCATGGGCAGGGCTATTTTTACGGCTTTATTAAGCACCTTACGCGTCGGCATAAAATCACGCAAACGTTGGAAACGAATCTTCAATCCTTCCTGTCGGCGACAAAGATACCACATCATTATAGCTGCCGTGACAGCTTCGGCTGCGACAGTTCCCAATGCAGCCCCGAGCACACCAAGTCCGGCGCCGGGCATAGTAAAATCCAATCCGAGAACACTAATCTCACGCGTAGGGAAAATGAGAAGAAAGTTAAAGACGACGTCGAGCACGCACATCATGACATTCAGAAGGCTCGGCACTTTCATATTTCCAGCGCAGCGGAGCATGCCTCCCGAAAGATAACTTATGGTCAAAACCGGGAGGGCGGCAACAAATACGCCGAAATAAAGTGAAGCGCCGGAGCGGATAGTCTCATCGCCTCCGAGCCATGCAGGCAAAAAGGGAGCTATGGCCAGACCAATTACAGTTATAATCGCTCCGGCAATCAAACTTGAGCTGATGCCTTGACGAAGGACGGAGCGAGCATTGTCATACTGTTTTGCACCGATTTCGTGGGCGACTTGAACGGAAAAGCCCATGGTAATCATGGAACATACGCCCCAGAACAGCCAAAGACTGCTGCTGACAAGACCTACGGACGCGGACTGGTCGGCACCCAGACGACCGACCATCGACGCGTCGATATACTGCATCATTATGCTCGACAACTGAGCCAAAATAGCAGGTACCGCGAGTTTGACCGTGAGCGCAGTCTGTTCGCGCAAGGTCATCGGCTCGCCGTTCTGTATCTTGGTTATGTCGGCCATAAATACAAGATTTATTTATCGAGTAGAGCGCGAAGGGGACGTTCGATCCTTGAAAGTGCTTCTTTAAGGCGCGGGCGCGGAAGAGCGAAGTTCAAGCGGATATAACGACGATCACCGTACATTGATCCCCCATTAACCCTTACATGAGCCTCGCGGCAGAGATATTTTTCAATCTCGTCACCATCCAAGCCGGTAGGAGTGACATCGATCCATGCGAGATAGGTAGCCTCGAGATGCGACATGCGGAGTTCGGGAAGTTTCTCGGCAAGGAATTTTCTAATTTCTTCAAAATTACCTGCCAGATAGCCATTTAGTGCATCGAGCCATTCGCCACCTTGATTGTAGGCAGCGACAAGGGCTTCGGTACCAAACGGATTCACGTCACAAACTTCATTGTCGTTTATCGCACGATCAATACGAGCCCGAAGATCGGCATCGGGGGCAATAATGTTAGCAATCTGGAGACCTCCGACGTTAAAGCCCTTGCTCGGTGAGTTGCAAATAATCGCGCGCTCATCAATATTGCCATAGGGCAAATACTTATGGCCCGGCATAGTAAGTTCACAATGGATTTCGTCGCAGATGACGGTAACGTTATGCCGACGGCAGATATCAGCTACGCGTCGCAGTTCGTCAGCCGTCCAGACACGTCCCGTGGGATTGTGAGGATTGCAGAGAATAAATATTTTATTTGATTCTTCAGCAGCCAAACGCTCAAGATCATCAAAATCAATTTCAAAAGTAAACTCGGCTTCTCCTTTGTCTTTTCTGATGAGAGGGCTCTCGACTATACGGCATCCGTTGTTACGGATCGAGGAGAAGAAGCAGTTGTAAGCAGGGACGTTGAGAATCACACCGTCGCCCGGCTTGGTGAGAGCCTTGATGATAGCAGAAACGCCGGGGACAACCCCCGAGGTATAGATGACATTGTCTCGATTGATCTTGTAACCGTGGCGCGAGTCAAACCACGAGCAAAGCGCATCATAATATCCATCAGGCACATAAGTGTAGCCAAACACGCCATGGTTGGCCCGACGGCAAATAGCATCAACAACGGACGGTGCAGTGCGGAAGTCCATATCGGCGATCCAAAGATGAATCATGTCAGCGGGATCGTCCTTGTACTCGTCCCATTTGTAAGAGCCGCTACCGCGACGGTCAATAAAAGTATCAAAATCGTATTTCATGGTTATGCTTTTTGAGTTGCAACAATTACGCAGTCGGCAGGTGCCTTACAGTGTTCATCAATTATTAATTCGCCGATGGCAGGGGCTTCGATCCGGCCGGTGCGCGGGTTTTTAACGCTCGTGATGGGTGAAATAATCTTTGCTTCGAGTTCGGAGTCCTCAAACGCAAGGTCGCAATCCGTGTCAAACACGCAGTCTTCCATAACAAGATCGTGAGCATAGCAAAGCGGCTGTGTACCGGAAATGCGGCAACGCACCAACTTCAGCCTATGACTATGCCAACCAAGATATTCGCCATTGAGGGAACTATCGTAAACGGTAACATCTTCCGTATTCCAAAATGCGTCCTTAGAGTCGATTTCAGCATTGCGAATGACAACATTCTTACAATATTGGAAAGAGTAATTGCCCTGCTGACGATAGTTATCGATATCAATATTCTCGCAGTGCATAAAAAGATAGTCAGCATTGGCGACTTCAACGTCGCGCAAGCGGATGTCACGGCAATGCCACAAGGTCTCAGACGCATCAGGGATACGCACGCGCGTGAGAGACAGGCCGCTCATTTCGCGGAACATTTTGGGCGCATTGACCTGTGTGTCTGTCATCTCAAGACCGCTTGAGTACCACAAAGCTGCGCGTGCGCCTTCGGTAAACAAGCAATTCTTTATCTTAAAGCCGTCGGTATGCCAGAAGGGGTATTTACCCTCGAAACGACAATCCTCAGCAACGATATTCTTACAGCATTTCAACGCCGACTCACCGGCATGAATCGTTACATTTTTCAAAACCAAATCCTGCGATGCGAACAAAGGTCGTTCACCACCGAACTCAGTATTCTCTATAGTTTTCATGTAATATCTATGTTAGTCTTCAGTATCAATTTTGGGTTAAGGTATTTCCACGGGAGCCGGGACAACGTCATCAGGATCTGCCTGTGCAGGTTCGGCAACAGGCTCGTCGGAGCTGCCGGAATTAATTTCTGCCGGATCAATCAATTCATCCGTTACCGAAGGCTCATCTTCAAGATCTTCCAGCTCAAGTGCAGGCTGCGGTTCAGGAGCCATCAGCGTCGAAGGTTTAAGAACAGGTTTACGCTCAGGCTTTTGAGGACGCTCGGCCGTGGACATGATTTCTTCCATATAGTCAGGGACGACGAAGATATCGGACGGCGAAACAGGTCGCATTTCTTCAAACCATTGGAATTTAGCCAGATAATATAACGAGCGTTTAGCCATAAACAATGGCGTAGCTGTACCTGTGGTCTCCGGCCACATTTTAACTTTCTCGGTTGTACGGCCTTTAAAGTCGGCCGAAAGGAAGCTGCTCTCGGCGTTTACAATTTTATTAACCGTTGAATCAGCCTCTTCGGGATACATGATAATCTCAACGTTACCGTTGATGTCGATATGCTTCAATTCACTGTTTTCGAAATAAGCAATCATCTCCTTGCCGGCAATCTGATTGAAATGCTCGTCTTCGATCTGCTGAGCTGCAAATCCAAAATCAGGCAACTGAGCGCGGTCGACCGTTGAATCATTGAGATGGAGTTCAATAATGTTGCCGAATATCTGCTGGCCTTCGTTCCATATTACAGGATTGACATACATCCTAAGCATAGAATCGCGTTCTGTGAATCGCATTGAATCGCATACGCCCTGAAGGTCAGAGCGGAAGAAACGTACACGCGGATAGACCTGCATGATATGACAGGTATCGACCTGAAGACGCTCAGGCAAACCGAGAACGGTGTCAACAGGCAAATACATACTGTCTAGTTCGATGAATGATTCGATCTGACGACCGTGAAGATAAAGTGTATCACCCTGAGAATATTCTTTAATCAAAGCACGACCAGTCACATAAGCACTGTCACGCAACTCGTCGTAAAAGCCATATTCCCCACACAACTGGGCGTGATTGGCAGTATCGGTCAAAACCATATTGCCGAAAGCCTCACCATAGCCTATGTTGTGATCATAATAGATGGAGTCGGCCACAAGAGTCTGATTCTGATTCGTGACTACTGTCGGACGATCCATAAGCATACAGATATTGGAGTCAGTCAAATAGACGCCGCGACGGGTATAGATAGTTCCGCGGGCGTTGATGATGGTGCTGAGTGAATTTAATTCAGCAATGTGGAGATCAGTATTGTAATACAGCGTATCTGTATAAATGTCGAGTGTATCGTCTTCCGAGCGCGAATTAAGATGTACATCACGATAGAAATTAGCCTCTTTAGTAGAGGGAATATATTCACCTTCCTGGGATGTGAGGCGGTTGGACGCGTCAGTCAGCACTCCACCAACATTATAGTAACCCACATCAATTTTCAGATCATAAATGAATATATCGGTCTCAAGCATCACATCTTTATTGATGAGCTTGACCTTCTTGCCCGGATCAGCATAAAGAGTGGCGATCTCGTAGCCGGGACGACCATCGTAGTCAAGTTCGTCTGCAAAGACAAAAAGGGTATCGCCCTGCTCCATCCTGACATTGCCGAAAGCCTCCATAGACTCGGTTTCGGCATAATAATGGCAGCTATCGCAGAACATCAGCATAGGACCTTTAGAGAAGCGCACCGAGTCGACAAGAATCATGAATGAATCAGTATCGAGTTTCTTCAAGACGTTGGCATGTTCAAGAAACACACGGTTGCCCGCAGCACGGTTGGCCGAAGGAACCTGCGGCTCGAAAAGTGCAGCCGAATTGCGGTCCTGCTGAGCAGACAGGGTTAAAAATAAAGGAGCCATCACCGCAACCAGAGCTGCGATGACGGCAATGCGTCCTTTTGAAATATCAGTCATTATTAGCTGAGTCGCTGCTGTTTTTTGTTTTTATCCAACCTTTATGCCGGAAGTCACAACCCCTCCAGCCGTCTTCGATACGAACATAAGTCTCAGCAATCTTTTTTTCGATCCAATCGTTGATCATCTTATTCTCGAGTGACTGCTGATACATGGATTTTATAAGCTGGAAGTCATCGGCGAGATTGGCTGTATGAGCATCAATACGGTTTGTCAGTTTGACTATAGCAACAATGTCGCGAGCACTCTTGGGATCTTTCATTACAAAGGCTTCAGAAATGTCGCCCGGCTTCATGTTGACTACTGTCTTTGCCACCTCGACGGGAAGTTCGGACATGATAAAGCGTGTTGTGCCTTCACGCTGGCTTTCCATATCGTTGTTGACCATTACTCCTCGGCTAAAGCGAGTATCTTTATCCTGAGAGATATAGCGCGCAGCCTCGTCGAAAGAGAATTTCTCAGCAACTATATCCGTGCGGACAGAATCAAGACGATGCAAAGCATCAGTCAGATCTTTATCGGAAACTTTCGGACGAAGAATAATGTGACGGGTATTGATACGGTCGCCACGTTTTTCGATAAGCTGAATGATGTGGAAGCCGAACTCGGTCTCGACAATTTTAGAGACTTTCTTTGGATCATTGAGGTTGAAAGCTACCGCAGCATATTCAGGAGCCAACTCCGCACGTCCCTTAAATCCTAATTCACCACCACGAATACCTGCACCATCTTCTGAATAAAGAATGGCGAGAGTGGAGAACTCACTTTCTCCCTTGTTGATTCGATCCGTGAAATCACGAAGACGAGCTTTGACGTTATCAATCTCCTCACGGGGGATGAGGGGATTGAGGGTTACGATCTGAACTTCAACCTGCATCGGGATGACAGGAAGACTGTCTTCTTTCAGAGTCGAAAAGTAGCGACGGACATCCGACGGGGTAATCTTTACATCCTCGACAAGGGAATGCTTGACCTGACTGATGCGTGCCTGATCGCGCATGTTAGATACGGCCTGCTCACGAATCTGAGGGAATGGCATGCGAAGATACTGCTCAACTTTTTCTCTTGACCCGAGCTGACCGATAAGATAGTTCATCTGCTGATCAGCCTGTTGCTGAACCATAGCTTCCTGAACTTCCACAGTGTCGAGTTCGGCCTGATGGAGAAAAAGACGATTAAGAGCAAGCTGCTCAGGTATAACACAATAGGGATCACCCTTGATCGATTCGCGCTCCTGAAGCATCTCAAGATACACTTTTTCGATTTCTGACTTATAGATAGGTTCATCGCCAATGACCCACGCAACTTCTTCGGCGATATTGTTCTGAGCCGAAGCGGAAACTGCTGAAATCATGATAGCGAATGATGCGGCAAAATTTCTTATGTTCATTGTCTGAAATGGTTGTATCAAAATATATCCACAAAGATACAACAATTTTACAAAATCAGTGATTTAAATCCACGAATATTTGAATCTTGCCGTCAGCTAAAGAGCGATTATAAAGGTTCGACATTAACTGCGAGTCATACTCAGCTCTCTTTTGAGCGGCAAGACGCTCGGTGATAGGAATTTTAGCATTCTCGTAAGGCATGATCGATCCGGTAGGTAGCACATCCTTAATATCAAGAAGATACACAAAGCCGCCGGCGGTAGTTTCGAAATGATCACGTCCTTTCAGGAAAGTATCCGGATTTGAACCGAAATCGTAAGGGATATGACGTTCAATCTGGTCCCAATCAACCCATTTGTCTCGGAAATAATCATAGTGAATAGCCATATTCAAAACCTCTTTCTCAAGGCGGTCGATATCGGCCTGCTTATCCGAACGATATAGGCGGCGGATGAGATTGAGATTGTTGGCGTTGTCGGGCACTTTGAGATATATACCCTGTAAAAGAGGTCGTTCGATTACAAAATCCTCCTTGTTGGTCTGATAATAAGCTCGGAGAGAGTCTTCCGGGAAGGTCGACGGGGTATGGGTTTCGGCCATGCGACGCCGATATTCCATTTCGATCAACTGATTGCGGTAGTCATTGACCATACGATCAATATCGGTGGTCTCAATCTCTGTAGACGCAATCTCCGAAATGAGATTACTCTCAACCCAGCGGCGGATGAATGCCTCAGCATAACGGGCACTGTCGGCCGAAGCCAGACCGCGAGGCAACGCGTTGGCTAAATCGGCCCGAGTCAGCCGTGACTTACCTACCACCGCTAAAAGCTGACCGTCATTCTTAGCCTTCGGGCTGTCTGAGCAACCCGATGCAAGAATGACAATCAATAATGCAGCAAAAGCCGCTATATGTCTGAATTTAAGAATCATCTGATCATTTTCCGGCAGCTTGCTTGAGGACTTTTTTGTTGATCTTTACCGGATAGCGTTTGTGCAACTGCTTGAGCCATTGCTGTTCGAGCTGGGACTGATAGTCGGTAGTCGCCGCACCTCTCACATCGGCAGCTTCTTCAGGCTGATCAAGAATGCGGCCGCCAAAGGCTGCATAGGAAGCCCAACGTGGATTCTTTGCTTCGGGTTTCTCACCGCTGAACGCAAGATAGTCGGTTATAGGATTCTCACCTTTGGATGCGATGACGCGTTCAATCTTTATATCGCGACCGAAATGCTTACGCATGTCGTTTACAAAGGCTTCGGGATCAGCAGTCGAAAGTGTTCCGGCATAATCAAGGGCTGCATTAACGATAGAATCGTTAGCGGCAAAGATTACATAGCTCTTGAAACGAGGAGCATCCCATTTATACTTTGAAGCGTTAGCCTTAAAGAATTTGTCGAGGCCCTCGCGATCTTTGGCGGCACGATCCCATACATTACG
>CAZULD010000051.1:0-4844 GCA_964621135.1 uncultured Bacteroides sp. | reverse complement strand
GCCCAAGGGAAGCGACCGGCAGGAAGCCAACCCATCAAGCCTCCCTTACTTGCTGTCGGGGTGTCGACTGAATATTTTGCAGCAGCTTCTTCAAAAGTTATTTCGCCGTTGACAATAGCCGCGCGGATAGAATCCATCTTAGCGGTAGCACGGGTATCAACACCGAGCGAGCGGTTGACCGGAAGCATAATATGGCTAACTTCCACATCTCTGTTCATGTGAGAATATGCTTCCTTTAGCAAGCGGTCTTCAACGGATTGATCACGCAAATAGGGAGCGGCAAGCTCCTTACAGAACTTGTCGTATTCGGACTTAAATGCGGCAGTTGTGTCAATACCGGCAGCCTCGGCATCAGCAACTTTCAGCTTGTAATCAACAAACATATCGACATATTCGTCGACTGTCTGAGGTTTAAGCTGCTGAGAGTTATTTTTATTATATAGGTAAAGAAATTCGCTAAGTTTTACGTCGCGGCCGTTGACGGTCATAAGCACCTGATCAACATCGGCCTGATTCGCCGCAAACACTCCGGCAGCCATTGCTAAAGCTGTCACTGAAAGAAGGATTTTTTTCATCGTTATTGCAAAGACGTGATGTGAAAATTTATCTATTCCTTATAACGGCAAGTCGCCGCAATTATTGCAAATTACGGCGACTTTTATAGCAAACAATTAATTTTAACGCTGTGATGCGCTGTAGTTAGGCGCTTCGCTCGTGATAGCGACATCGTGAGGATGACTCTCTGCAACGCCTGCGTTAGTGATTCTTGTAAATTTAGCATGGTGGAGAGCGTCGATATTAGCAGCTCCGCAATATCCCATGCCGGCACGCAGACCGCCGAGCATCTGATATACAGTTTCATAAAGAGTTCCCTTGTAAGGTACGCGGGCCGCAATACCTTCCGGTACAAGTTTCTTTGAATCAGTGACTCCACCCTGGAAGTAACGGTCTTTCGAACCTTTTTCCATTGCTTCAAGCGATCCCATGCCGCGGTAAGACTTATATTTACGGCCGTTGAAGATAATAGTATCGCCGGGCGACTCCTCAACGCCGGCAAGCATACCGCCAAGCATCACAGAGTGAGCCCCCGCCGCGAGAGCCTTGACAATATCGCCGCTGTAACGGATACCACCGTCAGCGATAAGGGGTACATCTGTATCGGCAAGAGCCTTTGCAACGTCATAGACAGCAGATAGCTGAGGTACGCCGACACCGGCAATGATACGTGTGGTGCAGATCGAACCCGGACCTATGCCGACCTTAACACCGTCGGCTCCATTCTCGACAAGGTAGCGGGCAGCATCGCCTGTAGCGATATTACCGACTACGACGTCGATCTCGGGATATTTCTCTTTAATAGCACGAAGTACGCCGACAACACCCTGGCTGTGACCGTGAGCCGTGTCGATAACGATAGCGTCGACACCTGCAGCAACGAGAGCGTCAACGCGATCCATCGAATCACCTGTCACGCCCACACCGGCTGCAACACGAAGGCGACCTAGCGCATCCTTGCATGCATTGGGTTTATCTTTAGCTTTTGTAATGTCTTTGTATGTCACGAGACCGATTAGATGGCCTTCAGAATCTACCACGGGTAATTTTTCAATCTTATGGTTCTGAAGAATCTCGGCTGCCTCTTCAAGATTGGTCGATTGAGTCGTGGTTACAAGATTTTCAGATGTCATGACTTCGTCGATCTTGCGGTTGAGATCGCGTTCGAAACGGAGGTCACGGTTAGTGACGATACCGACGAGCATACGATTGTCATCTACGACGGGAATACCGCCGATGTGATATTCTTCCATCATAGCAAGTGCATCGCGAACGGTCGAACCGCGGCGGATAGTCACAGGATCATAGATCATACCGTTTTCAGCACGTTTCACAGCATGAACCTGACGCGCCTGTTCTTCGATGGTCATGTTCTTATGAATCACACCGATGCCGCCTTCGCGGGCGATAGCAATAGCAAGCTGAGCCTCGGTGACAGTGTCCATAGCCGCCGAAACCAAGGGAACGTTAAGAATGATGTTGCGTGAAAAACGTGTCTGAAGTTTGACATTACGGGGAAGAACCTCCGAGTATGCCGGAATAAGGAGGACATCATCAAATGTCAGTCCGTCCATCTGAACTCGATCTGCAATAAAAGACATAAATAAATATGATTAGTTTTTATTGCGTGCAAAGATACAAAAAATTAATGAAACGAGTACTATTTTCGCGGCCTAACGTGAAATTTTTAATAAAAACAATGCGCGTATGCCCCGACGGACACACGCGCAATACGGTTTCAATCGATTTCCCTCCTATCGTTATTCTTCTTTGGTCGGGACAACGGCATTTCGAGTTCCGAAATATTCGCAAATAGAGTTGACCGATGATGCGACAAGAGCGATGCCTGTGATAAGGACAACGAGGTCATTGATCTGAGCGATCGGTGTGCAGAGTATAACGATGCCGGCTCCCACCATCAATATAGGTATTATATAAAAGAAGAATGGGAATTTAACCGACTTATTCCATGACGCGAGATCAACAATGTGAAATACACCGAAAATAATCAGTAATGCGGCAAAGACATATACGAAGAATTTGGCAAATTCTCCGGGGAAGATACACATAAGCAGTCCGAGGATAACTCCGCCAACGGATACGAAAGCCACTCCTCCGGGGAGACTCTGCTTGCTGCCGAGGCTCTTGCCGAGAACATAGAGCGACGGAAGGACAAACATCAATCCGACAGCGATTGATACCCAGTTGAGCAGATCGACACGACCGTGGAGGAATATAAGAAGAATGCCGACAACGCCGACGATTATTGCCTGAAAGAGATTTGAATTACGTGATAACATAGCCTGAATGAGTTTTCGTTTTACGTTAGTTAATGTTCTTTTATATAGTATAACCGTGAGCGGTTAAAAAAGTTTTTTGGGCTTTGTAGCAACGAAATCTTTAAGATAGACAGGGACGCTGTAAGCAAGATCAGCAAAGTCACGGGCAGCATAGGCTCGTTCGGCAAGGGCGATCATGTCTACGGCAAGCGGATCGACACCCTCAACGATCGTGACATTGTCAGCCGTCACAACACCGGCTGCCTTGGCAGAACCGTTGCCGAACAGCAACAGCGGACGACCGGTTGCGATAAGATCACTGTAACTGTCGGCATCGAGGATCAGGGGCTGGGGCTTCATTAACTCGTCGAGGGCAAAATCATAAGCTGAGGTGTAAACCTCCATACGTCGCGCATCTATCATCGGTACGAAAATCGTCTCAGGATCGATATCGAGAGTTGAAAACATCACGCGGGTTGCCATAAGTTTGAGTGTAGAAATCGTTATCAGCGGCACATCAAGAGCATAGGCCAATCCTTTTGCCTCGCTCAGACCAATGCGGAGTCCGGTATAGCTTCCCGGGCCAATGCTGACCGCGACAGCGTCGAGTTTCAACTCTTTCTCGGCAAGGAAGTCAAGACAAGCCTTGACATATCCGCTTAGCAATGCCGCATGATTACGACCTTCGAAATCTTCATAATGGGTCAGGATCATACCTTCTGCCGTCAGTGCCGCCGAGCAGACCGAAGTCGATGTTTCTATATTGAGTATTACTGCCATATCTTGATTTACATGTAAAAGTTATTTTACCACGCAAAGTTAGTGAATTTTTTCAGAGAATCCTCGAGGCGGCGCTCGGACAAATATTTTTATATGTCCCGATATGAAAAATCATCGACTTTGATTAACTTTGCATTTGAATATAATATTACATTATCTTTCTATGCTTCTTTCGATGACAGGCTTCGGCAAAGCCGTGGCTGAAACTAAAAATAAGAAAATTACCGTCGAGATCAAGTCTCTCAATTCCAAGCAGCTTGATCTCAATTCGCGTGTACCGGCTGTGTACCGCGACAAGGAACTCGAATTGCGTAATATCGTAGGTCGCCCGATCGAACGCGGAAAAGTTGACATGACCGTTTCGGTCGAGTATCTCGGCGAGGAGTCAGCTAATGTGCTTAACGTCGCCGCGCTCGCCAACTATAAAAAACAGATCGAGGATGCTTCGGCCTCGCTCGGAATAGCGGTGCCGACGGACTGGTACAGTGTGCTGCTGCGTTTTCCTGACACTATGCGCAACGACTCGCTCAACGAAATCGACGACAAGGAAGTTGAAGCACTCTATTCGGCTGCCGCTAAGGCCGTTGCAGCCCTAATGGATTACCGTCGCGCGGAAGGCCGGAAACTTGAAGAGTTTTTTGCCGAGCGTATTCGCCGCATTTCAGATCTTCTCGCCCAGATCGATCCCTTCGAGGTGCAACGTGTCGAAAAAATCCGTCTGCGCATCGAGGAAGGTCTCAAGAAAATTCCGGCAATCGAAATCGACAAAGGCCGACTCGAGCAGGAGATGATATTTTATATTGAAAAACTCGATGTAAACGAAGAGAAGCAGCGTCTGGCTCAGCATCTTTCTTACTTCATCGAAACCATGAGTCAGCCTGCTGCCGGTCAGGGCAAGAAACTCGGATTCATCTCCCAGGAAATGGGTCGCGAGATCAACACTCTCGGGTCAAAGAGCAATCATGCCGACATGCAGCGTCTGGTTGTGATGATGAAAGACGAACTCGAACAGATCAAGGAGCAAGTGCTCAATGTCATGTAATATCCCCTACTCTATATATATCATGGATCAGTCTGTCAAACCTCGTAACAAGGGCAAAATCATAGTAGTCTCGGCTCCGTCCGGATCGGGCAAATCGACAATCATCAATTCTATCCTCGACAGCGGAGAGCCTGCTCTACGTTTCTCCGTATCGGCCACGAACCGCCTTCCCCGCAAAGGAGAGGTGG
>CAZULD010000050.1:7392-13699 GCA_964621135.1 uncultured Bacteroides sp. | reverse complement strand
TGGATACTCTTGTTGCTGACGATACCGCCCAGCGAGATCACTGCGATCTCGGTCGTACCGCCGCCTATGTCTACGATCATATTGCCTTCCGGCGCCTCAACGTCGATGCCGATACCGAGGGCTGCGGCCATGGGCTCGTAGATCATGTACACGTCGCGGCCGTCGGCATGCTCCGATGAGTCGCGCACGGCGCGGATCTCCACTTCGGTCGAGCCTGAAGGAATGCCGACTACCATACGCAGCGACGGAGAGAACCATCCGTTCTTCGAACTTGCTTTCTTCACGAGTCCGCGGATCATAAGCTCGGCGGCATTGAAGTCTGCGATCACGCCCTTGCGCAGGGGGCGCACGGTGCGGATGCCGACCGGAGCCTTACCTTCCATCAGATGCGCCTCGGTTCCGACGGCGATAAGTTTCTCCGTGCGGTTGTCGAGGGCCACGATTGAAGGCTCGTTGATGACGATCTTATCGTTATGATAGATAATCGTGTTGGCTGTGCCAAGGTCGATTGCTATTTCTTTTGTCAGAGAGAAAAGTCTCATGTTCTTTTTCGGTGGATGAGTTATTGGAGAGATAAAATTAGTGCTTGAAGTGGCGGAAACCGGTCATGACCATAGTCATACCGTTAGCCTTGCAGTAGTCTACCGAATCAGTGTCGCGGATTGATCCGCCGGGTTGGATTACTGAAGTCACGCCTGCTTTATGAGCGATCTCCACACAGTCAGCAAAGGGGAAGAATGCGTCCGATGCCATTGCAGCGCCGTTGAGATCGAGTTCGAATGAATTGGCCTTTTCGATGGCATGGCGAAGAGCGTCCACGCGCGAAGTCTGGCCTACGCCGCTGCCGAGAAGCATACGGTTACGGGCGAGAACGATTGCATTGCTCTTCGAGTGTTTCACGATCTTGTTTGCGAAGAGCATGTCGGCGATCTGTTCGTCAGTCAGCTTGTCACCGGCTACGAGTTTGAGATCGTCGGGCGTCTCAACCTTAGTATCGCGCTGCTGCATAAGTGCGCCGTTGAGGATAGTGCGGACGGTGTGAGTCGATTTGAGTGACTCTTTCTGCACCAGAATGATGCGGTTCTTCTTTTGGGTCAAGATTGCGAGAGCGTCGTCGCTGTATGCGGGAGCGATGATCACTTCGAAGAAAATCTTGTTGATTTCGGCTGCAGTGAGAGCGTCGACCGGACGGTTGGTGATGATCACTCCGCCGAAAGCCGACACCGGATCGCCTGCAAGAGCGTCTTTCCACGCTTCGAGCAGTGTGCCGCGCGATGCGAGACCGCATGCGTTGTTATGTTTCAGCACGGCTACGGTAGTATCATCGAACTCTTCGATCAGCGATACTGCAGCGTCGATGTCGAGGAGGTTATTGTATGATATATCTTTGCCGTGAAGTTGGTCGAACATTGCATTGAAGTCGCCGAAGAAGAACCCTTCCTGATGAGGATTCTCTCCGTAGCGCATAGGCTTTGAACCGTCGATTGCCAGACGAAGACCCGACGGAGCTGCGGGAGCGCAGGCTGTCTTGTCAAAGTAGTTGAAAATCGCGCTGTCATAGTACGATGATACGCCGAAGGCTTCTTTGGCAAGCACGAGACGTTCTTCGTCAGTCGATGATGCTCCGTGAGCATCAAGCATACCGGCGAGGATAGGGTACTGCTTCTTTGAAGCTACGATGACAACGTCTTTGTAATTTTTGGCGGCTGCGCGGATGAGCGAGATGCCGCCTATATCGATTTTTTCAATAATATCCTGATGAGAAGCACCGGATGCGACAGTAGCTTCGAAGGGGTAGAGGTCCACGATCACGAGGTCGATAGCCGGGATTTCATATTTTGCTATCTGCTCGCGGTCGGTTTCGTTGTCACGGCGTGTCAGAATACCGCCGAACACTTTGGGGTGAAGAGTTTTCACACGACCGCCGAGGATCGAGGGATAACCGGTGAGATCTTCAACAGCGTCGCATGGCATACCGAGCGATTCGATAAAGGCGCGTGTGCCGCCGGTTGAAAGGAATTTTACGCCGTCGGCGTGAAGTTTGCGGAGTATTTCATCAAGACCGTCTTTGTGGAAAACAGATACAAGAGCGGTGCGGATTGGTTTCATTTCTGACATAATAAAATTTTATTGACGTTTTGAAAGTGCAAATTTACTAATAATTCTCGGCTTGTGAGCACTTAAACAAAAATAAAATTGAATTAATTTAGCGAGTAAAAATTCTGCGTAATCTTTGCGTATCCGGAGTATTCTGACGAAATTTGCCATGAACTTGCGCATCTTTTTGCATTTATCAGAATTTTAATTCAATTTGTCAGTTGATTATGGAACAAAAACCTCAACATAGTGTCAAACATCCGCTTCCTGAAGGAGCGATTAAAAAGCCGCTACCTCCGAAATCTAATCAAGTGGCTCCCAGAATAGTTGCTTTCGTGACCGTATTCTGTCTCCTCGCTGCGCTTGCCATAGTTCGTAACGGTTCGCTTTTTGGAAAGGATGCTGAAACATTTTTCTCATCCGGCAAAACCGTGTCGGTGGAGAAGCAAGATGCTGTGAGTGCTATCCGCTATAACGGCTCACAAGAAATTATCAATACGACAGATTTAGGCAAGGATATCTCAGGCTATGGTGGTCCGGTACCGTTGGAGATTTATGTCACAAAAGGCATAATTGATTCTATAGTTGCTCTCCCTAACTCGGAAAGCCCGAAGTTTTTCGGCCGTCTTAAATCTTCAGGGCTTACTCGTGCATGGAACGGAAAGACTCTCAGCGAAGCCGAGGATATGGAAGTCGACGGAGTTACGGGAGCCACTTATTCCTCCAATGCTTTTATTGCCAATGTGCGCGCGGGCGCTGCTTTCGCTCAAGGGGCCAAGACCGTTACTTCCGGCCATCTCTCCTTTGTCTCGATCGCAGCTTTAATCGTAATTTTAGCCGGCGCAATATTGCCGCTTTTCATTAAGAAACCTGTATACCGTCTGGTTCAACAGTTGTTCAATGTTGCCGTTCTGGGCTTTTGGGCTGGCACTTTCATAGATTATGCCATGATGCTGAATTTCTTTTCCGGCGCACCACGCATGACATTGAGTTTCTTTATTACCCTAATCCTTCTCATCGTCGGACTAATTTATCCTCTCTTCAATAAGCCCAATTTCTATTGCACTTGGATTTGTCCCTTCGGTTCTCTTCAGGAACTTGCAGGCAAAGTTTGTAAAAAGAAATGGAAAATATCTCCTTCTCTCATTAAGGTGCTCGATAATTTCCGTCAATTACTATGGGTCGTCCTATTGACTTTACTTTTCATCGGTTGGGCAACCAGTTGGATTGACTATGAAATTTTTACAGCTTTCATTGTTGAGTCGGCATCGTGGAGCATAATGGCAGTTGGTGGCCTTTTTATACTACTGTCTCTGTTTATCAATCGACCTTTCTGTCGCTTTGTCTGCCCCACAGGCTCCCTATTGAAACAAGTCTGAATATCCTACTCCTCTTTCAAACAATACAAACACAATTTTATAGAGATATAACATGAAAAGTTACCATTGGATAATGTTGCTACTCGCCATAGCCCTGCTTGTAGTTTCAACTCGTTTTGCTGCCGTGTCTTCATCCGAAGAAAAGGACATCAACACGGCCGATGCTGTGATTGATTGCATAATGACACGCACGAGCGTCCGGAGTTATAACGGCGAACAGATTGACGACAGCACTGTCACCAAAATTCTTCGCGCCGGTATGGCTGCTCCGACGGCTGCCAATCAGCAGCCGTGGCATTTTGTAGTCGTTAATGACCAGAATCTGAAGGATTCAATCACTGCAGCCTTTGAATACACTAAAATGGTGAAGAATTGCAGTTTTGCTGTTGTGGTTTGCGGAGACATGGATAATCTTTTCACAGATGACATCCCCGACGGTGGTTTCTGGGTTGAAGATTGTTCGGCGGCCTCCGAGAATATGCTCCTTGCTGCCCACGCACTTGGCATCGGTGGCGTGTGGTGCGGTATTTATCCGCTTAAAGACCGGGAGCAACGTCTGCGATCTATCCTTAAATTACCCTCTAACTTGACGCCTCTCAACGTGATGGCTTTCGGATATCCTGCCGTGTCTCCTGCTCCAAAAGACAAATGGACTCCTGCTAAAATCCATTATAATGCCTACTGATCTTTGACCAAATCAATATTTTTTGAAAATTTTTTCTGTTTTTTGTAATTTTGCGGCGTTGAGTTGCGTCTAACATGCGTTTACCAATCTAAACATAAAACATTTTTCTACAACTATAAACAACAAACAGTTATCCGTTCATCATGATTATCAGGCTTAAAGACATCAACAAAACCTATCCCGGTATTGTGCCGCTTCATGTGCTGAAGGACATTAACCTCGACATCGAGCGGGGCGAACTTGTCTCCATTATGGGTGCATCCGGATCAGGTAAGTCGACCCTGCTCAACATCCTTGGTATTCTTGACAACTATGACACCGGCGACTATTGGCTCGACGATGTCCTCATCAAGAATCTTAATGAAAACCGCGCCGCAGAGCTTCGCAACCGTTTGATCGGCTTTGTGTTTCAGTCGTTCAATCTTATCAGTTACAAAAATGCGGTCGAGAACGTCGCCCTGCCGCTTTTCTATCAAGGTGTGTCGCGTCGCAAGCGTAACGCACTCGCCATGGAGCAGCTCGAGCGCATGGGGCTCGCCGATCGCGCTCACCATCTACCCGGCGAACTCTCAGGCGGTCAGAAACAGCGCGTAGCCATTGCCCGCGCCCTTATCACCAAACCGTCAATCATTCTTGCCGACGAACCCACGGGTGCACTCGACTCCTCGACCTCCCACGATGTGATGAATCTCTTCCGCGACCTCAACGCCGCCGGCATGACCATAGTCATCGTCACCCACGATCCCGGGGTCGGAGCCGCCACCAACCGCATAATCCGTATTTCCGACGGCCGTATCGTCCCTGACGAGCGTCCTGAGATAAAGGTCGAATCCGAAATCATCCTCTGAGCCATGTTTGATCTTATCAACGAAATTGGCCAGACTATGCGCAACAACAAATTGCGCACGGGGCTGACGGGATTCGCCGTGGCATGGGGCATCTTCATGCTGATCATTCTTCTCGGCTTGTCGAGGGGTCTGATGAGCGGATTCGAGGAAGAGACGAGCAAACGCGATATGAATACAATTGACGTCTGGCGCGGCACCACATCAATCCCTTATCAAGGCTACAACAAGGGACGTTCCATTCAGCTAAAGGCTTCAAATATCGAAGCCCTCAACGAATCAGGCAATAAATACATAGGCAAGGCCACTGCCTATAAGTCGATCGACTCGGCTAAAGTGATCGGTCCTAAAGACTATGTTTCCAACGGCATCCGGGGCATGTCGCCCGAGTCGGCCCGCGACCAGTGGATCGATCTTTTCGCAGGCCGCTACATCAATCAGGTCGACATGGACGATCAGCGGAAGGTCATGGTGATTTCCCGCAAGACTGCCAAAATCCTCTTCGGCTATGACTCGACCGATGTTATTGGCAAACGTGTGAAATCCCTAGGCCTGTCATGGACAGTCGTCGGTCTCTATACCCGCGAATGGAACGAGGATGACAATTTCATTCCGTTCACAACTGCGGTCGCATTGTCAGGCGGCGATCCCAACATATGGTCTATTAAAGTTCATACCGATAATGTAACGGATGAAGCATCGGCCCTCGCTGCCGAAGACGCCATCCGCGGCGAACTTGCCAAAATCCATCATTTCGATCCTAATGACGTAAGTGCCGCACCGATGTGGGACCGCTTCACCAACTATCTGCAAAATAAAGCCGGCATGAAGATTCTCGACTACGCCGTCTGGATCATCGGCATCTTCACCATGCTTTCAGGCATCGTCGGAGTGAGCAATATCATGTTTGTCTCTGTCCGCGAGCGTACCCACGAGATCGGCATCCGTCGTGCCATCGGTGCCAAACGCCGCAATATCCTCACCCAGGTTATTCTTGAAAGCGTGTCTATCACAACGCTTTTCGGTTATCTCGGTGTGATAATGGGCATGATCGTCATGCAGATTATCGGTCACTTGTTCGGCAGCGGTGCCGGAGGACGCAGTCCGCTCGGCAATCCGACCGTCGACCTCGGCATAGCCTTGAAAGTGACCATTGTCCTTATCATTGCCGGGGCTATCGCCGGTCTTTTCCCGGCCCTCAAAGCAACCAAAGTCAAACCTGTCGAAGCATTGCGCGACGAATAAAATCTCACCCTTATGAAAAATCCTATTTTCGATATTGAGAACTGGCGTGAGATCGG
>CAZULD010000050.1:2548-7292 GCA_964621135.1 uncultured Bacteroides sp. | reverse complement strand
TCATCGACTTACCGCCGGACTTTCAACCTCGGCAATTCCGTAGGCTTCTTTATGTACACCGCTGCCCCGGGATACACCCCGAAAGATATCGAGCCATATATTCGTCGCGTGATATGTGCAAATCATCCGATATCGCCTGACGATGATAAAGCTATGTGGTTCATGGATATATCTGAGCATTTTGAGATGATCGACAATCTTTTCCTCGGTGTCAGCCTGCTTGCTCTCTTCGTTGGCATTGGTTCACTCATGGCCGGCATCATCGGCATCGGCAATATAATGTGGATCATCGTCAAGGAGCGCACACAGGAGATCGGCATCCGCCGTGCCATCGGTGCCAAGCCCCGCGACATCATCGTTCAGATCCTCTCCGAAGGCGTCGTCCTGACTTCTGTAGCCGGTCTGGCCGGTGTTTCGTTCGCCACGATAGCTCTGGCTGTGGCCGATCGATTGACTACCGATCCTATTCTCGGCTCGGCCGGCTTTACGCTGACCTTTTCGCAGGCTATAGGCATCGTCATCACCTTCCTCATCCTCGGCACCGCCGCCGGAATTCTTCCCGCCATTAAAGCAATGCGCATCAAACCCATTGAGGCCATGCGCGATAAATAATAAATTTCGATAACTAATAACTACACATCATAAAAATATGAAACGCTTTTTCAAAATCTTCATCTGGGTGATCATCGCCGTAATTTTCATCGGTACTTTTGTATTCCTTTATAAGAACTCCCAGCCCAAAGAAGTATTTTACAACACCGTGACTCCCGAGACGCTGACTATCGAACGCTCTACTGTCCTTACCGGTAAGATCGAGCCTCGCGATCAGATCGACATCAAGCCTCAGATCTCGGGTATTATCTCCGAAATCCTTGTCGAGGCCGGCCAGACCGTCAAGGAAGGCGACATCATCGCCCGTATCAAGGTCATCCCCGACGCTTCTCAGCTATCATCGGCTCAGAACCGCGTCGAGCAGGCTCAGATCGCACTCGCCGATGCCGAGGACAAATATCAGCGAGCCAAAAATCTTTACGACCGCAAACTCATCTCACGCGAGGAGTTCGAGACCTCGTCGGCAACATGGCAGCGCGCCCAAAGCGATCTCGCCGGTGCCGAAGACGCTCTCGATATCGTCCGCAACGGCGTCTCGCGCTACAATGCTTCGGAGAGCAACACCATGGTTCGCGCTACGATCGACGGCCTCGTGCTCGACGTTCCCGTTAAGGTCGGTAGCTCGGTCATTCAGGCTAATACGTTCAACGACGGTACTACCGTTGCCACTATCGCAGATATGTCGAAACTTATCTTCAAAGGTAATGTCGACGAAACCGAAGTCGGCCAGCTTTCGGTCGGCATGCCGATGACTATTTCTGTAGGCGCGCTCCCCGACATCGAGCCCCACGCCGTGATTGAATATATTTCACCGAAGGGCAACGAATCCAGCGGTGCCAACACCTTCGAGCTCAAGGCCGCCCTTGAAGTTGACCCCGAAGTGTCGCTGCGAGCCGGATATAGCGCCAACGCTACCGTTACGTTGAGCAGCGCTGTCGACGTTCTGGCTGTTCCTGAGAGTGTTGTCGAATTTGTCGCTGATTCCACCTTTGTCTACTGCCTCACCGACTCGGCCGCCCGCACATACGAGCGCACTCCCGTGGTCACAGGCCTCAGCGACGGTGTGAATATCGAAGTTAAGAGTGGCATCACTGCTGACTCTCGTCTTCGCGGAGCAGAAATCAAAAAATAATTCATCCGATCACTATCTGCAATTATGAAAACCTGTATATCAGCCATCGCCTGTATTCTCGTCGCTTCGTCGTCTGTTGTCGCCTCCCCTTGGTCGCTTGACAGTTGCATAACCTACGCGCTCGAACATAATATTACAGTCAAGAGCCGCGAACTCGAAATCAAATCGGGCGAACTCGACGTCACCGCCGCCCGCGACCGTCATCTCCCCAACCTCAGCGCCTACGCCTCACAGTCGTTCAGCTTCGGACGCGGTCTCACATCAGACAATACCTACACTAACCGCAACACCTCCAATTTCGGTTGGGGTGTCAATATGTCGTTGCCCTTGTTTCAGGGCCTGGCTACCGTGCGCCAGACAGAGTATGCTCGTGCCAACCTACGCGCCATCGTCGAGGATCTCGAGGCTGCAAAAGACGACATAACTCTCAACGTCATATCCTCTTATCTTCAGGTATTGTATGCCGGCGAAATGTGCCGCATTGCTGAAGAGCAGCTGCGTCTTTCGAAAGTCGAGGAGACGCGCCGCGAGCAGCTTCTCGAAGAAGGAAAAATCCCCGAACTCGATCTCACCGAAGCCCGTTCGCAAGTCGCGCAGAGCGAACTGTCGCTCGTCAACTCCCGCAATGACCGCACGCTTGCTCTCCTCGAACTCGCCCAACTCCTCGAACTGCCCGATATCAACGACTTTGACATCACTGACATCGCCGACGACGGCCGCACCCTCTATAATCCCGACGAGGTGTATGCCCGCGCTCTTGAGTCAAACCACTCCATTCTTGCTTCGCGTCGTCGCATCGAGGCTGCCGACCGCAATATTTCGCTTGCTCGTTCGTCCTATCTTCCGACCCTCTCCTTCAACGCAGGTATCGGTAGCAACTACTATACTGTCAGCGGCATAAACTCCGAGTCGTTCGGTCGTCAGATGGATCATAACTTCAATAAATCACTCGGCTTCTCGCTCTCAGTGCCCATTTTCGACGCCTTCTCGTCTCGCAACTCTGTGCGCCGCGCCAAGATCCAGCATATCAACGCTCAGCTCCAGTACGAAAACACTCAGCTCGGCCTCTATAAATCAATTCAGCAGGCTTATTATCAGGCGAAAGGCGCTTCCGAAAAACTTCAGGCAGCCGAAGTCTCCGCGGCCGCTACCCGCGAAGCGTTTGATGCCATGCAGCAGAAGTACGACTTTGGCCGCGCCAACTCCACCGAGTACGAGCAGGCCCGCTCGAATTATGTCCGCGCCACCATCGAGGCCGCTCAGGCAAAATACGAATCCATCCTCCGCCGCCGCATCCTCGCCTTCTACAATAAATAATATTAATCCTTCAATATGACTTTTAAAGATGGTGGGCATCTTCCCTCACCATCTTTTTTATTGTGAGACCCGCGAAAGTTTGTTATTTTTGCACAGGTTAAAATTTTGGCGATGCGAATTAAGCTATTCATATTGATGATTCTTGCCTCGTGGGTGCTGGCTGCTCAGCCCTCCACCGAGCCGGTCGAGATCTTTGTCAAGCCCGTCAAGGGTGATGCCACTGTGTCGCTGCGTAAGGCTATTGACAAGGCTCACGCGTTTAGCGGTCGTAGTCCTGTTGTGATTAGCCTCCAGCCCGGCGCGGTCTATGATCTTTCACGCGACGCTGCGACTCCGTTGCTCTACCACGTTTCAAACACTACGAGCGTCAGCGAGAATCCCTCGCCTGTCAAACGTATCGGCATGCTGCTCAAAGATATGACTGACGTCGTTATCGACGGGCGCGGAGCCACGTTGCGCACTCACGGCGAAATGACTCCGTGGGTCATTGACGGTTGCCGCAACGTTGAGCTTCGTAATTTCACTGTCGAAGCCGCTGATCCGACAGTCACAGAGATGACTGTCGAGACCGTCGACTCAATGTCTTTCACCGCCCGGGTTCATCCCGCTTCACACTACGCTATCCGCGACGGCAAACTCTACTGGCAGGGCGAAAGTTGGGAGTTTACCGATGGCATCGCTCAGATCTACGATCCTGTGACGCAGACCACTCATCGTTGTCCTTCACCCATTGGGAATGCCTCCGCCGTCAGTGAACTTTCGCCCGGACTCCTTCGCTTCGACTTCAACCGCCCCATAGACACCAAGCCCGGACTGACTTACCAGATGCGACACTCGCTCCGTACGGAGGTTGCCGGTCTGATCAACTGCAGCGAGGACGTTACCCTTTCAGATCTTAGCCTCCGCTTTATGGGCAATTTCGGCATTGTCGCCCAAACTTCTGCCGACCTTACATATCGCCGTCTCAACTGCGAACCGGATAGTGCTTCCGGCCGTACCTGTGCCGGCTTCGCCGACTTCCTTCAGGTGTCGGGCTGCCGCGGACTTGTCGACATAGCCGACTGTCGCTTCAGCGGGTCTCACGATGATCCGATCAACATCCACGGCACACATCTCCGCGTGACCGATTGGGGCGATCGCCGCCATATCACTCTCACTTACATGCACCCTCAGACCTTCGGTTTTCAGAGCTTTTTCCCCGGCGACAGTGTTGAAATTGTCGATCCGGCCTCACTGCTCCCTGTAGCCTCGGCCGTCGTCACCGAATCGGCCATGACCGATGATTATAATGTCAACCTTACGCTCGACTGCGAGTTGTCACCCTCTGTATGTGCAGTTCCCGACGCCGTTGTCGAGAATATTACTTGGACCCCTGAGGTACGGATAACCGGTTGTCGCTTCCGTGCCACTCCTACACGCGGTATACTCGTCAGCACCCGCCGGCCGGTGCTGATAGCCGACAATGTTTTCGAGCGCACACCGATGGCTGCGATCCTCGTCGCTGACGATGCCCGCAGTTGGTATGAATCCGGTCCGGTAAAAGACCTGACCATACGCGACAATATCTTTATTGACTGCTCTTTGCCTGTGATTAGTATTGCTCCTGAAATCTCACGCTACGACGGCCCGGTCCACAGCAATATTTCCGTGACAGGCAATCGTTTCGAGTTCACCACTCCCCGC
>CAZULD010000050.1:0-2448 GCA_964621135.1 uncultured Bacteroides sp. | reverse complement strand
GGTCCACAGCAATATTTCCGTGACAGGCAATCGTTTCGAGTTCACCACTCCCCGCAGCGGCCCCCTGATTTTCATGCGTGCCGCCGACTCCGTCACCATCTCCGCCAATCACCTCATCTCCCCCTCCTACATGCCCTTCACCCATACCCTCGAATCTACCACTAACACTACCATATCTTCGGCCGACTCTGCCGCTCTCGACTCGGCCGCTTCCGCTATTTTTACCCGCATTCAGCCCTCCGACAGTACTGTTAAGTCTGTCGTACTCAGGGAAATGTTTGTCTCCCTGCCCGACACTGCCTCTGTCTCTGCAATGACCGACATTGTCCGCTCCCGCCTCTACGAACCCGATTCGCCGCAGGCCGATGACGAAACCTTTCTTGTCGCTGCCGATCTCCTTTTTGCCGACAATCGCCTGACCGAAAGCGATCGCACCCGCCTCGAATATATGAAAGAAACCGCTATGCTTAACCGTGTCGACCACCGTGCCGCTGATTTTGAAATCAAAACTATTTCGGGCGTTCACGTTAAGCTGAGTGACCTTGTCGGCCGTAAGTCCTTGACTGTTCTTATGTTCTACGATCCTGATTGCGAAGATTGTGCGGCCCTCGAAGAGCGCCTCATGCACGCCTTGCGCCCTGATGTCGGCGTTGTGATGGTAAGCCCTTACGGAGAACAGGACGGCCTCTGGGCGCGACATGCCGCCACCATGCCCGATACTTGGACCGTCGGCCTTCCTGTCGATGAAGACTTCGAGGACTCCGGCCTCTATGACATACGGTCTACTCCAGCCGTGCTCCTGCTCGACAGCGATATGATTGTGAAAACAAAGAAAATATCCGACCTACCGTCGTCGGATGGTATAGTCGCTGACTGACGCGTCAAACATTACCTGACGGTCAGGAAACACGCGGTCCATCGCCCCCTCGGCTATCAACCGTTCCGTCTCGCCTTCGATCACCGTCCGCGCCTGCGCATCTACCACCCACAACCTGTCAGCGACCGGCAGCGACGATGAAAGATCGTGGGTCGACAGCAATATCGTCTTCTTTTGCTCCCTTACTAACCGCGCCAGTAACTGCATTATTTCCAGCCGGCTTGCTATATCAAGGAACGCCGTCGGCTCGTCGAGTATGATTAGCGGAGTCTGCTGCGCCAGTGCACGCGCTACCATGGCCTTCTGCCTTTCTCCGTCGCTGAGTGTGGCCGCGTATCGGTCTGCTCTGTGCGCGATGCCTACAGCCTCGATCGCATCCTCGACTATTTGTCTGTCCTCCCTTGAGAGTCGCCCTGTAAATCCTGTATATGGCTGTCGTCCGAGTGCCACGAGTTCACTCACCGTGAGTCCTCCGCCACCTGTACGGTCTGTGTAGACCAGCGCCACCCGCTCCGCGCGGTCGCGGTAAGACATCGACCGTAAATCCTTTCCCATAAGCCTTACTTCCCCTGCGAGTGGAGCTTGAGCCGCCGAGAGTGTGCGCAGTAACGTCGATTTCCCGCTACCGTTCGCTCCCACAAGCAGAGTCATCGTTCCCGCCGGCAGCTCCAGATCCAATCCTTCCAGCACCACATTCTCCGGCCTCTTCCCGGCCCCCGGATACCCGGCAGCCAGATTATGCGTCGAGAGCACCACCTGATTATCTCCAATAATACCTTCCATCGCCTTTTATTGATTTGTTCGAGAACAAAACTATCTATTTTAGAAGTATATTACTCTCATAAACGATAAATCCTATTACTCAGCAAAGATACTACCCTGACAACTAAATCGCAAATAAATCCCTAAAAAGTATCTCCCCGCCCATCAAACTCCCTTTCCCTTCGCGCTCTCCCCGTCCTCCGCGTGAGATTTTCCTCCTCGGCAAAAGCCCTATATTCCTCTGACGTACAATCTATTTCGTTCGCGATTTACATTTTCACACATGTTAAACCGCACCGCCTGCAAAATGTCTGTTTTTTCGATTTACCTATTCCCTAACTTTGCACCATCATTCACAAACTAAAAAAATCAAATCACAATGAAACACCAATCACCAATCGTAGCCGTCCCCGACGAACAAAGGCGCGTGATGCTCCCCTCGGCCAACTTTTCGACCAACGAGCAGTCGCGCCGACGCAACGCCGCTGCCGATCTCATCCACGAGACCGCCATGAGCTACAACACCTACTATCTGCCCCTGCTCTGCCGCTGGGAACTTTATGACCGCAACGGCAAGCTCATTTTCACCTCGCGTGCCATCCGTCTCGGCGGCGACATCCCCGAGGTTCGCGTGTGCATGACAGACAGCTTCGGCTGCTGCTCCTCCCGCGCGTGGATACCTTATCAGCCGTGGCACCTCCGGGTCGACCGCACCCGCCTCGTACCCCGTCATCTTGCCTCGCGCGCCGTGCGAGCCGTCGTAACCCTCACCGCCGACGAGCCCGAGATGCTCAATCCCGTTGTCTGCA
>CAZULD010000049.1:0-13917 GCA_964621135.1 uncultured Bacteroides sp. | reverse complement strand
TTCCCTTCGGGGGTACACTGACTTCCTGTTTGTGTATTTAAAACATTATTAACCAAAACAAACTGAGAAATATGGCAACAATTCTCGACATTGCTTCAAAATTCAATCTGGAAGGTAAAGTCGTCGATGCAGGACCTTGCGGTTCTGGTCTCATCAACGACACTTACATTGTGAAAACTGAGTCTGACAACACACCCGACTACATTCTTCAGCGTATCAACCACTCTATCTTTACCGATGTTGATCTACTTCAGGATAATATGGTAAAAGTTACAGAGCATATCCGCAAACGCCTAACAGATGCTGGTGCTTCTGACATAGATCGTCGAACTTTGACTGTTGTACCTGCTAAGGATGGCAAACTATATTACTTCGACGGCGAAAGTTATTGGCGTGTTACCGTGGCTATCAAAGATAGTGTTACCCATGAATCCGGCACTCCTGAGATGGCTTATCGTACTGGTCGTGCTTTTGGTGAATTCCATGCTTATTTTATCGGTGACGATGTCCCTCAACTCGGAGAAACTATCCCCGATTTCCATAACATGTCTGCTCGTCTGCGTCAGCTCGACGAAGCGATAAAGGCTGACAAGATGGGTCGTCTTGCTAAAGTTCAGCCTATTGTAGATGAAATATTGTCGCGTGCGGAAGAAATGACCCAGGCCGAACGCCTCTATGCTGAAGGAAAGTTACCCAAACGTATATCCCACTGCGATACTAAGGTGAACAATATCCTTTTCGATAAGGACGACAACGTCCTTTGCGTTATCGACCTCGATACCACTATGCCCGGTTTCGTTCTCTCTGACTTTGGTGACTTCATGCGAACGGCCGGTAATACGGGTGCGGAAGACGATCCGGATCTTTCTCGTATCGGAGTTAATATGGATGTGTTCCGTGCGTTTACAAAGGGCTATATCGAAACTGCCGCTCCTATGCTGACAGATATCGAGAAGAAACTTCTGCCCTTTGGTGCAAAGTTACTCACATACATGACCGCTGTACGCTTCCTGACTGATTACCTAAAGGGTGATGTTTACTTTAAGATTCAGCATCCCGAACATAATCTTCAGCGCACTATTGCTCAGCTTCAACTTCTAAAGAGCTTCGACGAGCACACTGCTGAGATGGACACATATATTGCCTCGCTTTGATACTAATTTAAAATAATCACATACCTTAAAATCGATGAACAATTTTAAAATCCGATTCTCTGCAATTTTGACTGCTGCAACTGTTGTTATGACAGCATGTACGTCAACGACTAACAAAACTCCCGATGGGAAATATGAGATAGTCGAAGGTCTTATCCGAACCGAAGTGCCTCAACGTCCCGAAGGACAGGAGGATGTGATCGCTTTGCGTCTTGATCCGATGGACTCGGTGAGAGTCGGGTTCATCGGTATGGGTATGCGCGGTCCGGATGCTGTGCGTCGTTATAGCAATATAGATCGCACATCTATTAAGGCTATCTGCGATAAACACGCTGATCGCGTAGAAAAAGCTCAAAACATTCTTACTGCAAACGGTCGTCCCACGGCAGCAGAGTATGTTGGTGACAGTGCATGGATGCAACTGTGTGAGCGCCCTGATATCGATCTCGTATACATCACAACCGACTGGAAAAATCATGTTCCTATGGCTGTGTATGCTATGGAACACGGTAAGAACGTTGCTATTGAAGTTCCTGCGGCACAAAGTCTCGATGAATGCTGGCAGCTTGTCAACACAGCTGAAAAGACCCGCAAGCATTGCATGATGCTTGAGAATTGTGTATATGACTTCTTTGAACTCACAACGCTTAACATGGCTCAGCAAGGTCTCTTCGGAGATGTGCTCCACGTTGAAGGATCATACATCCATAATCTGGAGGATTTCTGGAACGAGTATGAGGGCAACTGGCGACTTGATTTCAATGAACAGAATCGTGGCGATGTCTATGCTACGCATGGTATGGGTCCGGCTGCACAGCTCGTAAATCTCCATCGCGGTAACAAGATGAATTATTTGGTAGCAATGGACACTAAGCCCGTTACCGGTCCGAAGATGGTAGAACGTCAGGGTCGCACATCTGAAAACTTCCAGAACGGTGATCATACAATGACCATGATTATGACCGATAACGGTCAGACGATGCATATCCAACACGATGTGATGAATCCTCGCCCATATTCTCGCATGTACCAGCTTACTGGTACTGACGGTTTCGCAAACAAATATCCTTTCGAAGGTTATTGTTTCCGCGAAGTTACGGATGAGGATGTCGTTCCTGACCACCAGAACTTATCGGCTCATGATTTCGTACCTGTAGAAGTTAAGGACGCACTCCTTCAGAAGTATAAACATCCCATTCAGATCGAACTTGAGGAACGTGCACGTGAAGTAGGTGGCCACGGAGGTATGGATTATATCATGGATTCGCGTCTGGTATACTGTCTCCTTAATGGTCTGCCTCTTGATCAGGATGTTTATGATGCTGCTGAGTGGTCTTCGCTTGGAGAATTGACCCGCATTTCGTTAGCAAACAATTCTGCTCCCGTCGAAGTACCTGATTTTACACGCGGCTCTTGGAATAAACTCAATGGTTATCATCATTACATGGTTGGTGAATAAGAAAACAAATTTATTTACATAAAACAAGGTTATAGTGGACGCGCCTGTCTATAGTTGTGCTTGATCGCACTGAGCTATAAACAGTGCGCGGCCTGCCTATAATACCGATAGAGAACTTCTGAACCGTTCCATCACATTTAGCTAAAATCTAATAACTTGAACTTCTTCGGAATGAAACATCTTTGTGGAAAGTGTCAAACATTATCAACCGCTTTGTTATTGTCGGTTGCTACGGTTATGGCTCAAACCTGGGATGATCTTGCAAAGACTCCTCCAATGGGTTGGAGTTCATGGAATAAGTTCGGGGTGAACATCTCCGAGAATGATATTCGAAGTATTGCAGATGCAATGGTGACAACTGGACTTGCTGATTGTGGTTACGTCTATGTCAATATCGATGATTGCTGGCATGGGGAGCGTGATTCCGACGGTAATATACAGTGTAATCCCGAGACCTTTCCCTCAGGGATGAAGACATTAGGAGATTATCTGCACTCAAAAGGTTTGAAATTCGGAATTTACAGTGATGCTGGTTGTAAAACTTGCGCCGGAAAGCCAGGAAGTCTCGGTCGGGAATATCAGGATGCAAAGACTTATGCCTCATGGGGTGTAGACTATCTTAAATATGATTGGTGCAATACTCCCGATCAGAATGCAAAGGCATCCTATCGCTTGATGAGCGAAGCCCTTCGTTCAACCGGACGCCCAATACTTTTTAGTATTTGTGATGCCGGTATTAATAAACCCTGGGAATGGGCTAAGGGTATAGGTCACATGTGGCGTACGACCGGTGATATCCTATGCGAATTTGATAATGACAAGAATTACGGTCCGTGGGCATGGACGCCCGGAGTATTACAGATTCTCGATAGAAATGAGCCACTACGTATATATGCAGGTCCAGGTCATTGGAATGATCCGGATATGCTTGAAGTTGGCAACGGAATGACTGAAAACGAGGATCGTGCCCATTTCTCACTTTGGTGTATGATGGCTGCCCCGCTGATCCTTGGCAACGATGTGCGCGACATGAGTGAGGCGACTCGCTGTATCCTTACGAACAAAGAAGTGATCGCTGTAGATCAAGACCCACTTGGAGTGCAAGGGTGGCGCTTCTTTGTCCGTGACGGCGTAGAGTTTTGGTATAAACCTCTTGAAGGCGAAGACTGGGCGATATGCGTGTTTAATCGTAACCGACAGGAGCGTACGGTTGAACTTGATTGGAAAGATATGTCCGGCTTTGACTATATGACTCATAGACAGTTCCGCCCGACAGTCAACCCTTATAAAATTCGCAATCTCTGGACTCATACCGATGAAGGAATTACCGATGGAAATAAGACGGTTACAATTCCCGGTCACGATGTGGCTATGTACCGCCTGACTCCGGCTATAGAAAGAGATATTAATTAACTAAGAATACTTGAATCCGATAATTATGAAACATGTAAGTGCAAAGTGTGCAGTAGCCGCTGTCGCCTTGACGTTGTCAGTTTCGACTGCAGTGGCACAGAAATGGGAAAATCTTGCTCAGACACCTCCAATGGGGTGGAATTCATGGAATAAATTCGCTTCAAATATAGATGAGCAGCAGATAAAAGAAATGGCCGATGCTCTCGTCTCGTCAGGTTTGGCGGAGTGCGGTTATGTTTATCTCAATATCGACGACTACTGGCATGGCGAGCGTGATGAGAACGGTAATATTCAGTCTCATCCAGACCGTTTTCCTTCCGGTATGAAGGCCCTCGGAGACTACATTCATTCTAAGGGTTTGAAATTTGGTATTTATAGTGATGCGGGTTGTATGACCTGCGGTCGTCAGCCCGGAAGTCTCGGACACGAATATCAGGATGCTAAAAGTTATGCAGACTGGGGCGTAGATTATTTGAAATATGACTGGTGCAATACACCTGATCAGAATGTCAAGGGATCATACCGCCTTATGCGTGATGCGCTTCATGCAACCGGTCGGCCTATCGTATTCAGTATATGCGAGTGGGGTAGTAACGAACCATGGAATTGGGCTCCCGAATTGGGTCATTTGTGGCGTACGACAGGCGATATAGGCTGTATTTTCGATAACGACAAGCATTACGGTGAGGGTTTTTGGTCGCCGCTTGGAGTTATGCAGATAGTTGATAAGAATGAACCTCTCCGTAAATATGCCGGTCCCGGTCATTGGAATGATCCTGACATGCTTGAGGTCGGAAACGGTATGACTGAAAATCAAGATCGTGCTCATTTTACACTTTGGTGTATGATGGCGGCTCCGTTGATACTCGGTAATGATATCCGCGATATGACTCCTGAGACAAAAGCTATTCTCACCAATAAAGATGTAATTGCTATTGACCAGGACCCGCTCGGGGTTCAAGGTTGGAGATTCTTTACTCGCGACGGGGTAGAGTATTGGTATAAGCCTCTTGTAGACGGCGATTGGGCTTTTTGTGTATTTAACCGCACACGCGAGCCAAAGAAAGTTGATCTCAACTGGAAAGATCTTACCTCATATGACGTGATTTCGCAGCGTTGGTTCAATCCGGCCGAAACTACATTCACTTATCGTAATCTGTGGACTCCGAAGGAACACGGGAACACCGATAAGAATCTTACAATCACCGTTCCCGGTGAGGATGTGGCACTGTATCGTCTTTCTCCGGTAAAATGAGCCTGTCATTTAAAAGAATCATCGCAGCAACGCTATCCGTAGCGTTTGTCAGTGCGATTTACGCGCTTGAAATTAAGTCGCCGGATGGAAATATATCAGTAACGGTCGATGTCGATGCGACCGGTTCACCCTATTATTCTATCATTTACGGAGACAAACCGGTTATTGGCAATAGTAAACTTGGTTTTGAGTTGCTTGATGTCGGTTCATTTGCTAACGATTTCGAAATTACAGGTTCTGTTACCGGATCAGTAGATGAAACATGGTCGCCAGTTTGGGGGGAAGAGTCTGAAATCCGTTCAAATTATAATGAACTGCTGGTTAATCTTTGCCAGAAAAAGTCAGATCGTCGTCTTGATTTACGTTTCCGAGTGTTTGATGACGGAGTTGGTTTCAGATATGAATTCCCTGATCCTCAGCCAGAGTTGACCTCGTTTATAATCACTGATGAACTTACTGAATTTGCTATCCCCTCTGATGCAATCGCATACTGGATCCCGGGCGATTATGATACTCAGGAATTCCACTACACACGCAGTAAGTTGTCGGAGATCCGTTCTAAGGTTGATGAGGCCCATGTCGGGGGACCGTTATATCCGTCTCCTTTTTCACCTACGGGTGTGCAGACTGCACTTATGATGAAATATCCTGATGGATTGTATGTCAACCTCCATGAAGCGGCAGTTCTTGATTATCCTGCCATGCATCTTGATCTTGACGACGAACGTTTGGTTTTCAAAGCTCAGTTGACTCCTTACGCCAATGGCGACAAGGCGTATATGCAAACCGGTCGCGCAACACCATGGCGTACTGTTATAGTAAGTCCTGACGCACGCGACATCCTTGCATCGCGCATTACACTTAATCTCAACGAACCGTGTCGGATTGAAGATACATCCTGGATTCACCCGGTCAAATATATTGGTGTATGGTGGGAAATGATTACCGGTAAAAAATCATGGCACTATACCGACGATATAACTTCGGTTGAGATCGGAGAGACTGACTATTCAGTCCTCAAACCTAACGGTCGTCACGGCGCGACGACGGAAAATGTTTTGCGTTATATAGACTTTGCGGCCGAGCATGGTTTTGATGCAGTATTGGTCGAAGGCTGGAATGAAGGTTGGGAAGATCAGGCAACCGCCAAGAAATCTAAAATATTCAGTTTTACCAAACCCTATCCTGACTTTGATCTTGATAAAATCAGAGATTATGCCAAATCCAAAGGTGTGAAACTTGTCATGCATCACGAAACCGGTAGTGCCGTTACGGATTACGAACGTAATCTTGATGATGCTTTCAAGTTTATGACGGATAATAACTATGATGCGGTTAAGGGAGGTTATATAGGCGAGCTCATTCCTCGTGGCGAACATCATTACAATCAATCGATGGTTAACCATTATCAGCATGTAATTGAAAAAGCGGCTGACCATCACATTATGATGTTTGCTCACGAAG
This sequence comes from uncultured Bacteroides sp., assembly GCA_964621135.1. Taxonomy (GTDB): domain Bacteria; phylum Bacteroidota; class Bacteroidia; order Bacteroidales; family Muribaculaceae; genus CAG-873. Next base: position 7,172 of record CAZULD010000049.1, on the reverse strand, counting down.
CTGTGCGTCCCACCGGAGTCTATCGTACTTGGCCAAATCTTGTAGCTAACGAATCTGCAAGAGGTTCTGAGTATCATGCGTTCAGTGGTATCAAACCGGGCCATACTGCGATCCTTCCATTCACGCGTCTTATCGGAGGTCCGATGGATTATACTCCCGGCCTGTTTGAAAACGATCTTTCGAAATACAATCCTTACAGCAAAGCATGGGTAAATTCGACTCTTGCACATCAGTTAGCGTTATATGTAACAATGCCGTCTCCTGTCCAAATGGCTGCAGATTTACCTGAGACTTATGAGCGTTTTATGGACGCATTCCGGTTTATTAAAGATGTGGCCCTTGATTGGGATAAAAGTGTTTATCTCGAAGCCGAACCGATGGAATATGTCACTGTAGCCCGCAAGGCAAAGGGTAGCGAAGATTGGTTTGTTGGCTCGACCGCAGGAGAAAATCCCCGAAAGTCGGAGATAGATTTCTCTTTTTTGCCAACAGGTAAGAAATATATTGCTACGATTTACCGCGATGGCAAGAAGGCTCACTATCTTACTGCACCACAAGACTACATTATTGAGAATCGCAAAGTCGATTCTCGTTCACGCATGACTATCCCTGTCGCTGCATGTGGCGGTTACGCAATAAAAATTACTCCTGTTGAAAAACAATAAGATCAATACGACGATATGAAACTTAAAAATCTGCTGTTGTCTGCTGCAATTTGTTCCGCTCTGGCGGTTTCGGCGCAGATACCCGTATATCTTGATGATTCAAAACCCATGGAAGAGCGCATTGATGATGCGATCTCACGGATGACTCTCAAAGAAAAAATAGCTCTGCTTCACGCTCATTCAAAATTCAGTGCGCCGGGTGTGCCTTCGCTCGGTATTCCTGAACTTTGGACAGATGACGGCCCGATGGGTGTACGCCCAGAAGTATTATGGGATCAGTGGGATCAGGCCGGATGGACAAATGATTCCTGTACAGCATTTCCATCTCTAACCTGTCTTGCAGCGACATGGAATCCGGAAATGGCCCTCCTTTATGGCAAAAGCATAGGCGAAGAGGCTCGTTACCGCAACAAAAGTGTGCTACTCGGTCCCGGTGTAAATATCTACCGCACTCCTCTTTGCGGTCGTAATTTCGAATACTTCGGAGAAGATCCCTTCCTTGCTTCGGCAATGGCTGCCGATTATGTGCGTGGTGTGCAGTCTAACGGGGTTGCTGTCTGCGTAAAGCATTTTGCAGCCAATAACCATGAAGCTAACCGTTATACGACAAATTCGATTGTCAGCGATCGCGCCCTCTATGAAATTTATCTTCCGGCATTTAAGGCGGCTGCTGTCGATGCTGGTGCATGGAGTCTTATGGGAGGTTATAACCTTGTAAATGGACAGCATGCCACATATAACCAGCGCCTTGTGAACGACATTCTTAAAGGAGAATGGGCCTGGGACGGCGCGGTCATCTCAGACTGGGGCGCAGTGCATGATACAAAGCAAGCTGTCGAAGGCGGACTCGATATGGAGTTCGGGACTGGCACTGACGGTCTTACCGGTCCGGGTAATTCCTATGATAAATATTGGTTGGCAAATAATTACTATGAAGGTGTCCGTGACGGTATTTATAGCGAAGATCAACTTAACGATAAGGTGCGCCGAGTTTTGCGACTCACTATGCGCACGGCGATGAACCGTAACCGCCCCTGGGGATCTATCAACTCTAAGGCTCACACTGATGCCTGCCGTACGATTGCTGAAGAAGGTGTGGTTCTTCTCCGTAACGTCGACAATACTCTTCCTATTTCTCCCGAAAAAGTTCACAGCATCGCAGTTATCGGTGAGAACGCAATTAAACGTATGACTGTCGGCGGTGGATCATCTTCACTGAAAGCCCGTTACGAAATATATCCTCTTGAGGGGTTGCAGGCTCGTCTTGCAGATGATATAGACATCGTTTATGAGCGCGGTTATGTCGGTGATACCATTACTCATTATAATAATGTATGGACAAAACAGGATCTCCGCGATCCCCGTTCTCCCGAACAGTTGAAAGCCGACGCAATTAAGGCAGCCAAGTCTGCCGACATGGTTATCTTTATCGGTGGTCTTAACAAAGATTATCATCAGGATTCCGAGGGTACTGACCGTCATTCGCTTGACCTTCCCTACAACCAGAACGAATTGATTTCAGAACTTGCTGACGTCAATCCCAATATCGTTGTAGTGAATATAAGTGGAACAGGTGTTGCGATGCCTTGGCTCAACAAGGTTAAAGCTGTAATTCAGGCTTGGTATCTCGGCAATGAGACCGGAAATGCCCTTGCCGCTATCCTTACAGGTGATGTTAATCCCAGCGGTAAATTACCTTACACCTATTATGCCTCCCTTGACCAATGCGGCGCACACAAACTCGGTGACTATCCCGGAACTCCGCGTCATGATCCTGTCGAAGGTGACATTATTGATATGAAGTATAATGATGATATCTTCGTTGGTTATCGTTTCACGGACAAAAACAAGATCACACCCACGTTCCCCTTTGGACACGGCCTTTCGTATACTACTTTTGAGTATGGTAAGGCCTCGATTGACCGTAAGAAGGGTACAGCAGATGATATCTATACCGTTACTATTCCTGTAACTAATACCGGTAATCGTCAGGGTAGCGAAGTCGTGCAGTTGTATATTTCCGATCTGAAATCTTCTCTTCCCCGTCCCGTAAAAGAACTTAAAGGTTTCTCAAAGGTCAATCTTGCTCCCGGTGAAACCAAGACCGTCACATTCGAAATCGGTCGGGATGCGCTTAGCTATTTTGACGATAAGGCTCATGCATGGGTTGCCGAACCCGGTAAATTTGAGGCTTTAATCGGAGCATCAGCCGGAGACATACGTTCAAAAGTCAACTTTGAAGTAGAATGAGGCGTATACTTTTGCCGATTTTGACTGCGTTTGCAGCCCTTGTATTACCGATAACAAGTGAGGCCAAAAAAGCCTCTCATGTTATTGTTGTCGGATTTGACGGGTGGGGGGCTTATAGCGTCCAACAAGCTGAAATGCCTCATGTTTTCGATCTGATGAATCGTGGAGCGTGGACTCTCAAAAAACGAAGCGTTCTGCCCTCGAGTAGTGCCATCAATTGGGCATCAATGTTTATGGGCGTCGGTACGGAAGGCCACGGTTATACGCAGTGGGGGAGTAAGACTCCTGAAATTCCTTCTATTGCTATGTCATCCGACGGTATCTTCCCGACAATTTTTACTATTGCGCGCCAACAGCGTCCTAAGGCCGAAACCGGCGTATTCTACGAGTGGGATGGTATAAAGCATTTGATCGATACACTGGCTGTTAGCCGCCATTCACATATCGAAGTTTCTCCCGAAGGAATTTCGTCGCCGATAACTGATGCGTTTACATCATATATCAAGGAATATAAGCCTACTTTGGCATGGGTGACTTATGATAATCCTGATGTTGTAGGCCATAATGTAGGCCATGATACGTCGGAATACTATGCAGTTTTAAAACAACTTGACGGCTATCTCGGTCAGATAATCGATGCCGTCAAGGAGGCGGGTATCTATGACAGTACTGTCATTATCGTCACTTCCGATCACGGAGGTATAAATAAAGGCCATGGCGGAATTACCCTTGCAGAGATGGAGACACCTTTTATAATTGCCGGCCCCGGTATAAAGTCAGTCGGCGAATTTCAGTCGGCCATGATGCAGTATGATGTTGCTGCTACTATTGCAGCGATTCTTGGACTCGAGCAACCTCAGCCTTGGGTCGGTCGTCCAGTAAAAGAAATCCTGAAATGAAACATATTACAAAAATATTATGTCTACTGTGCGTAGGGTGGGTGATTACCCTCCCTTGCGCACATGCCGGTATGCCGGTCGAATTCATTCCAGACAATGAAGTCGTTGTGACCGTCTGGCCAAATGGCGTGCCAAACAGTAATTTCGCCCCGGTTTCGGTAGAAGATTCTGTCGAATGGAATGCTGTCGACGTTCCCGTGCTCCATGTCTTTCCGGCCGATAAGCCTGTTGGCAAAGTCGTTCTGATGTGTCCCGGTGGCGGCTACCGTCATATTGGGTTGCAGAATGAGGGCTACAGTTTCGTTCCTTGGTATAATGAGCAAGGCGTTGATGTTGCCGTGTTGCAGTACCGCATGCCATACGGTCATCCTGACGTGCCTCTTAGCGATGTGCATCAATCCATGCGAATACTTCGCGATCGTTTCCCGGGAAGTCTTGTCGGCATTCAGGGCTTTTCTGCCGGAGGCCATCTGGCGTCAATGGCAGCCACTCACTATACAGACTCTGCTACCCGTCCTGATTTTCAGATTTTATTCTACCCCGTGATCGCAGTCAGTGGCCCCACAGCTCACGTCGGCAGCAGTCAGCGTCTGTTAGGCGAAAATCCCACGGAAGAGATGATGAACCTCTATAACAATCATCTTCAAGTTACCCCCGACACTCCTCAGGCATTCGTAGTCCATTCGGCAGACGATTCAATCGTTCCGCTGGCAAACTCTCTTGACTATTGCGATGCTCTTCTTGCCAACGGTGTTCCTACCGAACTGCATGTTTATCGTTACGGCGATCATGGCTGGGGTTTTGCCAAAGGCTTTGCTTATTTCCCCGTGTGGACAGCCGAATTGTCAAATTGGATCTCATTATTAAATAAATAACAATACATTTATCGTTATGAAAAAACTTTTTCTTACTCTTTCGGCCATAGTCGCCGTTAGTTCCTTAGCCTCCGCACAGGCTCAAGACTGGGCTAATCACCCTCGTTATGCTGCCGCTAACGCAGCATTGACTCAGACCCCCGAAGTCGTCTTCATGGGTAACTCGATCACCGACGGTTGGGATGATCACCACAACGAGTTTTTCACCGACAACAACTATGCATGCCGCGGCATTTCCGGTCAGGTTACCGGTCAGATGCTGTGCCGTTTCTATTCTGACGTTATCGATCTTAAGCCCAAGGCTGTAGTTATCCTTGCAGGAACAAACGATATTGCCGGCAATCAGGGTGCAATGGATCTCAACCATATTGCCGAAAACGTATTTTCAATGGCTGAACTCGCCCGTCAGCACGGCATCCGTCCTCTCATCGCATCTTGTCTTCCCGCCGATACAATTCCATGGAATCATGCAGTTGTCAATGTCTCATCTAAGATCCAGCAACTTAACACAATGCTCAGCGACTATGCCAAGGCTAACGGTATAACTTATATCGACTACTATACAGCACTCACAACCCCCGAAGGTGCTCTTAATCCCGCATATACCAACGATGGTATCCATCCTACTCGCGCAGGCTATGACGTTATGGAACCCATAGTTATTGCAGCCCTGAAAAGCGAAGCTCCCCGCGGTAACAAAGACGCAAAGGGTAGGGACAAAAAGAACCGTTCTCGTAAGCATAGAAAGTAAAACTTTGAAATATAGCGTATTCAGCGGCGTGATATCTACCATATCGCGCCGCTTTTGTTTTTCTTCACCGGAAAAATAAAAAATAATGGTTGAAGTGTGTAACATTTCGCCTACCTTTGTGTCATAAGGGCAAATGACCACAGTTTATGAACAGTTCTGAATTCGCAAAATTTGCCGAGGCTGTCAGGCCTGCATTACTTGCCAGGGCTCAGTCGGTGACAGGCGACTCTGAAGCAGCCGCCGACATCGTGCAGGACTGCATGCTTAAACTTTGGACCATGCGGACTTCCCTCGACGAGTACAATAGCCCGGAGGCGCTTGCGATGACGGTCGTTCATCATCTTTCTCTCAATGTCTTGCGCTCGCGCAAGGTCGTTGTAGAGATCCACGACGACGTTATGTCAGATTCCCATCCTTCAGCCGAGCAGTCGATGATTTCTGCTGAAACTACGACGTCGGTCAATCGTGTACTCGCTTTGCTTCCTGACAGTCAGCAGGCGCTCATAACGATGCGTCACATCGAAGGAATGTCCATCGCCGAGATTGCCGCCTTGACCGGATCGACTGACGGCGCCGTGCGCACGGCTCTCTCCCGGGCACGAGTCCGCATCGCTGAAATATTTACCCGACATAACCTCTCCAATATATAAAGACATGAATATTTTAAATTTCAAATCAACCTCTCGATCAATTCTCTCTGACGATAATGCACGTCGGCTGACTCAGGAGTTCTTGGACGGTTCGACCACTATCGAACAGGAGCAGACGCTCTACCGTTACTATGCCACCCGTCATATAGCCTCCGATCTTGAGTGCTACCGTCCGATGTTCGAATGGTACGTTCAGCTTGAAAAACAATCACGCCCCGATGAAGTGGGTCGTCCGCGGCGCAAGCGTTTTATAGCGGCCGCAGCGGCAATCGCGGTTCTTGCCCTTGTCGGCGCAGGCTTACTCTTCGCTCCGACCCCCTCATCCGGCGATCTGTCATTAGAACGCATGTATGCCGGGAGCTACATTATCCGCGACGGTAAGAAAATTACCGATATAAAGCAGATCCTGCCCGAGCTCCGCAGAGCCGATCAATATGTCGACAGCACTTTGAATGCACAGAGCCCGATGACCGACTATGATTTCGAAAAAGCCCTTATCCGCGATGCGCTGAGCAACATTAATGATCCCGAAATCAAAGCCATGCTTCTCGCTGACATAAATTAAATTTTGAATTAACTACTGTTATTTATAACTTTACGCTATATATTTACAATTATGAGCAAACGTTTCATCATTCTGATCGCTGCGTCTATCGTCGCAATCGTCTCATCATTTTCTTCTTTGGCACAGGCACGGATTGACAAACTTGTCAGCTCTTTGGAAAAAGATCCCGAAGTTCAGGTGACATATACTGAGCGGCGCGATCCCCGAACCAAGAAAATTACGCGCCAGAGCCTCATCCTTAGCGGATCAAAGCAAGCTACCGCCGATATCCTATGGAACGCATTCGAACAGGAAAGATCTAACTCTGTAAGCGTGACCAAAACACGCAACCAATCGTTTATAATCAAATTTCAGGACAAGAATTACAATTCCTCTTATGTCCTCTCGGTCAACGGGAACTCTTGGTCGCTTGTCATAACCAAACGTTCTCCCGACGAAGGTGAAAACGATTGGTCCTATAATTTTGATTTAGGAGAACTTGACTCCTTGGATCTGAGCTCACTTTCTCAGTTAAACG
>CAZULD010000048.1:0-14228 GCA_964621135.1 uncultured Bacteroides sp. | reverse complement strand
ACACTCGAGTATTTATGAGTAAAGAAATAGTTCTGAGCGGCATTCGCTCTACCGGTAATCTCCATCTGGGCAACTACTACGGAGCGCTCCGCAAATTCGTTAAGATTCAGGACGACTATGACTGTCGTTTCTTTATCGCTGACCTCCACGCCCTCACTACAAATCCTGATCCGGCCGATCTCCACGCCAACGTGAAGAAGATCCTCGCCGAATATCTCGCCGCAGGCATCGATCCCGAGAAGGCTACGATCTTTATTCAGAGCGATGTGCCTGAAGTGGCCGAAATGTACCTGCTGCTCAATATGCACGTCGGCATCGGCGAACTGATGCGCACGACTTCGTTCAAGGACAAGGCCCGCAAGGCGCTCGGCCTCTCGGCTCCGACCGAAGGCGACGATGACGAAGCGTTCGAAAAGCAGATCATCGGCTCGGAGACCAACAAGCGCGTCAACGCCGGTCTGCTCACATATCCCACACTCATGGCTGTCGACATCCTCATCCAGCGCGCCACAAAGGTGCCCGTCGGCAAGGACCAGCTTCAGCATCTGGAGCTTACGCGCCGCTTTGCGCGTCGTTTCAACTCGTTCTACAACGTCGATTACTTCCAGGAACCTTACGACTTCGATTTCGGCGGCGCGCCTGTCAAGGTGCCCGGTCTCGACGGCTCGGGCAAGATGGGTAAGAGCGAAGGCAACTGTATCTATCTCGTCGACGATCCCAAAGTGCTTCGTAAGAAAGTGATGCGTGCCGTGACCGACGAAGGTCCGCAGGCCCCCGATTCGCCGATGAGCGAGCCGGTCGCAAATCTTTTCTCGTTGCTCGAGCTCACATCAACCCCCGAGATCGTGCAGCACTACCGCGACGCCTATGCCGATTGCTCGATCCGCTACGGTGACCTCAAGAAGCAGTTGGCCGAAGATATCCTCGCCGTGACCAATCCTATCCGTGAGCGCGTCAATGACATCCTCGCCGACGAAGATTATCTGCGCCGCGTCGTGAAGCAGGGTGCTGAAAAAGCGCGTGAAAGTGCGTCGAAGACCCTTGCCGATGTGCGTCAGATAATGGGTATCCGAAAATTCTAAACTAACCATAAAAACCATAATCCTGTAAAAAAATGAACAAAAAACATCTTTCACTCGCACTTGTGGCGGCAACAGTGTTGACCGTGTCGTGCGGCGAATCGAAGAAAAACAATGCTCTGACTCAGGCTGAGATCGCCGACGGTTGGGAACTGCTCTTCGACGGCGAAACAATGAACGGCTGGCGTGACTTCAACGGTGACTCGCTCACCGAACCCTGGCACGTTGTCGACGGCTGCATCCAGGCCAAAGGCGAAGGCAGCGACGGCTCGGGCTACATCGTCACCGACCGCGAATTTGACAACTTTATCCTCGACTGGGACTGGAAGCTCTCTCACGGCGGCAACAGCGGTATGCTCTATCACGTCGTTGAGAATCCTTTCTTCCAGGTACCCTACGTTACCGGTCCCGAATATCAGCTTATCGACAACGAGGGCTGGGAAGAAGAAAATGCTCCCGCCAAACTCGAAGAGTGGCAGAAGCTCGGCGTTGACTATGCAATGCACCTCCCCAACCCCGACTCGATGTTTGTCAATCCTCAGGGCGAGTGGAACAACTCGCGCATCGTCTTTGACAACGGCCATGTAGAACACTGGCTCAACGGTCACAAGATCCTCGAATTCGAGGCGTGGACTCCCGACTGGTATGCCCGCAAGAACAGCGGCAAGTGGGAGAACGCTCCCGAGTACGGTCTCGCCCGCACCGGTGTGATCTGTCTTCAGGATCACGGCTATCCCGCATCGTTCCGCAACATCAAGATCAAACAGCTCCCCAAGAAAGCGTCTGAAAAACAGTCGCTCTTCAACGGTAAGGATCTCACCGGCTGGAATGCCTACGGCACCGAACTCTGGTATGTCGACGAAGACGGTCTCCTCGTGTGCGAGAGCGGCCCCGAAAAGAAGTACGGCTATCTTGCCACTGACGACTATTTCAAAGATTTCGACCTTACTCTCCAGTTCAAGCAGCTCTCTAACGGCAACTCGGGTGTGTTCTTCCGCTCGTTTGTCGAAGAGCCCGCTATCGTTCACGGCTGGCAGTGTGAAGTCGCTCCCAAGAACAACGATACAGCAGGTATCTATGAATCTTACGGTCGCGGCTGGCTTCAGCAGATTCCCGATGAGAAGGAAGGCATACTCAAGGAAGGCGAGTGGAACACACTGCGCATCCGCGTAGAGGGTGACCATGTACAGACATGGCTAAACGGCGAACCGATGGTTGACTTCAACGACGAACTCATCGGCAAGGCCGAAGGTCGCATCGCCCTCCAGATCCATGACGGCGGCGGCATCAAAGTCCAGTGGAAGGACCTCGAAATCCAACGCCTCTGATCTCCACAGCACTGATAAATTTTAATAACGGCTCGCCCTTTCGGCGGGCCGTTATAATATAATGGTGTAGATGTCGTTATATTAATACATAACCCCCATAATCAAATTTCAATTATGACAAAGACAATCAACGTTCCTAAAGTCAGCATGTCAGGTCGCGATGCGGCGGATGTTGCTGCTGTGCTTGATGCCAATCATGTTGCGTTCACTCCCATCGACACCGTAAATTGGGCTGAGTTTCCGTATAAGCCGGCGGTTGAATTCCGTGCGGCTCACACCGGCGATGCGCTCTTGCTGAACTATCGCGTAACAGAAGAGGCAGTCCGTGCCGAAGCCGGTGCCGACAACGGCCCCGTCTGGGAAGATTCATGTGTCGAATTCTTCGTGTCTTTCGATGGCCGAAACTACCACAACGTGGAGTGTAACTGCGTGGGCACGATTCTGAGTGCTGTTGGTCCTGATCGCAATGAGCGCCAGCTTCTGTCTCAGCAACAACTCGATGGCGTCAGCCGCTATTCGACTCTCAAGGCCGGCCAACTTCCTAAGGGTGGCCCTGTCAGTTGGTCTGTGTCGCTTGTCGTGCCGGCTTCGTTATTTGCTGCGTCAGGCGTTAAAGATCTCAGCGGCGTAAAAGCACGTTGCAACTTCTACAAATGTGGCGACAAACTCCCGACTCCTCACTTCCTTTCATGGAATCCTATCGGCGTTCCCAATCCAGATTTCCACCGTCCGGAATTCTTCGGCGAAATCAACTTCGAATAATAATAAAATAGAGATAGCAAACGGCGGCTGATCCTGAATCGGGTCAGCCGCCGTTTTATTTTATGTGGGTGCGGTATTATTTGAGTGTGCGTCCGGGATAGGCTTCGAGAGCCTTTTCGAGGACGGTCATTGCGCGGGCGAGTTCTTCGCGTTTGAGAACATAGGCCAGTCGCACTTCATCGTGTCCTCGACCGGGAGTTGTGTAGAAGCCCGATGCGGGGGCCATGAAGATTGTTTCGCCTTCATAGTCAAATTCGCGCAGACACCATTGGCAGAACTTGTCGGCATCGTCGACCGGCAGACGCGCAACTGTATAGAACGCGCCCATCGGTATCGGCGAATAACATCCGGGAATCTTATTGAGCTTGTCAATCAGGAATTTGCGACGCTCCACATACTCGTTATATGTGGCAAGCATATATTCGGAGGGTGTGTCGATGCTGGCTTCGGCTACGAGTTGTCCGAGTAATGGGGGACTGAGTCGGGCCTGACAGAATTTCATGACGTTGGCCTTCAGTTCTTTGTGCTTGGTGATAAGTGCGCCGATACGGATACCGCACTCATTGTAGCGTTTTGATACGGAATCGATCAGCACGACTTTATCTTCGATACCGGGAAGATGGAATGCCGAGATATAGGGAGCGCCCGTATAGCAGAATTCGCGATAGACTTCGTCTGAGAAGAGGAAGAGATCATATTTCAGCACGAGATCACGGATCTGGAGCATCTCTTTCATCGTGTAGAGATAGCCCGTCGGGTTATTGGGGTTGCAGATCAATATTCCCTTGGTGCGCGGAGTGATAAGTTTCTCAAACTCTTCGACCGATGGCAGTTCGAAGCCGTCGTCGATGCTCGAGGGGATAGTGACGATCTTTGCGCCTGCCGAGATTGCAAAGGCCATATAGTTGGCATAGGCAGGTTCGGGCACGATGATTTCGTCGCCCGGATCAAGACAGGCCATGAAGGCGAAAAGCACGGCTTCTGATCCACCGGTGGTAACGATTATGTCGTCGACATCTACGTCGATGTTGAAGCGTTTGTAGTACTGTTGCAACTTCTGACGGAGCGACAGCAGCCCTTCCGACGGACTGTATTCGAGCACATCGCGATTGATCTCCGACAGGGCTTTGAATGCCTCCGGGGGAGTCGGCACATCGGGCTGACCGATATTCAGACGATGAACTTTTATCCCTCGACGGATGGCATCGTTGGCCAGAGGAACAAGACGTCGGATAGGCGAAGCGGGCATTTCTTCGCCGCGTTTCGATACGTTAGGCATATTAATTTATTATTTACCGGCAGCCTTGAGGATAAGGCCGCGCATTAGATCATTGTTATTAAAACCTGAGAAACTGTCGGCACCTACACCTATGGCAAATACCGGCACCGGGTTGCCTGTGTGGCTCATGGATGTGTAGCCTAAGCCTGCTGCGTCGTTGACCAGACGGAACACATCGACAGCGAATGCATTGAAATTATCATATAACGTCTTCTGGTCCTCGCTGTTGCGCATTACGATGGCTGCATCGAACTGTTCCTTGAGTTTCTGTTCCTGAGCTTCATCGATGGGAATTTCTGTGAAAAGTCCGAAGTTCTCGCTTAGATATTCTTTCATGTCGGGCCACTGGTAGTCGCGGCGATCCTTGGCAATAGCCTTGCAGTATTCACTGAATTCAGCCTTAGACACTCGTTGGTGACTTAGTTTCTCGAGCGGAGCTTTATATTTCATTCCCATACCCATACCTCCTGTGTCGTGGTCGGCGGTTACGAGGATGAGAGTTTCGTCAGGGTGAGCGAGATAGAAGTTGTAGGCTATTTTTATGGCTTCGTCGAAATTGAGGATTTCGATTATAGTGGTGCCACCGTCGTTGCCGTGAAGAGCATGGTCGATGTTACCACCTTCGACCATCATAAAGAATTTGTCGGGCGAAGTTTTCATCAGATGATCAAGACCGGCCTGTGTCATCTGAGGAAGGGTGAGGCGTCCGGCGATAGAGTCGATGGTGTAACCGATATTCCAGTTCGGACAGCCTTCGGGATTGATCAGAAACACGCGCTCTGAATTGATATCCTTGATTTGGTCGGGCCCGTAGATAACCTGCACGCCATGTTCGGTCATGACTTCTGTAATATCTTTATCATCTTTCTTGACCGAGCCGGCACCGGCGAGGAATTGGTAACCGGATTCAGCAGCCTGAGTACCGATCTCGAAATGCTGCGAACGACTGGGAACATGAGCGTAGAATGCTCCGGGCGTTGCATCGAAAGGCGATACCGAAGTGATGATGCCTACGCCATAACCGTCATCAAAGAGCGTTTTTGCAACAGATTCTACGGCGACAGTATCAGGTGAGACGCCGAGCATACCGTTGCGGGTCTTGGTGCCGGTGGATAGGGCGGTACCTGCAGCCGCCGAGTCGGTCACGGGCGAAGATGCTGAGTAAGTCTGACACCAACTGATGGTAGGGAACTGCATCATGGTGAGAGGTTGGTCGTTCTTGAGAACTTCACGGTTATAAGTCTGGGTTGCCATGACAGGGCCCATACCCATACCATCGCCGATAAAATAAAATATATACTTTGCTTCAGCGCCCCAAGTGGTTAAAGCTGTCGTAGCAAAAAAAGCGGAGATGAGTAAGGATTTTATTTTCATGTCTTTATATAAGTTTAAGCATTTGTTCGATTATTTTACGGTCGTTGCTCAGACGAGGCACCTTGCGCTGACCGCCGAGTTTGCCGGTAGATTCGAGCCAACGGTCGAAAAGCCCTGCGGGTGCTGAGTCGATCGAGAGGCGGTCAAGGAAGATATCACCCTCGCGCTTAGCCTGATAGTCAGAGTTTACGTTTTTAAGAGCCTCATCGAGATGCTCAGCAAATACTTCGATATCAGCGGGTGGTGTCTGCCATTCGATGAGCCACTGATGATGGCCGCGATGGCCTCCGTCATCATAGACGGGTGCGACAGTGTAGTTCAGCACCGATGCTCCGGTCGACCGACAGGCTTCGGCTATGGCGGCATCTGTGTTGTGCACCATCACTTCCTCACCGAAGGCATTGATGAAGTGCTTAGTGCGGCCGGCAATCGTGATTTTGAGAGGATCGACAGACCGAACCGTAACAGTGTCGCCGATCATATAGCGCCAGAGACCGTTGCAGGCGGTTATGACCAAGGCGTAAGTTTTACCCTCTTCAACTTCCCAAGCAGGAACTGCCCGCTTATCAGAATTACCGAGTTCAGATAAGGGGATAAATTCATAAAAGACTCCGGCATCGAGCAGCAGGAGCATTGCTTTGTCGTCGAAAGATGACTGTACGGCAAAGAATCCTTCTGAGGCATTATATGTTTCAAGATAGTGCATCTTTGTGGGATCGGTGAGTTGGCGATATTGCTCGCGATAAGGCTCAAACGATATGCCACCGTGGAAGAACACTTCGAGATTGGGCCAGACGTCATGGATAGTCGTTGCGCCTGCAGCGGCGATAACCTCACGTATGACAGTCATGAACCATGACGGTACGCCGGAGATATTCGTCACATTTTTTTTCATCGACGCTTTGACAAGCGCGGGAAGTTTCTCGTGCCAGTCAGACATCAGTGCTATTTTTTTCTTGGGGATTCGGACCAGATCGGTGACGGGCACGATATGGTCCATACTATCAATCAAGTTTGCCGAAAGATCGCCGACCAAAACGTTAGCCGGAAGATGACGGACTTCGTTGGCGAAGCTACCTCCGAGAATAAAACTTTTACCTGAGAATATGCGTGACGACGGATTTAGATTTAGATAATGTGCGACGGTGTCGTAGCCTCCCTGAAAGTGATTCATTTCAAGCGAATCACCGGTAATAGGAATGTATTTGCTTTTTCCGTCAGATGTGCCTGATGACTGAGCGAAACGTGTACAGCGTCCCGGCCAAAGGATATTGCGTTCACCCATGACCATACGCATGATGTCCTGCCGCACATCCTCGTAGGAAACTATTGGTACTTTATGGCAAAATTCTTCATAAGATTTTATATTGCCAAAGCCATAGCGCTCCCCGATTTCCGTACCCTTACTCCTGCTAAGCATCCACCCAAGCATACTTAATTGGACGTCCTCGACGTGTCCGAGCCATTTCCGGGTCTTACTGATACGTCGGGCAAAATTGTGACGGAGTATGGGGGTGAAATTTATCAATTTTTTGATGTTATGAGTGCCTGTACGGCAAGGTTATAAGAATATGTGCCGAAGCCGCTGATGCTTCCGCGACAGACTGGAGCGATGAGTGAACGATGACGAATCTCTTCACGGGCGAAAATGTTAGAAAGGTGAACTTCCACAACCGGACGATCGATGCCTGCTATAGCATCGGCTATAGCCAACGAGGTGTGAGTGTAAGCGCCGGCATTGAGAACGATACCTGTCAGATCCGCGTCGAATCCTGCAGAGTGGAGGCGATCTATGATCTCGCCTTCAGAATTACTTTGAAAAAATTCGAAATCTACATCGGGAAAACTTTCGCATAGACCACGGTAGATATCTTCAAGCGTAGTCCGACCGTAAATTTCGGGCTGACGACGGCCGAGGAGGTTGAGGTTCGGCCCGTTTATGACGAGAATTTTGTGTTTCATTTTTTTACCTGTACATTCTGGGTTGGAGGAAGTTCGTGGTTGCGACGTTCAACGGCGTCGATCACTTCGTGGGCAAGATGGATGAAAGCCTGTGCCGACATTGTGTCGCCGGCAGCTATCGGGTCGCCGTCATCGCTATGTCGTCCTACGGCAGCGACGAGCGGTATGCAGGCCAAAAGACGTACTCCGAGTTCGCGGGCAAGCTCTGATGCGCCGCCGTTGCCGAAGATATAGTAACGTTCGTCGGGATGCTCCTCGGGGGTGAACCATGCCATATTTTCGACAATTCCGAGCACGGGTACGTTGATCTTAGGCTCGGTGAACATGGCGATGCCTTTGCGCGCATCAGCCAGAGCTACCTGTTGGGGAGTCGACACCACGACGACACCGGTGATGCCGAGTGTCTGCACGAGCGTCAGATGGATGTCGCTGGTGCCCGGAGGCATATCGATCAGGAAATAGTCGAGTTCGCCCCAGTCGCCTTGCTCGATGAGTTGTTTGAGAGCGTTTGAGGCCATAGATCCGCGCCACACCACCGCGCTGTTGCGATCGACGAGGAAGCCGATCGAAAGAAGTTTGACGCCGTAGCGTTCGGCAGGGATAATTTTAGTTGCGCCGTCGACTTCGTGCATATATAGTTGCTCGTCCTCGACACCGAACATCTTGGGTATCGAAGGACCGAAGATATCAGCGTCCAGCAGTCCTACGCGATAGCCCTCGCGGGCGAGCGCAACGGCGAGATTGGCTGCGACAGTCGACTTGCCGACTCCGCCTTTACCTGACGAAATACCGATTATATTCTTTACTCCGGGGAGTGGATTTGCCTTTGGTGCCGGGGCGGCCGCACGGGTCTTTACGGCGATAGTCACTTCGGCGTCTTTCGCGGCAAAAGTGTGGATGGCTGCTTCGGCAGCCTTTACGACAGACTTCATGAACGGGTCGGTCGGCTTGTCGAAAATTAGTGAAAAGCTGACTTTGCGACCGTCGATGCGGAGATCGTCCTCGATCATGCCGGCCTCGGCGAGATTTTTGCCTGAACCGGGATAGCGCACTGTCGCAAGTGCGTCGAGGATCAGTTTGGGATATAGGGGAGTATTATCAGTCATTATCTTTACTTTTATCAGAATTGTTCCTTTCAGCCATCAGAGCCGGCATCTGGATATAGCCGCGCGAATAGCTACGGTAAGTGTCCTGCTCGATCTCCTCGTCGGGCTCTTCGAGCACTCCCTCGGCCGGCAAGTTGAAACGGATGTATTTGATCGTGAGTCCGCGCTCGAGCCACTGACGTTCGTAGTGGGTCTTGATGTCGAGGATATCACCTGCTGCACCGTCGGCATACAGGTCATCGGTCGAAGTCTCGACCGGCAGGCGGTTAAGCCCGGTCATCAGCGAAGTATAGCGATAGAGGAAGGGGCTGTCGGTCTTGAGATGGATTGTGCCGCGGTCGGTAAGGATTTTGCGGTAAAGATCCATAAAGCGAGTGGATGTCAGACGCTTTCGTACCTTCTTCATCTGGGGATCGGGGAAGGTGATCCAAATTTCGGCGACTTCGCCGGGCGCAAAGAAACTGTCGATGAGTTCGATCGATGTGCGGATGAATGCAACGTTAGTCAGGCCTTCGGCGCGTGCCTGTGACGCACCTGTCCACATACGGGCGCCCTTGATGTCAACTCCTATAAAATTTTTGTCAGGGAAGCGGCGTGCGAGTCCGACCGTGTACTCTCCTTTGCCGCAGCCAAGCTCAAGCACAATAGGATTATCGTTGCCGAAAAAGTCACTGTGCCAGCGACCCTTCAGCGGGAATCCGTCATGTTGAAGCCGTGAGAAAGGATATTGGAAGACGAAGTCGATCGTCTCCATGTCGGCAAATTTCTTGAGTTTGTTTTTTCCCATTAAGTCAGAGTTGGAGTTCTAGTTGAGGGTTTAGGAGTCGGAATGATGTGCGATGGATCGGTGACGGACCGTACTCGGCGATCGCCCGGCGGTGGGCTTTTGTCGGGTAGCCCTTATTGACAGCCCAGTCATAGACCGGATAGTCACGGTGAGCCTCGATCATATAATCGTCGCGGCATGTTTTTGCGAGAATCGATGCTGCCGCAATGTTGGCAAAACGTCCGTCGCCCTTGACATAAGTGGTCCACTTCAGATTGCCGTAGGGCTTGAAACGGTTGCCGTCGACTATCACTTCGCCCGGGCGCACCTTCAAACCGTCGAGCGCACGGTGCATAGCGAGTATCGATGCGTTGAGTATGTTGATGCGGTCAATCTCCTCGGCGTCGACCGAAGCGACGCTCCACGCTAAGGCTTCCTTCATAATCACGTCGCGCAACAGATAACGTTGGCGCTCTGTGAGTTGCTTGGAGTCGTTGATAAGCGGGTGAGAGAAATCGTCAGGCAGGATTACAGCGGCCGCGAAAACCGGGCCGGCCAGACAGCCGCGTCCGGCCTCGTCGCATCCGGCTTCGTTGACGCCGCGCACCGCGCAGGGAGGCAAAGGCTGTCTGTCAGCCGACGACCTCATAGTTGAGGATGGTCTCTACGAGGAACATGCCTACAACCTTGTCGCGGTCGATGATAATGTCGTCGTAGTTGGGATTTTCGCTATGAAGGATTAATTTAGAGGGATCTTCGTGGCGGCGCACATACTTGACCATGCGGTAGTCTTCAAGCATGACCACATAGATCTGTCCCCAGAAGATAGCATCGTTTTTGTCGATCTGGCGTATCGAAATGTAGGCTCCGTTATTGATTCTGGGAGACATTGAGTTGCCTGAAACCTTTACGACAGGGAGCTGCGGATTAAGTCCGGGGATCATGAGGCGTCCGATGATATGCTCCGATGTGAGCATACGGCTGAGATTTGCGCTGCCGGCTGTGACATCGATATCATAAACGGGTGCACCCGAGGTTGGCCCGTTAACATGTACGCGTTTGCCAGTGCTATCGATTGTCGACGGTCCCTGATGGCGGGGGAAGGGTACGTCCGTGCCATAGACAAGCCACTGCTTGGATACACCGAGATTGACTACAATACGATTGATCATCGACTCACTGACAGGAATTTTACCGGACAGGACTTTCGAGATATTCGAGGGGTTAATGCCAATCAATTCGGCGAACTGAGCCTGATTCTTGCGGATGAGTTTTATGAGGTATTTTATACGCTCTACAGGGGTTGCCGACGGGGTGGGTTCGGCAAGGTCATTGATAAGATCGGGATACTCCATAACGTTAGAATTTATTGATAGCAAAGTTACAACAACATTTGCAAAAAGACAATAATCTAATCTGTTTTTTGAAAAATATTTGCTGAAATTTATCTATCCCGATGGAATGCGAGCGAAAATTTACGCGAGCATTGGGGCGATGCGGCGGAGGGCAGCGACAAATGCGTCAGCTTCCTCAAAGGTGTTATAAGCCGCAAACGATGCGCGGACTGTGCCTTCGATGCCCAGGGCTTCCATCAGTGGCTGGGCGCAATGGTGGCCGGTTCGCACTGCGAATCCGAGCTTGTCGAGCAGCATTCCGGTGTCGTAATGATGAGCGTTGCCGATGAGGAATGATATGATCGCGCATTTTCCGGGAGCCGTTCCGAAGATTTTCATGCCGGGAATTTCCATCATACGTTCAGTCGTGTATTTCAACAATTCTTCTTCGTGAGCAGCTACTGCTTCAATGCCAAGGTCGGTAAGATAGTCGATAGCGGAGCGAAAAGCGGCGGCATCGACATAGTCTGGAGTGCCGGCTTCGAATTTATAGGGCAGATCTGCCCATGTCGTGCCGCTGAAGCTGACGTGCCCAATCATTTCACCACCTCCCTGATAGGGAGGCATCTTTTCGAGTAGCTCCTTACGTCCATAAAGCACGCCTACACCGCAGGGACCGTACATTTTGTGCGATGAGAAAGCATAGAAATCGGCGCCTATGGCCTGCACGTCGACCGCCGTATGAGCCACGGCCTGGGCTCCGTCGATCAAGGCGACCGCTCCGTGAGCATGAGCCTCGGCAACGATTTCAGCAACAGGATTGACCGTCCCCAGAACATTCGAGATATGGGTAACAGCGACCAGACGGGTGCGCGCTGTGAACAGCCCGCGATATGCTTCAAGATCAAGACGGCCGACGCTGTCAATCGGAACTACTTTTATCTTCAGATTCTTACGCGAAGAGAGCAACTGCCAGGGTACAATATTGGAATGATGCTCCATGACGGTGAGGATTATTTCATCGCCATCGTTGAGCAGCGACCCATAAGACGAAGCGACAAGATTGATGGCTTCAGTGGTACCGCGTGTGAAGATTATTTCTTCGACGGAAGATGCGTTGATGAACTGACGCACTCTTTCCCGGGCACTTTCCATAGCATCGGTCGCTTCCTGAGAAAGACAATGCACACCGCGATGGACGTTGGCCTTATGCTTGTAGTACATATCCGTCACCGAGTCGACTACTACGCGCGGTGTCTGTGAGGTAGCCGTATTGTCGAGATATACCAACGGTTTGCCGTAAACTGTACGGTCAAGTATGGGAAAGTCGGCGCGAACGGCCGAAACGTCGAGTTGAGACATCTTGAATTCGTTTTTAATTATGACATGAAGCCGCGCAGTCACCGCAGACGGCATGTTCGCCCGAAAGACGACGCTCCACGAGGTGACGCAGACGGTCGCGTAGACCGTCGATGGCGACACGGTCGATGACGTCGGCCATGAAAGCCTGCATCAGCATCATGCGTGCTTCGGCATATGGCACGCCGCGGGTCTGCATATAGAAGAGAGCCTGCTGGTCGAGCTGGCCTGTCGCCGCACCGTGGCTGCACTTGACGTCATCGCAGTAGATTTCGAGCTGCGGAGCGGTGTGCATGCGTGCATCGGCCGACGCAAGCATATTGCGGTCGCTCTGATAGGCTTCGGTATGACATGCATCTTCGGCTACATAAATCAAGCCTTCGAACGCACCGCGGGCGCGGTCGTCGAGAAGATATTTGAAGAGCTGATTGCTTCGGCTGCGTGGAGCGAAGTGGTTGATACGCGACGAGTTGTCGACAATCTGCGCGCTATCGGCTATTGCCATGGCTGCGAGATCCGTATCGCAGTGCTCGCCGCGTATATCGACGAGATATTCGTTGCGCGTCCGGCCGACGGTCAGCGATGTGCCGTTGAGGATAAGTCGGCTACCTTCATCTTGACGGACAAATAGCTGGGAGATTCGCGATGTGCGTTCGGTCGACTCTTCGATGTCGCAATAGTCAAGCGAGGCACCCTGTTCGAGAAATATTTCGGTGACCTGACTTGACAGGTAGCTGTGGTCGGCTGACTGGCTGTGGTCGCAAAAAAGCACACGCGCCGATGCATCCTGTTCGATGACTACGAGCACGCGTCGCACGGCCATGAAATCGGCTGCGGCGTTGAAGATATTGACGATCTGGATGGATTTGTCAAGTTTAACGCCGCGGCTAACGCGGATAACTACGCCGTCCTGCAACAGCAGAGTGTTGAGTGCCGAGGCAGCGTCGCGGTCAGCCGATAGTTTCCCAAGATAGCGTCCGACGAATTCAGGATCTGACTCAGCCACAGATGCGAGCGAACTTACTGTAACACCCTCGGGACAGTTTTTCAGCAACGTTGCGCTGGGTCGAAAGGCATCGTTGACGACGATGCCGAGGAGTGTGCTAACATTGGGGACGTCGCATTTGAACGTCTGGGCGAGGTCTACGCCGAAAGGCACACGGGTGATGTTGACGCCGTAGTCGGGCGCAAACATTTCGTCAAGCGAGAAGTTGGAATAGCCTTCGTCGCGCTTGCCGGGCAGATGACCGAAACGCCGGAGTGCGGCGAGAGCCCCGGGGCGCAGACGGTTAAGCGCTTCGGGCGAATGACTGTCGATCACCTCGCGGTTGTGGTCGTATAATTCGATATATTGATCTAAAGAACCCATGTCAACTTGATTATTGGTTGTCAACCTGCTGCTTGATCCAGTCGTAGCCCTTCTCTTCTAGTTCGAGCGCGAGTTCAGGGCCGCCCGAGTATACGATCCGTCCTTTGTAAAGAATATGCACGAAGTCGGGCTTGATATAGTCAAGCAAACGCTGGTAGTGGGTTATGACGATTGTGGCGTTGCGCTCGGTCTTGAGACGGTTAACGCCTCCGGCCACGATGCGCAGGGCGTCGATATCGAGACCGCTGTCTGTCTCGTCGAGTATCGACAGGCGCGGTTCGAGCACGGCCATCTGGAAGATCTCGTTACGCTTTTTCTCTCCGCCCGAGAAGCCTTCGTTGACTGATCGCGAAGCGAGCTTGTTGTCGAGCTCGACAATCTCGCGTTTCTGGCGCATGAGTTTCAGGAAGTCGCCTGCCGACAGTGGCGGTTCGTTGAAATATTTACGCTTGGCATTGACGGCGGCGCGCATGAAGTTGACCATCGACACACCCGGGATCTCCACCGGAT
>CAZULD010000047.1:4080-14251 GCA_964621135.1 uncultured Bacteroides sp. | reverse complement strand
AATGGAATTTTTAATTTGCCGAAATATGCCGTATAACACATTTAACATTGTTTAACTGTCACCTCTTATTGATTAAAAAATGTTATTCTTATATTTGCGGCACATAGACCGTGTAAACATCATAATTTTAACAATTTAACACCTAACAAGGTACTAAATTTAATGCTATGGCTATCATTGATTCTGTTTCATGGAGCCCGCAGGGCAATGAAATTATTTACGCTTACAAATTCCCTCAGGATAATTTGTCAACCTATACACAACTTGTAGTAAATGAGTCACAGGTTGCGCTACTTTTTTCTAAAGGTGAATTGATGGGAAAATTCGGTCCCGGCAAACATACCCTCAATACTGAAAATCTCCCCATACTGCGTAAATTATATGGTATACCGTTCGGCGGGAAGAATCCCTTTACCGCACAGGTATGGTTCGTTAATCTAATTGATAATTACAGCATTCCTTGGTACTTAAAGAAACTTGCGATTCATGATGCGGACTACCAGACTAACTTACCACTGATGATTGAAGGGCAATATGGTATTCGAATCGTAGATCCTGAAAAATTCGTCATAAACATGGTAGGAACGCGTAATATATACACTCAGAGCGATCTTACATCACAGTTTGAGGGCGAATTCACAACTAAGGCAAAGTCGGCGGTTGTAAGTTTCATGATTCAGAACAACATAGGTTATAAAAGTATATCTGCGCATTTGGATGATTTGTCCAATATGCTACGCTTTCAGCTCAGCGACTTCTGGAAGAATGTTGGCATTGAGTTGACAAAATTCTATGTTTCAGACGTCGATATCGATACCTCTACCCCCGAAGGCCGAAAGGTTAAAGAGGCCATCGCTACTCAAAGCTCAATGTCAATAACGGGCCATACCTGGCAGCAGGAACAAATGTTTGGCACTGCAAACAATGCCTTAAACAATCTCAGTGGTGCTATGGGCGGCGGAGGCTTGCTTGGAGGCCTCATGGCAATCAATATGATGAATAATATGGGGGGCGCCGTTGGAACTTCTGCTATGAACCCACAATTCCAGCAGCCTACATTTGGAGGCCAACCGGGAAATAATGCTTCAGCCCAACAAGGAGGCCCCAATGGCGGAGTAAAAATGGTCTACTGCTCATCATGTGCAAAAAAATTCCCCTCTTCGATGGGCTTCTGTCCTAATTGCGGCAATAAATACCGACCGTGTCCTAATTGCGGCTCTGACAATGCTGAGGAAGCAAACCGATGCGTTAATTGCGGCGCTCCTCTTGCCGGCGCTGCCCCCAAATGTCCTCATTGCCATACCCAGATTCCTCAGGGTTGCTCTTTCTGTCCCGGTTGCGGCCAGCCGATCATCAGCAATATCAACGCCTGCTCTCGTTGTGGTTATACGATCCCTCCGACGGCAAAATTCTGCCCCCGTTGCGGAAACAAAAGATAATCAACTAAATATATAGCGTTATGAAGATACGAATTATGTCTTTGTTGCTCGGAATTGTTGGCGAAATTTTGATTGCCGCATTATTTTTTTGGGTCATTCCTGACGCACTCCCTACAAACATATTGGTGCTCGACTTCGTGGTCGTTTCATTAGTCTACTGGCTGTGGATATACAATATCCTTAAGCCCGCAGTAAACTTTAAAGAACCGAGTCATAAGCAGGTAGGCGGTCTTGGTGTTCGTTGGATCTCACTTTCTTTATATACCTTCCTTGCTGTTGGTTTTGTTGTATATACTCTGTGGGCTGGGATAACCGGCGAGATACCCCTTTGGGATTTTCCCGTATTGGTTGTCATTCAGGCTGGACTGCTTTTCTTTTTGTGTGGTGGGCTCATTACATCTGAGCATATTATGCAGAAAACCAAAGATATTTATGAGGAACAGAAAGTGCTAAAAACAGGGAAACACGATGTAAAAAAGATGGTACAACAACTATTGTTTGTTTCTGAGGATACATCGGGCATACCTCACGACATCAAAGAACGCCTGAAAAAGATTGCCGGTGAAACACGCTACCTCTCTCCTTCGGTTTCGGAGCAATGCATTGCTTTGGATGCTGATATAATAAAGAATTGCGACACAATCATAGCCGCACTCGCTGATTATGATTTAAATAAAAAGACCGTCACGGATCAGATCGATAGTCTGGAGCGAAACTTAGAACGTCGTAGACGTGCAATGTGACACACTAATAATTACTAATAAAACACTTAACTCTAATGGATGGAAAAATTTTCGCTGATTCAGCCAATATTTGGCAGGATCAGGCAAAAGTTCTTTTCAATTATTATCGTCAGGCTGCTGAGCGAATAGTAAGTGAGGAAGAACGAATCGAGAGACAGATCAACGAGTTGGAAAACGAGAAATCTGCGCTGGAGGAAAAACTTTCAAAGGCATGGTATTGGCTGTTCTTACTCATTTTCCCTTATTTCATTGTGAAAAACAATCTTGAAAAAAAGATTGTAGGTGTTGACCAGCGGATCAATGAGTTCAAAAAAGTGCATGCTGAAATTTTCCGCGATTACAAAGTCAATAAACTCGGCGTCGCGTATGTGCCGGTTGCGGAACAAGTTAAATATCAGAATAAGAGTTTTATCGTAGATTTGACTCATTCAGTGCCCGAGTCAGATATTTCTCTGTCTATGTCACGGCAGAACCCTCTGCTTATTGAAACAATTCACGCCCTTGATCATCTCGCAAAAGAAGCTCCCCTTGTTGAAACCTCCGAAGAGAGCGAGTCTGTTGCCACAGATGAATACTCGCTCTCAATTCAGGAAATTAAGGAGAACGACTATCTTGGTGCCCTCGAGCGCTCCCTGCGTACGGTTGCTTTCTGTATGGATGACCTTGAAACAGCATCCGTTTCTCTCCCGTTGGTGCTTGATGATTCTCCCTTCCTGCCCAAACTCGACCAATTTGCCACTGCCAATCCTCCTGTCTCCGCACCTGTTATCGAGGTGTTTGATAAAGATATATATGCCCCCGGAGTTGAGCGTTTCCGCGAAATCAATGAACTGAAAAGTTCACTCTCCAATGAAACGACTCAGTTTGAAGAAATACTTAAGGGGTTGATGCACGCAATTGGTAATTCCGTACAGACTATCGCAAGAATGAAAGTCGCATCAGTGGATAAAGTCGTTCTTGAGTCCAACCGCTTGCTATACCAGATTCTGAAATCACCTTACAACCATTATTCGCCTGTACTTGAAGCTGAAGAAATCGAACGTATTCGACATGAACAGTTTGATTACACCGAAAATGTACAGGGCTATGAACCCTTCCAGCTCCGCCAGTCTTCACGCGTAAAATATAATCCTCTGTCCGGAACTTGGGTTGCCGAAGACGGCTCGCAGACAGTCCAGCCTTTCGGCGTTCACCAGATGTATGAGGAAATCGTTGCTCCTATGGTGCAGAACCTTATGCAGGAAAACCGCATAGAGCGTCTGAAAATCTATAACCACATAAAAGATCAGAAGATAAGCTACCTCAATAAGTGGCATCAGGATACTGACGCTTTCTACCGGGCTAATCGCGCAGAGAGTGCCGATCTTATCAATCTTATGCAAGCGACACTGACCGAATATGTAGGCGCATACAACAACCTTCTTGCGCTCCAGCGCACTGAGAAACAGATGGAAATGTCTGAAGGCAATCTCGACGCTACTGTAGTTGAAACTGTGGAAAATACGGAGGATTCACTTGCAGCATTCGAACTTCAGAGCCAGGAATTCCAGAAATGTCAGACTGACTTTGAGGAGTATATCGAACGTCTCAAAGAAGACATCGAAATAAAAGCTGCCAGATTCGGCCACGTTGAATACTTCGATGCCAAACTCCGTGACGGTTATTCCAATTCTGTTGCTATCGCGGCTTCCGAAATTCAAGAAATGGACGATCGCCGCAAGAGCCTCGCTTCAGTCAATCCAAAACTTGCCAAAGATTCCGAACTACCGCCTCAGCCTCATGTCAGTGAGATTGCTGATGAACATTTTGCAATCAATCTTCCCGCAATGGTGCGCAAGGCACTTGAAAACCTTAACTCTCCGGTCGACGCTTACAAGCCGGAATCGGAGTCCGCAGAAATATATCCCCAGCCGAATATTTTCTTTGAGAAAGCTGAAGAGTCAGGCCCGATAGCGGAGAATCATGAGAAAGGGGTTGACGAAGACGGATCAGTCCAAGAAGACAAGGCCCCGGAAGTTTAATATGCTTAACCACCAAATAATATAACTATGTCACATCATTTTGACTGTCTCGTAGATACCACTGAGATGGCTCGTGAGGTCAGCTCGGTGAAGCATCATGTAGATGCGACCACAACAGCAGTGGTGGGTATGCAGGCTGCTGTGATTAAGGCTCAGAAAGATGGTGCCGACAGGGTATGCAGGAATGTGAATCAAGGGTTTTACGCTATGATTCATTCCCAGATTTCCCAGAAAATGGCATCTCTCCAGAGTAAGGTTGATGCTCAGCTTATGCGGCTCAACCAGCAACGCAAGCAGCTTCTTGGCATACGACACAGAATGGAGCATGACTATATGATGCTCGCAGCCCGATATACCAAACTTTTCAACGGTCTTAACAGAAATCTGCGTCAGCAGGTTACCGAACTTGACCGGCCGGTAATTGATTTCGCTACTACTGATACCGACAAGATTTCCAATCGAGGAAATCAGCTTGTATCAACCGTTTTGATTGGTCAGGGAGAATCTGTTAAAACCAGCCAGAAAGTTACAGCGTCTAACTTAAAGTTCCGTGCGGCTAAAGCCGTTGAGTCTATCGAAAGGTTTATTGAAAGTTCCAATCAGCTCAAGGCGATAACCGACAAGATACTCTTGCGTCGGCCTATGGAAGAACCGACTGATGTAATATCGATACCGGTTTGTATTCTGGAGAGCAATTTTGATCGAAGCGATAATGTGCAGTCCCAGATTTTCGTATCTCACCTTGCCGGCAACGACGTTAATAACATCATTGAAAATCGGGTTTCAGCAACGATGAGAGACGGAGGATTCAATTGGGGGCATCCCGATTCAATCAATCCTGACATCGCTAACTATTTCCGACAGTTGGTTGTCGGAAGCGGACTTGATGAGCGTAGACAGAAACAGATGCTGAAGATGTTCGATTCGCACCCGTTCGAAACGTTATAATAACCTAAAAAACAAAGCTATGAGTTATACAAGACGTTTCAAAAAAAATATCACAGTCCATTATTCCGGTTCTGTATCATATCCCGCGTCTCAGAGCGGAGGAACCCGTTCCTATAGCGGCTCTACCACCGAAACCGTTGTCTTCGACGTGACGGTTGACACCGACCCTTTCGACGAAGAGATCGACAATATGAAAGGTCATGTTGATCTTCTTACCGGGTCTGTGGTTGCTGCAGAGGCCGCACACGTTGATGTTATTGGAGAAACTTCCCGTAAAATTGGCGACACCATTATCAGCGGTTTTTTCAAAACGGTTAAATCTGACATTTCCCAACAGATTGCCGAACTGAAAACCAAGAGTGAGGCGCTGCTTTTGCAACTCAATAAACTCGCTCAACGGTGCAACGAGAAGAAGAAGCAGATGGGAATTGATTACCAGCGGATTGCCGAACGTTATGGCAAGATCTTCACCGATCTTAACAACGAACTCGAAAACCGTATTTATTCTATTGATGAACCTGTATTTACAGCAGTTCGCACAATTGATTCCAGCGGCTCAAAGACCGTTTCAAATGACTTGGTATCAACGGTTTCTTTGTCATCGGGCGAGCAAGCGCGGCTTCATTCCAAATTATCCGCCAATCTGGTAAAAAAACAGGCAATCAATGCGATAGAAAAAGGAAAAAGATTTTTGGCTGTCCAATATGCCACTGATAATATTCTTGACAAATGCCTGCTCCCCGAACGCAAAGGCGAATTACTCAGTAGTCCGTTTTGCATTCTTGAAACAACTAATGAGAACGGTGTTTCACACCGCAGCATATATACTTCGCCTCTGCTGAACGGAATCGCTCAAGACTCTTTGGCTGACAAACTTGAACCCAAGTTGAAGAGCCGTTTCGATGAAAACGATGTACGCGCAATTGGTGACTATTTCAACGCAAGCGTGGCCGAGGAAATAAGCAACTCCTCTGACAGTCATTCGCGAAGAGTCGCCGAACTGACATCCAAACTTTTTGATCTCTCTAATACAGCCTCTACCGGCGAATAAATCTAAACCATTAAGAAATGAAACAAAAAGAACTTAAAGAAATACGCTTTGACAGCACCGAGATAATTCTCAAAGACAATTTAGTGCGTGGAGCCATTCTTCCTCAGAAGATAGCCGAACTTACGCGTAATGTAATTTTTGACGGCAATACAGAAGTCGAAGGAGCTGTTTTCGGCCACAATATCAATGTCCGCGGAGGTGATGTAGTTATTAGAGGCGCGGTATTTGCCCAAAAGGAGTTTTACATCTCCGGCGACGTTAAGGGCGATGTGGTGCTAATGAAATCTGTCGGATCGGCCGGATCGGTAACCGCTCGCGCTGCCGGATGTCGTCCGACATTCTGTTCGGACATCAACGGTAAGAGCGTTACTCTGCAAAACACTTATGTTGCCGGCAGCATTTACGCTGACGAGATAACGTTGGATAACTGCGTTGTTATCGGAGGTGTGTTTGCGACTCAGGAAGCAACTCTCAACAATAGTATTGTTGGAACTTTTAATGCCCCCAGAGTTACCCTCGACGGAACTGTTCAGCTTCTCCTTCCATCCGCGTTTACAATTGAGAAACCAATCACCGGGCCAAACACCAGATTGCTTAATCTCTCACTCGCCGATCTGGGAGCATTATTCCGCAATATGCCGGAGGATACCAATTCGGGCAAAATTCCGATGAACCTTGAGACTGATGAGGTTCGTTCCAGCCTTGTTGAAGGGGAAAAACAGCGTCATTTACGCTCGTTTACCGTAATTGGGAAAGTGCTTGCTGCGGATATGATTGATACTGATAAATTCCAGAATCATTTCCTGTTGACTGCTGCCTCACTCGGTCCACAGTTGCTCAAAACTTATGATATGGGAACGAATGCAGATGGTAGCACAGCTAAACTTGAAGCGAATGAAATACGCGATTTTATGTTTGACATTTTGTCCGGTAAAAAAGAACCGCGTGAAATTGACGCAACATTCTCCATTAGCGAAATAGCGAATAGAGGATAAAAACATAAGTAAATAGAGATATGAGGCAGTCTCAAAATGAGACTGCCTCATATCTTATATAGCATATCTTATAATTTAATAAACACAATTACAAATTAGGCTTAATATATATAGTCAGCCCCACAAAAAAACATATAATTAAGCACAAAGTCCACTCTTTTCCAACAAAAACTTCACTTCGCGTCTTTGCGTGAGACCATTACATCCTCAGCCCCGGCAGACTGGGTCATTCTTCATTCAACCTCGATGATGGGGGAGAGGGGGGCGACGCCGTTTTCGTTGAAGGCTTCGATGGCGAAGTAGTATTTCCGGTCGGTCGAAAGACATTTGAGCAGATGCTCGCCCTCGTTGCCGTAGACCATCCACGAACTGTAAAGTTTGTCAGGCGCCACACCCCAGAGGATGTTATAGCCCTGCGCATCCTTGACCGGAGTCCACTTGAGGGTGATGTCGCGACGGTCATCGTGACGGATGGCTTCGAACTTCTTCACGGCTTGCGGTGCTTTTCCTTCGCCGAGACCGAACACACGGATAGCCGAGATCGAGAGATTGGGCATAGGCACCTCGATATTGTTATAACGGATATAGCGCACGCGCGCCGGAGTCTCCAGCTCAACATAATCGTGGGGAGTGTCGCGGAAACTCTGCGAATGGTCGACAAGCGTCGTCCATGTCTTGCCGTCGAGCGAACCTTCGATCGTATAACGGTGACGCAGGTCGGGATAGCGGCCATACATATCGCTCTTGTAATCGTTGAAATTTACCTGCAAGGCGTTGACGGTCGCAGGCTGTTCGAGGTCGATCTCCAGCCACTGACGGTCATTGTTTTCGGCTGCGAGCCAGAACGTTTTGCTGTGCTCGTCGGTGATGCCGGCGGCTTCGTGGCCTTCGGCCGACGATGATGCTGTCGCAGGCTTGTTGTAAGACAGAAGCATCCAACCGCGGAAGTCACCTTTCTTGCCGGG
Source organism: uncultured Bacteroides sp. (assembly GCA_964621135.1). Classification (GTDB taxonomy): domain Bacteria; phylum Bacteroidota; class Bacteroidia; order Bacteroidales; family Muribaculaceae; genus CAG-873. The sequence continues at coordinate 6,089 of CAZULD010000047.1, read as the reverse complement.
AACCGACGGCGCATAGCGCGGATAGTCGCCGAAACGCGTGTCGCAGTACATCACGCCGTCCTCGTCAAAATAGGTCGGGAACATACACAGGCGGCGCTCCCAGTTCATGTTGATTGGCAGAGCCATAGACGCAAAGTGCCAGTACTGGTCGCCGGGACCGACGACCGTGCTGCCGTGACCGGCTCCGTTCATGTAACCACCCGGTTTGTAAGAGATCGGATTATGAGCCTGATAGGTGTACGGGCCCATAGGGTCATCGGCAACATAGACGCCGTCGGCATAAACGTTGAATTCTGTGCCCGGCGCGGCATACTGCATATAGTATTTGCCGTTATGCTTTGTAAGCCAAGGGCCTTCGATATAACCGCCGAGGACTGTGTCAGTATGGTTTTCGCCGAAGCGCTCCCAGCCGTGCTTGGCTGCGTCGAGGTTGAAGAGCTCGACAGTCTCGCCCTCAGGTATGAAACGATGATCCTTGTTAAGCCGGACGCCACGGATAGGATACACATTTGATGACCCCCAGAACATGTATGCGCTGCCGTCATCGTCTATGAAGAGGTCGGGGTCCTGAAGGTCGTGGAGTATCGCCGGCGTGGCCTTCCAGTCGCCCGACTTGGGATCGTCGGTGTAGAGCACACTCATCGCGCCCGACGGATCGCCGCAGACATAGAGCACAGAGTCACGATAGTTGTGGGCAGCCGGTGCGTTTGATCCTTGAGGATACCAGTTTTTACCGGGCTCTATAAACTCCCAGTTCTGCAGATCGGTCGAGTGCCAGTAACCGTGAGAACGTGTAACGAACATATAATATTCGCCGCGGAACTCCACCACAGCCGGATCAGCGCCCGACCGATAAGAAATATCCTTGGCCGAATTATAAATCATATAAGTGTAATCAACATTCAGCGGATTGCAATACGTCTCCGCCCGCGTCTCCTTAGCAGGCGCATAAATAGCAGAAATAGTGACGAGTACAGTAAATAACAGTTTCTTCATACTTTGAATTTTGATAGCTTTTAACATGGTTATAATAAAATCGTTGGTTAGCGGGCGGTGATTTCGTCGACGAAGAGGATGCGTTTCCACATGCCGGAGGGGGCGCAGGGGGTGATGACCACGCGCAGAGCCTTGAGTGTCACGGGGTCGAAGGTCATGGTGTGGCTGTACGATCCGTTGCCCTGAGCGGGATCCTGCTCGGGATTGTCGAGGGCGGCGAGAAGCGTGAAGTTCTCACCGTCGGCCGATCCGTAGACCTCGGCACGGCTGAATTCCAATGCACCTTCGGGCCAGACGAGACAGGTTTTGAACGACACTTCCGACACTTCAGCCGGACGACGGAAGGTGATGGTGGCGTCACATTGGTCGCCGAGGAAGCCTACCCATCGGCCGCTGCGGAAGTTATCGTTGCCGATCAGGCCGTCGACCAGTGCATCTGCTCCGCCGAAAGCGAAGGGCGAATAGGGCTCGTTGGCAAGAGTGATGTCGCAGAAGGTCGGAGCGGTCACGACGAGTGTGTCCGATATGACCGTTCCGCGAGTTCCGTCAGGGGCAAATGACGCGGAGGTGATGATGCAGTCGCTGTCAAGACGCAGAGGTGTGTTGTAGGCCTTGGAATTCGCGTCAGGGAGAGTGCCGTCAAGGGTGTAGCGCAATGTCGAGCCGGGATAGACCGATGCTACGGCTTCGAGTACACCGGCGGAGCGGTCGGGACGATAGTCGATGTCCGTGTCGATGATGTGGGGTGCATAATTGTAGCCTTCGCGGTCATACCACGCGATCAGTCGGGGCATGCGGGTCTTGAAGTCATGGTAATCCTTGTGTTCAGGATCGGTCCACTGCACTTCGGCGAGCGCGGCCATTCGGGACAGTTCCATGTACTGGAGATGAGAGAAGGTCGGAACATATTCAGTCCACAGATTGGCCTGCGGGCCCAGCACGAGTGCCTTCTGTTCGTCGGTCATGCCTTCGGTGAAAGGTTCGAATGAATAGACACGCTTCACGGGGACATA
>CAZULD010000047.1:0-3980 GCA_964621135.1 uncultured Bacteroides sp. | reverse complement strand
CCTCGTCAGTGGCGACAATGCCGAGCTCGCGGATGCGCGCCTGACAGTCGGGACACTCCTTCCAACGGTCCTTCGGGCACTCATCGCCGCCGATATGGATGAACTGCGACGGAAAGAGGGCCATTACCTCGGTGAGAACATCGTCGATGAACCGCATCGTCGAATCCTTGCCGGGGCAGAGGACATCCTTATAGCCTGCCCAAGTGCAGAGCACTTCGTAAGGGCCGCCGGTACAGCCGAGTTCGGGATAGGAAGCGAGGGCAGCCATCATGTGCGACGGCAGGTCGATCTCCGGAATGATTTCTATATGACGGTCAGCGGCATAGCTGACGATGTCGCGGATCTGATCCTGAGTGTAGAAACCTTCGACGGGGATTGAGTCGATCTCGGTGCCTGCGCCGTAGCGTCCGATGAGTGTGCCGGGGCGCTTCGATCCGATCTCAGTGAGTCGCGGATACTTCTGTATGTCTATGCGCCAGCCCTGATCGTCAGTGAGATGCCAGTGAAAACGATTGATGTTGTGGAGGGCGCACATGTCGATGAAGGTCTTGACCTGATCGACATCGAAGAAGTGGCGGACAACGTCGAGGTGGGCACCGCGGTAGCCGAAGCGGGGCGCGTCGTTAATGACGGCCTGAGGCATGGCGACCGGCTCGGAAAGATCGACAGGAAGCGACTTGCGCAGGGTCTGCACGCCGTAGAACACTCCCGCGGGCGATGCACCCTCAACGGTGATACGTTTCGGGGCGACTGTGATGCGGTAGGCTTCGGGATTATCAGACTTCAAGCCGGTTTTCAGCTCGATGACGCCCTTCGATCCGCTTACAGGCAGATCGGCAAGGTAAGAGCGCATGAAGTCACCCTCGCGGCGGAGATCCTTAGGCGCGACGACTTTTGTGTCGCTGCCGAGCATAAAGGCCGCCGAAGTGCGGAGTTCGACTTCAACTGACTGCGGCAGAGGCACGACGCGATAGTCGGCCGTCGCAGCAGAGGCGACAGCGGCGGCTGAGAGGAGAGCGGCTGATATAAGTGTCCGATAATTCATTGTCTCAAGGGTTGATTTACTGAATGTTGCCACCGGCACGCATGCCTTCTTCGACTTCTTTCCAAAGGTTCTTCTTGATGATATGGACGATGTCGAAGATCATCAGGCCGTCAGAGGCGCGGAGATTCATCTCGATCGCACGGGGGAGACGGGTAGTGTCGAAATAGAGCTGGTCGACAAGCACACCGCCGAGGACGTCGTTGTCTCCCATGATGTCGCGCAGATGGTTGCACGATCCTTCGACGCAGTACCACGAGCCCTTATGACCTTCGCTGTCGGTTTCGTTCCAGACGGTGTTGGAATTTGCCTCGCTCTCGGCAACGGTAATATCGGTGTAGTAGTTGCCTGTGGTATAGAGGTCTATGAGTTCGGCATAGCCGAGATTCTTATACTCGGGAGTCGCCCAGTCGAAGTCTTTCGAGGGATCGTAGTCCTTGCTGGCGAAGTTTACACCAACCTCATAATAAGAGGGATACCACGCGCCGGTGTAGGTTGAGAATATCGCATTGGGATTGGCGGCCTTCACTTCGCTGCGTGCGCGACCCATGAAGTCGGTGATATTCTTTGTGCGCCATTCGAGCCACTTGAGATAGTGTTTGCCGGGGATTACTTTGAATTTGCCATTGTCGCCGATCTTCTGTAGCGAAAGGATGTCGTCGGGGAAGCGTTTGACTTTCTCACCGATATATTTTTCGAATTCGCGACGCGAGAGGTCAGAGAAGTCGGCGGTGATGCCGTCATAGCGGACGCGGTCGAGGATGATGCCGTCGACTTCGGGATACTTGGTGACGACCTCTTTCATGACATTGATGATATAATCCTGATATTCAGGATTGATAGGATTGACCATCGCACCATACTTGTCTTTCTGCTCAGTAATGGGAATGATGCCGCGGTCAACGTCGAGCACACGGCTCGCCCAGTCGGGATGACCGTCGTAGATGAGGCCCTTGTCAATGTAGTTGTGGCCGGCACAGAAGGTGTTCATCGAAGCGAGAACCTTTACACCGCGACGGTGAGCGGCCTCGATGAATTTGCCGAGATAGTCGAAGTCAACATTGACATCGTCGCGGTTGCCGCGGTAGCGGGGAGCGAGTTCGCTGTCGTAGAGGAGATAACCGGTGATCGGCCGGATGCAGACAGCGGCGTGGGTGAAACCGAGGTCGGCGATCTTGTCGATATAGTAGTCGATCGAGTCGGGATTGCTGAAGCGCTGGATGTTAGCCTCGGCATCGAACCACATGATGGCCGGTTTCTTGCGTTTGGGCAGCTCCATGCGGAAGGGGGCGACGGGCACACCGACGTTGTTGAAGAGGCTCGACTCATAGTAGTTATGATAGCCGTAGCGCACTTCGACGGGATTGTGTACGGGGCTGGTAATCTTGATCTTTTCGTTGCCGTAAGCTATCGCTTCGGCGGGATGAACGACACCGAAGGGATCGACTACTTCGAAGCCCTGAAGCGTAACGCGGGTCGGGGTGAGGCCGTCGGTGGCGTCGCTGAAGGTGACGATAATGCTCTTGGGATCATCAGCGGCAAACTGAGCCGAAACTGCGCGGGGCGCTACAGAGCGGATGCCTTCGCGGCCATAGGTCTTTTCGAGTGCAAGACGAGCAAGACGTTCGCCGACAGGCACTTTCTTCGGAGGATGGATGAAGGCGGGATCGCCGCAGTCGCCGATAGCGGCCATGCCGACGTTAGGCATGGTGTCGAGCAGACGATTCTGGACGTCGCGGAACTTGGCCCAGCCGTCGCCGTCGGATTCGAAGGGAGCGAGCTGGACATAGTAGAAGGGCAGTTGGTCGTTGCGGAAGACGGTCTTCCAGTCGTCGACCATAGCCGGGAAGAGCTGCAGGTAGAGTTCGGGATTGGGGGTGTTGGCCTCGCCCTGATACCAGACAACGCCTTTCACGGGGAAGCCGTCCCAAGGATTGACCATTGCGTTATAGAGGAGCGTCGGCGTGCCGGTCAGCCATCCGAATTCGGTCTGATCTTCGCGAGGCAGCTCGACATCGGCAAACTCGCTGCGGAAGGTCTCGGGAGCCATCCACGCTTCGATCTTGGAGTTGCTCCAGCAGCACTGTATGAGGCCGACGGGAACGTCGAGGGCGTCCTGAACATAATTGCCGAACACATAGCCGACAACGCTGAAATCAGCTACGGCCTTGGGAGTTGCGAGTGACCATTCGCCTCCGGCGACGGTGTCTTTAGGAGTGGTCGACCAGTCGCGGGGCTGCATGAAGAGGCGCAGCTCGCGGTTGGGGTTGGCTTTTGCAATAAGATCCTGAGTGCCATGGGCCGGCTGGCCTGCAAAGCCTTTGACGGGCATTTCCATATTAGACTGGCCTCCGCACACCCAGACGTCGCCGATGAGCACGTCAGTGAGGGTCGTAGATCCGTCGCGGTCAGTGGCGGTGACGGTGAACGGGCCGCCGTAAGCGGGCGTAGGCAGTTCGAGAGTCCAGTTACCGGAGGCGTCGGCTTTGGTCTTGAGTTTGTTGCCGGTCCACGAAGCTGAGAGTTTCACGTCAGAGCCTGCTACGGCAGTGCCGTGAACTTTTACGACGGCGTTCTGCTGGAGGACCATATTATCTGAGAATATGCGGGCAAAAACGACCTTAGCGTCGGTCTGCGCAGCGCCTAACGCGAGCATTGAGGCTGCAACAAGGCTGCCCTTCAAGAGTTTATTTACCATAGGATTGATTTTGACAAAAACAGAATTATTTAATTTTCTGCTAAGTTCGCAAAAATCCGCCGAATAAGCAAATTGCTTATGTTCAGATGGGCGTCGTCGGGGACGTTGACGTCCGAGCTTGGGTTGGATGATGTATTGCGGCGCGGCGGGGGTGAGGTCGTAGGTAAGGGTCTTGCAGACAACGGGATTGTGCATCTCGGGCTCGTCGGCGGTGAGGGTTACGACGGCGCGCACGGCGCG
>CAZULD010000046.1:13157-14389 GCA_964621135.1 uncultured Bacteroides sp. | reverse complement strand
AAAGACTCGGGCTACAACAGCATCGTCGCTGTTCCTTCAGGTGAAAGCCAGGTTAACATCTACGTTTACAACTGCACAGGTGCCAAAATGGCCGGTGCCCTCCTCTCCCTTACTCTCGGTGACGAATACGTAGCTTACGAACCGCAGGATATCACATCTTCAGGTTATAACTTCGACAACTATGCCGACGGCGATCCCTTCGTGATCTACTCAACTGAAAACACCGGTTGGTCAGGTCCTGCTAACTTCTACAAGACTACTCATCCCGATGCATTCGAACAGAATGGTCAGCTCACATCACTGCTTTATCGCGGTGGCCCGGCTAACCTCAACTGCCAGGAAAATGTAGAGTCTAAGATCCAGCCTATGGTAACCGTTCGCAAGATCAATGACTATATCGGTCAGGCTCTCGTAATCAATGAGCAGTACTCACCTTACGCCTCTCTCTATGGATGGCCCGGTGCAGGCTTCAGCGCTTACCAGCCTCAGTTCAACTTCTATATCGACAATCACAACATCAAGGCTGACACTCAGAAGCGTCACTATGTTCGCGTGCGCCTCGTCTACAACGTGCTTATGCGTGGCTGCCACTACGCTCAGGATATTGCTGCCGGCAAGAATACTGACGTTGTGAAGAGCATCTATGCTACTCACGAAGGCAACTGGGTTGTGCCTGAAAATGATTACGTTTTCGCAGGTCTCTATGCTGATTCCGGTATCGACTTTGCAAAATGGGTTGATGAAACAGGCCTTGTAGAGGACATTCCCGCTAAGCCCGAAGTATTAGTTCCCGCCGATGGCGATGTAGAACCTCTCGATCCCACTCACGCTGAAGTATCGGCTACTCATGCTACATCTTACTTCATGAATCCCGAACGTTTCCGTGTATATGAATTCGATACTTACATGGACGATCCCTCAGCCGCTACACTCAGCGTTCAGTTCAACATCCTCGACCGCAATATTACTTACATCATCAAAGAGATCAAGTTCACTGACCTCGGTACTGATGAAGCCGCTGCTAACCTCTTCCGCAAGCGCAGCTTAGGTTGGATGTACTACAACGCTCAGACTACAGGCATCGAAGACATCACTACCGATGCAGCAGTCGAAGGCTCTGACGCTCCCGCAGTTTACTACAACCTCCAGGGCGTACAGATCAAGAACCCCGAAAACGGTATCTATATCGTTCGTCGCGGCAACCAGGTAACAAAAGAATACATCCGCTAATC
>CAZULD010000046.1:5349-13057 GCA_964621135.1 uncultured Bacteroides sp. | reverse complement strand
GTTGCTTATTTCGATGTCATTTTTTACCTTTGCATTACAAATAAAAAAGCAATCGTAATTACGACCGCCATGAACAAGCGTTTACCCATTCTCTCCCTCTTTGCTGCAGCCGCAATCGGTACGGCTGTCGCCGGCATAAATTCTCCAAATCCCGACGGCTACCTCGCCCGAGGCATCGAAATGATGGCCGACCGAAACTTCACCGGCTGTCTCGACCAGTTGTCGCACATCGACCGTGCGTCGCTACCCGCCGATCTTGCCGAGCAGGCCGACTGGCTCGTCGCCGAGGCTAATTTTGCACTCTACGGAGCCGGTGCCCGTCAGCTCTTCGTTGACTTTATCGGCCGCTATCCCTATTCGCTGCGTCGCAATCAGGCCGCCATGCGTATCGGCGACTGCAGTTTCGAGACCGATTATGCCCGTGCGCTGGCCGATTATAACCTCGTAGAGCGCGGAGCTCTCACTGCTGACGCCGCCGTTGATCTCGATTATCGTCGCGCATATTGTATGCTCAAGCTCGACGACTACGAAGGCGCCGACCGTCTCTTCGGTCGACTCACCGCCGATAAAACCTACGGCAATGCTGCCCGTTTCTATCAGGCTTATATCGCCTATGCCCGCGGCAACCGCTCGGAGGCCGAGCAACTTTTCAAGAAAGTCGACACGGCGGTCGCTCCCGGCAACATGGCCGACTACTATCTGGCGCAGATCTATTATCTCGACGGCGACTATCGCCGTACGCTCTCGTCGGCCAAGACCCTTTTGCGCCGATCAGACGTCGGCACTCAGTTCACGGCTGAAATCAACCGTCTCGCCGGCGAATCGGAGTTCCAGCTCGGCAACGTTTCGGCTGCCATCCCCTATCTGAAAAAATATGTCGCCTCTACCGACGAGCCGGCTCTTTCGACCCTTTATATTCTCGGTCTGAGCCAGTATCGTCAAGGTGACTACCGCGACGCTGTCGCTTCGCTAGAACCGGTCACCGTTTCAGACGACGCCATGGGTCAGAGCGCATCGCTCATCGCCGGACAGGCCCTGATGAAACTCGGAGAGAAAGATGCCGCCCTCCTCGCTTTTGACAAGGCCCTGCGCCTCGACTATGACAAAGACGTTCAGGAAGCCGCATATTACAATTATGCCGTTGCCAAATTCAGCGGTGCCAATATTCCCTTCGGCAGTTCCGTAGCTACCTTCGAAGCCTTCCTGACGCGTTTCCCCGACAGCAAATATGCCCCCGAGGTGCAGGAGTATATTGTCGACGGTTATCTCACTGACCACAACTATGAGCAGGCCCTCGAAAGCATCAACCGCATGAAGCGACCCTCCCCTCAGGTGATTGCCGCCAAACAGAAAGTGCTCTACAACCTCGGAGCAGCCGCTCTCGCCGCCGGTAATCCCTCCAAGGCCCTTGTCTATCTTAAGGAAGCCGATCAATATTCAGTCCACAATTCTGAAGTAGCGGCCGAGGTCAGACTTCTCACCGGCGAAGCCGCCTACCGCACCGGTGACTATGCTCTGTCGCGAAATTCGCTGGGAGTATATCTTGCGAAGACTCCCAAGAACGCCGCCAACCGCCCGCTGGCCTACTATGACCTCGGCTATACCGAGTTTGCCACCAAAAATTATAAAGATGCCGCTCAGGCATTCCGTAACTTTGTCGACGCTCCCGGCGACCTGCAGCCCAACGTTGTGGCCGACGCTTACAACCGTCTGGCCGACATCAGCTACTATGCTTCTGATTTTGCCAAGGCTCAGACCCTCTACGACAAGGCTTATGCCACCAATCCGTCGAGCGGCGACTATGCCCTCTTCCAGACAGCGATCATGAAGGGCTACAATCGCGACCACAAAGGCAAGATCGAGGCCCTGCGCCGTCTGCCCGAAGAATTCCCCTCGTCGACGCTCCGCGCCGATGCTCTCCTTGAGATGACCGCAAGCTATATTCAGCTCGGCGACAACGATGCGGCTATCGAGACCTATCGCCGCCTCGTCGCCGAATTCCCCAACACCACACAGGGCCGTCAGGGCTATCTCCAGCTCGCACTCACCCTGCTCAACGCTGACCGCCGTCCCGAAGCCATCGAGTCTTACCGCGAGATCGTGCGCCTCTATCCGACCAGCGACGAAGCCCGCGAGGCCAACGAGCAGCTCAAGCGTCTCGCTGCCGACGACGGCACCCTCGACCAGTATGCCGAGTTCATCAGCTCAGTGCCCGACGCTCCGGCTATCGACGTTGCCGAAGTCGAGCGCCTCTCGTTTGAAGCCGCTGAAAAGCAATATCTCACTTCCGAGCATACCGACAAGCTCCGTGCCTACGTTGACCAGTATCCCGCCGGTGCTTACCGCGCCCGTGCGCTGGGTCTATTGCTCGAACACGCCCGCGAACACTCTGACGATGCCGCCGCAGTGACCTATGCCGGCATGCTCGTCGAGTCTTATCCTGACAACAGCCTCACCGAGCCGGCCTTCGCAATCAAGGCCAATGACCTCTACGCCAAGGGTGATGCTGCGGGTGCTCTCGCCGTATGGCAGGCTCTCGAACAGCGCGCATCCTCGTCGAAGAACCTCAATGCGGCCCGAGCAGGCATAATGCGTTCAGCTCACGACCTCGGCGACTACAATACCGTCGCTCTCGCTGCTGATGCGCTGCTTGCGTCGTCGACGCTCGGATCTGAGGACAAAAACGAAGCCGTCTTCGAAAAGGCTCTCGCCCTCTCGCAGACCGACCGCGTGGCCGAAGCCCGCGAACTGTGGAAGACCATCGCCCCGATGACCGACGATCTCTACGGAGCCAAGAGCGCCTACTATCTGGCTCAGAATTATTTCGACGACGGCCTCACGGCTGACGCCCGCACGACTGTCGAAGCCCTCAATGGCTCGGGCACGCCTCACTCTTATTGGCTTGCCCGCGGATTCATCCTCCTGAGCGATATCTATGCCGCCGAGGGCAAGACCTTCGAGGCACGCGAATATCTCAAGGCCCTCAAGGAGAATTATCCCGGCTCTGAATCAGATATCTTTATCCTCATTGACTCACGTCTAAGCTTACTTGACAACTAATGGCAACCATGACTATCAATAGATATATAGCCGCTATGGCCATCGCCGCTTCTGCAACCGCGGCAGTCAACGGTCAGAATCTAAAGACCGAAATCACAGTCGACCGTACAATCGTGCCTGTCGAGCGCGAGGCATCGCGTCTGGGTTCACTCGTCCCGCGCATGCTCCCGATGAAGGTCAATCAGCGTCAGCTCACTCAGGCCGACTATTCCGAAGCCTCAGGCATCACCCGCTCGGCCGTGACTCTCAGTCCCGCCGCCTATGCCGACACCTTCGCTCTGTCGCCCTATAAAGGCTACGCTTCGATAGGCTATTTCCCCGCTTTCAATCTGGGAGCGTCGGCCGGCTACCGCTTTATCTCAAACGACCGTACCCGACTGGGTGCGTGGCTTCAGTATGACGGTTGCTCTTATAAGCCTTCGCTGGCCGATGAGCCTCACGACGGATCTTACAAGGACAATACCTTCACCGTCGGGGTACGTCTGGATCAGAAAGTCGGCAGCCGATCTGTTTTCGGTGCTGATCTCGCCTTCACACACTCTGCTACCGGCTTGCCCGACGCATTCATAAATAATTCGCAGCATGCCGACATTTTCGACGTCGCTCTGTCGTGGAACTCGCGTCTGCGCACTCTCGGTTGGTATGCCGACGCAGCATTCTCTCATTTCGGCTACGGCGGCGACAACAAGCTCTTTGACGATGCCTTCAAGCTGGCTGCCGACAACCGAATCACCGTCAAGGGCGGCGTCGCTTATTACGGAGCCTCGCAGTATGCCCGCGGCGGCATCGACATTGCGGCTGACTTCCTTTCGCGCAGCAACGGTGAGGAGATCAATTTCGCCGAACATAAATTTGTCGATCCTGCCGGCACACTCGGAGTCGTTTCCCTGACGCCCTATTACGGCGTTGTCTCTGAAAAAGCTTCGGCCCGCATCGGTGCGCGCATCGACCTGTCGACCGGCGGCGAAGGCAAGAAGTTCCACATCGCTCCCTCGGTGATGCTCGACTGGAATCCCTCGCGTCAGTTTGCCGTATATGCCCGCATCAACGGCGGTGAGCAGCTCAATTCGCTCCGTTCGCTATTCGACTATTGCCACTTCATGCCCGGCATGTTCCAGTATCAGCGTTCACACATTCCCGTTGTAGCCGATCTTGGTATTAATATAGGCCCGTTCACCGGCTTTTCAGCCCGCATCTTCGGTGGCTATGCCGTTGCCAACGATTGGCTGATGCCGACCGTCACACGCGATGCCAACGACTATCTGCTGGCCTACGCTCCTTACGATCTCAAGGGCTGGCATGCCGGCGTCGGTCTGGGCTATGAATGTCGTTTTGTCAAAGCCGACGTTTCAGCTGAAACAGCCTCGCACAACGGCGACAAGGCATATTATCTCTGGCGCGACCGCGCTAAATATGTGCTTCGCGGCGCTGTCGACGTCCGTCCGATCGAAGCGCTGACCGTGGGCGTCAGCTACGAACTCCGCTCCGGCCGCAACTATTGCGACGATTGGTCGGGCTTCAATGAGATAGATCTTCGTTCGGTCAGCAATCTCGGTCTGAAGGCTTCCTACACCTTCACTCCGGCCTTCACGGTCTTTGCCAATGTCGAGAATCTTCTCAACCATCGTTACTATCAGACGGTCGGCATCGAAGCTCAAGGCCTCAAAGGTCTGGTCGGCGTAGCATATAAATTCTGATAACATTGCTCCGGCACTCGGCAAAAATCTGAGACGGTCAGTGAACCATCCTGATTTAAAAAGCGTTTCTTATGTTAAGAGAATTAACCAGCCATAATCATTAATCAAATATATCATTCATCATGGGAAATCTTCTCAAAGAGTTTAAAGAATTTGCCGTTAAGGGCAACGTTATGGACATGGCGATCGGTGTTATCATCGGCGGCGCGTTCGGAAAAATCGTTACTTCACTTGTCAACGACATCATCATGCCGGGCATCGGTGTGCTCACCGGTGGTATCAACTTTTCTGACTACAAGTTCGTCATCCAGCAGGGTGTTATGAACGGCGAAGAAGTCATCACTCCCGAAGTAGCCATCACTTGGGGTTCGTTCGTTCAGACAATCGTCGACTTCCTCATCATCGCCTTCTGTATCTTCCTTGCAATCAAGGCTATCAACCGCTTCAAACGTAAAGAAGAAGAGGCTCCCGCCGCTCCTGCAGGTCCTACACAGGAAGAACTCCTCACCGAGATCCGCGATCTTCTCAAAGATCAGGCTAACAAGTGAGTGTCTCTCACAAAGGCCATGATGCGCCGATCTTTCTGATCGGCTACATGGCCTCGGGTAAGACAACTCTCGGACAGGCTTTGGCTCAGGCAACCGGCCGACGTTTTATCGACCTCGACCAGTATATCGAGCAGACGGCAGGCAAGACAGTCAGTCGTATTTTCGCCGATAGCGGCGAGCAGGCTTTCCGCGACATGGAGACAGCCGCTCTCGCGACCATTGCCGCCGATTGCGATCAAGACCTGATAATAGCCTGTGGCGGAGGAACTCCCTGCTTCGGCAACAACATAGACATTATGAACACGGCCGGTGTGACAGTTTGGCTTGTCGCACCGACCGATGTCATTGTCCGGCGTCTCCTTCTCGCTGCAGGTCAGCGACCGCTCGTCGCCGGATTCGATGACCCGGAAGAGCTGACCCGCTTCGTCAACTCCAATCTTGAGGCTCGCTCGCCCTTCTACGGTCGCGCAGCCCACCGCTTCGACAGTTCGCTGCTCGAAAGCGAAGACCAGATAGCGCAAAGCGTCAGCCGCTTTGTAGAACAAATAATAAACCGACATTAATGAACGCTCCAACCCCGCTTGAACAGCTTGTGCGCGTTGCCGTATCGCCGCGACAGGTATCCATTGGTCTGCCGGCCTCCCAGTCGCCGGCCGAACGTCGTTTCCCCCTAACGCCCGAAGCAGCCGGTATGCTTGTCGAGCGCGGTTTCACAGTGAAGATGGAGGCCGGAGCTGCCTCCTCGATCCATTTTTCCGACGACACCTACAGTCGTCGAGGGGTTGAGATTGTCGACCGTGCCGAGGCCTTCCGTGCCGATATCGTCGTCTATCTCCCGGCTGTCAATGAAGCCGATGCCCAGCGTCTGAAGCGCGGAGCATTGCTCCTCGGCTTTGCCCATGCCGAAAGCCGCTCGGTGCGCGCCATAAAAATATTGCTCCATAAAGCCGTTACGGCTATCGCTATCGACCGCATCAGCGACAACGCCGGCAACCATCCCTTTGCCGATATCCTCCGTGAGATCGACGGACGCGCCGCCGTAGCGATCGCTTCGGCTCTGCTGGCTGATTCTATCCACGGCAAAGGCATCCTTCTCGGCGGCATCGCCGGTGTCGTACCCTGCGAACTAACCGTCATCGGTGCCGATCTGGCTGCCACGGCTGCTGCCCGTTCAGCCATCGGACTTGGTGCAACCGTGCGCGTCTTCGACAACGATATTTACCGCCTTCGCTGTCTCACCGAAGCGATTGGCCCGGGCGTAATCGCGTCAGCACTCCATCCGCGTGTGCTCCACTCGGCTCTCTGCACCGCCGATATTGTCATCGGCTGTTCATTGCGCCGTCCCGTCGAAATATCATCCGACGAAGTCTCCTCTATGAAGCGCGGAGTGATCACCTTCGACCTCGACAACAGTTCGGCATCCATGTTCCCCTCGATGCCTACGGTAGATCTCGCCCTTGCGTCGCCCGGCGACAACGGTCCCGACTCGGGACGCCGGGTGTGCTATATCAATGCCGGCAGCGCTGTGCCCCGAACTGCGGCTATGGCACTGAGCAACACCCTTCTTGCCATGTTCGACGATATTATTGCCTGCGATTCGGCCATCAACGCCCTCAAAATCATCCCCGGTCTCCGCGGAGCCGCCTACACCTTCCTCGGCAAACCTGTGAGCGCCGATGTCGCTACGCTTCTTGGCGTCCGCGCAGTCGATATCCAATTTTTGCTTCAATTCTCCTAACTGCTCCTATCATGGCTTCAGGCAACCGAAAATTTTATGTCGTCTGGGAGGGCCGTGCCCCCGGTGTATATGATTCGTGGGAAGAATGCGAAGCACAGGTCAACGGCTATCCCGGTGCGCGATACAAAGCCTTCCCGTCGCAAGCCGACGCCGTGGCAGCCTTCCGCAATGCCGACAGCGCGTCTGATCTCGAAATATTCCGTCTCATTGGCTCCCACAAGCCCGATATCATCAATTATTCCGCCTTCCCCGATATCCGCCTTGACGCTATCGCTGTCGACGGTGCCTGCGCTAAGAATCCCGGCCCGATGGAGTATCGCGGCGTGATGGTCGCTACCGGCGAAGAAGTGTTCCATGTCGGCCCGCTGGCCGGTGGTACAAACAATATCGGCGAGTATCTTGCTTTGATTCACGCCGCTTCGCTTTTCGCCCAACGGGGTGACTTCACCACACCGATCTATACCGATTCCAAGACGGCGCTCGCATGGATTCGCCGCGGCCGCTCCAATACTACGATCAAACCCACCGGTGACAATTCGCGCGTAATCGAAATTCTGCGCCGTGCCGACACTTGGCTCGCCTCCCACCGCATCATCAACCCCATCCTCAAATGGAACACCGAGCTCTGGGGCGAAATCCCCGCCGACTTCGGCCGCAAGTAAGAT
>CAZULD010000046.1:3575-5249 GCA_964621135.1 uncultured Bacteroides sp. | reverse complement strand
CTTCGAGGCCGCCGGCGTAGCCTGTCAGAGACCCGTCGTGGCCGATCACACGGTGGCAGGGTATGAAAATCGACAACGGATTGGCACCTACCGCCGACGCAACCGCCCGGATCGCTGTCGGCCTACCGATCCTCCGCGCCAGTTCGCTATACGAAATCGTTGTGCCATAAGGAATTTTCTGCAGCTCTTCCCACACCTGATGTCGCAGCTCACTGCCCGCAAACGCCAGCCGAACGTCGAACGCCCGGCGCTCACCCCTGAAATACTCATCTAATTGCTGCTTCGCCGCGCGGAGCACCTCATTATCCCCTCGCTCCATGCCCGTGGAAAATTCGCGGCACAAACGGCTGTCGACCCTCTCCCTGCGCGACCCTAAATTCCAGTCACACAGGCATAGCGCCCCATCGAGCGTTCCAAGCGTCAGCACCCCGCAAGGCGACAGATAATCACTGACCTCAATCATAAAATTCTTACCGGTGCGTCCGGCGTATTGTTCGACAATATGCGCCACGGCTGCGGGTAGAGATTGTTGGCGCGGTTGCCGAGATTTTTCACGAATCCGAGCGGACGCCCGCCATAGGTCAGCAGAACGTAACCCTTCGGCGCATCGACGCTTACGGCTTCGCGGCGCAGATAGGCCAGCGCAGTTGCATAATTGACCTCGATAGTCGCGAACGCATCCGTGCGCAGTGCCGTCGACAGCGCGAGTTCCTGCGACGGTATGATGTCGCGCCCCTTGATCGCGGCCACGCACACACCCGCCGACACAACGTCGAGCCACGTTGCCGCCGTGCGCATCCACTTAGCTGCATAACGCGGCAGCGCGAACACTCTTTCGCCGATCATAACAGCCTCAAAATCACCGTTTAACCACTCCGCAACTTTCGCTCCCTCTGCTCCTGCCTTACCCGGCGCCGTAACCGGCTTCTTTGCCGCTTTCGGCGCTGCAGCCTCGCGCTCACCTGCTTTGCGGATCACGCTCATAAACAGTCCTTCGCCGCGCGTCAGCCCAGGTATGAAGCGGTAACAATGCCTTTCCGAGTTGATCGCACCCGTCACCCCCTCATATTCACTCAGCCCTACGTCGACAGTCTCCCCGCCGAGTTCATCGCAGATATAATCGACCATCTCCTCGTCCTCGTGACGATTGAACGTGCATGTACTGTAGATCATCCATCCCCCGGGCCTCAGAGCTTCCCAGAGATTGTCGACAATCTCGCGCTGACGGCTGACACACTCCGCCACAAGCCCCGGCGACCATTGCGCCACAGCTTCCGCGTCCTTACGCATCATCCCTTCGCCCGAGCAGGGTACATCCGCGGCGACGATGTCGAAACACTCGCGCAGATTGCTCAGCCGCGCCGTGTCGCCTCGCGCACCCATCACTGCCGGATCGCCCCATTTCGCGATATTCTCAGCTAAAATGGCCGCGCGGCGGTAGTCATATTCGTTGGCCACCGTTATCGATCCCGCGGGCAGCACGCTCAGCGCAGCCGTGGTCTTACCGCCCGGCGCGGCACACGCGTCGAGATAGACCATCGGTCGACCGCCCTCTGCCTCAACGATTTTCTTCACAGCCTGCGTTATCGCCATCGACGACGCATCTTGAACATAATACAATCCCTGATGCAACGCCGGATCAAACGTAAACTGCGGACGCTCGGCCAGATAGAA
>CAZULD010000046.1:0-3475 GCA_964621135.1 uncultured Bacteroides sp. | reverse complement strand
CAGCATTTCCACTTCGTCGCGCAGATAGGGCAACCCGACACAGTAGTGCCGCGGCAGTTCGGGATGAAACACACCCAGACACGCCCGCCTCACATTTATTCCGTAATGCTCCGCGAGGATATATCGGTAGATGCTCACCTGCAGCGCATAGTGATTGTATGTTGTGTCGGCCAGATGCACCAGCGGGGCGAATGCCGTGCGGCCGAATGCTTCGCCTTTCACCTGTCCCGCCGCGTCGACGACCTTTGTCGACCGCTTCCAGTCATAGATTGCAAATCCTCCGTCATCGTCTGTGGCCAGAAAGTCGAGCGTACCCGCTATCTTGTATTTTTCGCTGAATATGCGCCACTCCGTGCGGTAGGGCCTCAGCCTGTACTCTGCCGCGAAGCCCAGAAAGCGTCTGAACGTTTGATCCGCCAGTGCCGCCGCGTCAGGCTGCTCGCCGAGATAGTGACGCTCTATGCGGTCGTGCATCAGCGTCCCGAGGTCGCGTGCTTCCGCTGCCTTGGCCTCCCATTCGCGTATCAGGCTCTCAGGGTCATGGGGGCGTTTGCGTGCCGCCCAATATTCCTTGTCAAACTTCGCGAAACAGTTCTCCACGACCGTCGTCACCGACTCAAACACCTCGTCGCCCAGCGTATAGACGTGCTGCGACGGATCGAAAGCTATCAATCCGTCGCGCTCGTGTCTGTTGATTTCGTTGAATGTCATTGACCGGGATCAGTTGTCGATGCGGTCCACTTCGAGGTCGCCGCCGAACACTTCGTGCCAGGGCAGACCCTGCTTGGCTACTTCTGCAAGGAACGGATCGGGATCGAATTCTTCGACATTGTGTACGCCCGGTTTCACCCACTTGCCCGTCAGGAACATCATCGCGCCCGTCATCGCCGGCACGCCTGTCGTGTAGCTGACCGCCTGCATGCCCGTTTCCTTGTAGGCCGCTTCGTGCGAGCAGTTGTTGTAGATGTAGTATGTCAACTCCTTGCCTTCCTTGTCTTTACCCGATATGCGGCAGCCGATCGAGGTCTCGCCGTGATAGTTTTCGCCGAGATCCTGCGGATTTGGCAGCACGGCCTTGAGGAACTGCAGCGGCACGATCTTCGTTCCGTTGTAGTCGATCTCGTCGATGCGTGCCATGCCGATATTCTGTATCACCCGCAGGTGAGTCAGATACTCCTGGCCGAATGTCATCCAGAAGCGGGCGCGCTTGATCGTCGGATAGTTCTGTACCAGCGATTCGAGCTCCTCGTGATAGAGCAGATACGAGTCGCGCGGGCCGATATTGGGGTAGGTCAGATCCATATGCACCTCCAGCGGTTTGGTGGTGATCCACTTGCCGTCGCGGTAGTAGCGGCCGTTCTGAGTGATTTCGCGGATGTTGATTTCGGGGTTGAAGTTCGTTGCAAACGCCTTGCCGTGATTGCCCGCATTGCAGTCGACGATGTCCAGATACTCCATCGCGCTGAAATAATGCTTGGCGGCGTAGGCTGTGAACACTCCCGACACTCCCGGGTCGAAACCGCAGCCGAGTATAGCCGTCAGACCGGCCTTCTCGAAGCGCTCGCGGTAAGCCCACTGCCATGAATATTCAAAGTGAGCCTCGTCTTTGGGCTCGTAGTTGGCCGTGTCGAGATAGTTGACGCCGCACTCCAGACATGCGTCCATGATCGTGAGATCCTGATAGGGCAGGGCGACATTGATCACCATGTCCGGTTTGTGCTTCTTGAACAGTTCGACCAACTGCGGCACAGAGTCTGCGTCGACCGAGTCAGTCGTGATGTTGGGGGCGCCGATGGCCGCCGCGATAGCGTCACATTTTGACTTGGTGCGCGATGCAAGCACGATTTCGTTGAACACTTCGGGGTTCTGGGCGCATTTGTGCGCCACTACTGTGCCGACACCGCCGGCACCGATGATGATTACTTTTGACATTTTATTATATTCGAATATTTATTTTCCACTGTTGGTTTGTTGAGTCATTTCGTCGTCGCGTTCTCGCCCGCGGCCTTGCGCGCCGTCTTTCGCTTGTCGAGCGCTATCATCGCAAACGTGAATATTCCTAACAATATCTGCAGCAGCGTCTGCGATCCGAGCACGACGTTTGCGAATGCTCCCGCCGTAGCGTGGTCTACGCCGTAGATCCCCAGCGCGAATATCGCCGCCCACTGCCAGGGGCCTATCCCGCCGTTCGACGGCACACCCATCGAGATGCTCGTCAGCGCGAAGGTCACCAGCGCCGCCGACACTCCGACCGTGCGCAGCACGTTTTCTGTCGCCGGAAAAGCCATGAATGCGATCAGCAGCGTAGAGAAATAGCAGCCCCAGAGACACACCGTCCACAGCAGCCACTGCCACTTGCCCGGCATGCTGATTATCACTGCAAAGCCTTGCCAGAGACCCTTGATGATATTCTGCAGCTTGACGATCACCCGGTTGCTGCTCTTCGTCTTCAGCAGCCACCATAGAGCCGCCACGCAGAGTGCGCCCGCGCCCCAGAGCCAGGGCGAAAAGATAATCCCTTCGATTGAGTCGAGAGTCGCCGCATTGTCGCTGAAATAGCTGATCAGCGCCCCCGATGCGAGCACAAACGCCAGCAGCGTGATCAGCGCCACGGTTATCGTGTCGGCCAGACGCTCGGCCACCATCGACCCGAACACCGTCGTGAACGGTGCCTGCTGACGCTGAGCTATGTAGCCTGACCGCCACAGCTCGCCCAGACGGGGAAACACGAGATTGACTGCATAATTGCCGCACACGCTCAGCACCAGAAAAAACAGCGGAGGACGGATGCCCAGTGCGTTGAGCTGCAGCCTCCAGCGCAGAGCCCTGAAGACATACGACAGCAGCGACAGCCCCAGCGCCAGCGCGATCCACCCGAAATCACAATCCCGCCGGATGATAGTCATCATCTCGTCGAAATCAATTCCGGTGAACAATAACCAGCATAATCCCACACTGATTACCAGAGGGATCACATACTTGAGCAGACCGCCGAGGGTCAGACGGCGCTTCGGTGTCGGGCTGTTGTCATTCACTGCGCTATTCCGTGAGTTACTGTTAGTCGCCGCAAATATACTCAAAAAAACAGCTACTGCACCCCATTTAACAGAATTTGTCCATGACGAAGACAAATTTATGATATATAACTTGCAGAGAACGAAAAAATATTAGTAATTTTGTGTGTTCGTAACTCCGCATCAGACTCTCGATGCTGACATCAAACGACATAACTAAATTTAACCTAAATATTTTTAAGTTACAACTATGACAAAAATTGGTATTAATGGTTTTGGCCGCATCGGACGTTTCGTATTCCGTGCTTCCACCAAACGCGACGACATCGAAGTTGTTGCAATCAACGACCTTCTTCCCGTTGACTACATGGCTTACATGCTCAAGTATGACACAATGCACGGTCACTTCGACGGCACTGTTGACTACGATCTCGAAAAGAGCCTTCTCATCGTTAACGGCA
>CAZULD010000045.1:4653-15068 GCA_964621135.1 uncultured Bacteroides sp. | reverse complement strand
GGGGAAAAGTTCTCTGGGGGAGCGAATTGCTCAGGCTGAGGAGGGCGTTGATCTCCAGATCCATGGCGATTTTTACCATCGCAGCACCGGTACGCTTACCGTTACGGGTCTGGAGCATCCAGAGCTTGCCGTCCTGAATGGTGAATTCCATATCCTGCATATCGCGATAGTAGTCTTCGAGACGGTCAGCGATAGCGAAAAGTTCCTGAGCGCAAACAGGCATTGATTCTTCAAGCGAAGGATATTTCGAAGCACGTTCTTCTTCGCTGATGCCCTGAAGAGCAGCCCAACGGCGAGAACCTTCGATTGTGATCTGCTGAGGAGTGCGGATACCGGCAACAACGTCTTCGCCCTGAGCATTTATAAGATACTCACCGTTGAAGATATCTTCACCTGTTGCGGCGTCGCGGCTGAAAGCCACACCTGTAGCAGAGTTGTCGCCCATATTGCCATAAACCATTGCCTGAACGTTAACAGCAGTACCCCACTCTTCGGGGATCTGGTTCATGCGGCGATAGAGGATGGCGCGTTCGTTCATCCAGCTATCGAACACAGCGCATATACCGCCCCAGAGCTGCTCCCAAGCGCTGTCGGGGAAGTCTTTACCGGTATGTTCTTTAACTGCACCCTTGAAGAGCTTAACAAGATTCTTGAGATCGTCAACGTCGAGCTCGGTGTCAAGTTTAACACCTTTTTCTTCCTTGACTTTATCCATGATTTCTTCGAAGGGATCGATGTCTGTCTTGCTTTTCGGTTTCATACCGAGCACAACGTCGCCATACATTTGCACGAAGCGGCGGTAGCTGTCCCAAGCGAAACGGGGATTACCGCTCTTCTGAGCAAGCGACTCAACGGTAGCGTCGTTCATGCCGAGGTTGAGGACAGTATCCATCATACCGGGCATAGAAGCACGCGCGCCTGAGCGAACGGAAACGAGCAGCGGATTAGCGGGATCGTCGAATTTCTTGCCTGTGAGAGCCTCAACGTGGGCTATAGCTTTTTCAACGTCATTTTTGAGACGTTTTACAACTTCTTCCTTACCATACTGGGTGTACTCGGTGCAGACTTCAGTGGTGATGGTGAAGCCGGGAGGCACCGGCATACCCAAGAGATTCATTTCAGCGAGATTGGCACCCTTGCCGCCGAGGAGATTTCTCATCTCAGCATTGCCTTCTGCCTTACCGTCACCGAAGGTATAAACTCTTTTCATTGCTTAATAATTGTTTAGTTATTAGTAGTATAGATAATAATTTACTCGGTTATGTAATTTCAAGATAGTAATTATCCGTAATGTATTTGCAAATTTAAAACATTTCCCCCGATATAAAAAATTATTCCTCAAAATAATCATCTGTTATTTATTGGAACTATTGTCGGAGTCTCCACTCCGTTTTTCTTATAATTCAACCTTAAAACTGTCGCTGTCTTGCCAAACGGTGAAATCTTTGCGCCAACGTTCGAGTGCAGAACTACTGAGATCGACATATCGGACAGCCAAATCAGGATTGGCTGACATAGCAAGAGGCTTTCCACAGTAATCAGCAACGAAAGACGT
Source organism: uncultured Bacteroides sp. (assembly GCA_964621135.1). Lineage (GTDB taxonomy): Bacteria > Bacteroidota > Bacteroidia > Bacteroidales > Muribaculaceae > CAG-873. The sequence continues at coordinate 13,513 of CAZULD010000045.1, read as the reverse complement.
ATCGCCGTAATCACCGAATTTATCGCTGCCGCTTCTGTTCACCCCACATACATAGCTCTGATTCTCTATCGCACGGGCAATAAGCAGATGCCGCCAGGCATATTCCCTCGCCGAAGGCCAGTTTGCGACAACGATAAGCAGATCATACTTAAGACCTACATTACGGCACCACACCGGGAAACGAAGATCATAACACACAGCCACAGCAATATTCCATCCGCGATACCTTGCTATTGGCAACTCCCGCCGACCGCCTTCGAGAACTTTTGCCTCCGCACTCATCGAAAACAGGTGACGCTTGTCATAAAAGGTCTCGTCGCCGCCTGGCTCTATGAAAAAGGCTCTGTTATAGATGGCAGTGCTTCCCGTCTTCGCAAGAAAACTGCCTGCAATCGCTACGTTATATTTTCTTGCCAAAGCATTCAACTCAGCTATCGTTTCTCCACCATTACCCTCTGCCCAAAGTTCAAGATTCTCACGTTTGGAGGTAAATCCGGTTGAAAATAACTCGGGGAGAATGACTACATCGGTATCGCTGTCTAATCTTGCCAATGCATCTTTGACTTTCTGCATATTAAGAACCTTATCACCTAAGGCAATATCAATCGGCAATACAGCAAGTTTGAGATCCTTTTTCATCATTAATAATATTAATCAATCGACAGCAAATTTATCAGGTTTGATTCCTTCAAATTGCCGATAATATTCTTTTATTGCCCGCATATCAGCCTCGATATCGCCGGTAGGGATAAATTCTTCCGTAATTATCACCCGACGATTTTTCGCGTCAATAGCCCCAAGTACAATAGGGACATCGGCATCAAGCGCGATATGCAGGAACCCTGTCCGCCACTCGGTCACACGACTACGCGTACCCTCCGGCGTAACTGCCAGTTGCATCCTGCGAGGTTCTTCAAATTTACGGACGATATAATCGGTAAGTTTAGCACCACGTTTTTTAGGAACAGGGATGCCTCCTATTGCCTTAAAAAAATAGCCTAATGGCCAGAAAAACCATGCCTCCTTCATCAGGAATCCGGCTTTACGTCCAACGGATGCGTATGCGAGTTTACCAAGTATAAAATCCCAGTTACTCGTATGAGGAGCAACACAGATGATACATTTCGGATAGTCAGGCACAGTAATATCAACCTTCCACCCCGCCATGCGGAGCAGCAGACCTGCGATATTCATTTTAAGCTACGTATTTTATGCGTCCTTAAGAGCTTCGCGAATACGCTGAGGCATAGCGGCGTTCATCTGATCGACAATCGCCTGCATACGTTGAGCGACCTCTTCGTGAAGTTTACGGAATGCTGCTGCAGAATAAGCCTTTTTAGCCTTTTTATATGCTTTGAGATCGGCGAAATCCTTCTTGGATTTATCGAATGCAAAAGTGCATTTTGTAAGGGCATCAACTTGTAGCGACGCTATTTCGCCAATTATTTCAGGCGTTACTTCATGGTTGAAATCTTCTATCGAATGAGATGCTACGAGCAGTTCACCGGCGAGTTCGCCGCAGGCATAGCGAAATCCTTTTTTTGTTTTACGAATACTTGCCATAATTGTTTGATATTTTGTTATGATTTTTATTGTTTGGAGAGAAGATACTTTTTAAATGCAGGATATGTAGGAGGTAATCTATCCGGGCGACGTGTTGAAGACAATCCCTTATGATGATTCTTATCCTGAGGCAATTTTACATCCTCAGTAATATCATTTTTATCGGGATGAGCTGTCGCCATTACAAGTCCCGGCAGATCGGACCCAATAGTCTCGTTCAGAGCAGCTATACCGACAGCCGTATGAGGATCAACAAGATAGCCATATGAATTCCTAACCTGTGCAATCGTCGATTCTATGAGAGAGTCATCGATGGTCGCCGAACCTATATCACGGCGTAATTCGTCAAGACCACCCGGAGTTAGAGCCATCAGACGTGGCAGATTGGACGGTGAGGCCATATCCATCAGCCTGGCTTTCGTAGTTATGGTCGGTCGGGGGTCGAAAACGCCGGAGCGGAGATAACGGTCTAATGCATTATTAGAATTGCATGCTGCTATAAGCCGGCCACATTCCAAACCTATACGCTTGGCCATGAGCCCCGACGCAAGCATACCGAGATTACCGGAAGGCACAGATATGATAAGATCCTTAGTTTTCAATCCTTTTGCCTTTAAGCGACCGATAGCATAAAAGAACAATGCGACTTGAGGCATAAGACGCGCAAAATTCGTTGAGTTGGCGGAGCTTAGCAATACTTTCTCGCGTAATTCCTTGTCAGCAAATGCCATCGAGACAATCGTCTTACAATCATCAATAGTACCTCCGATTTCAACAGCGTAAATATTGTCACCGCGCGTTGCCAGATCAGCCGCAGCTTGACGATTGAGAGCGTGTTGTGGATACAAAATAAACACGTTTATATCCTCCTTACCGGCAAATGCTTCTGCTACGGCAAGGCCAGTATTACCGTTAGTCGCCACCAACACATTTAGGCGCGTTCCATCATGAGGATTCATTGACGAGAAAAGCTCTGCCATAAAACGTGCGCCAATGTCTTTGAACACCTTCGTCGGTCCGTGGAAAAGTTCCAGCACATGAAGGTTATCTCCCACTTCAACCATCGGAGTATCAAATGACAAAGACGTATCAACCACATGCTTTATAGTCGCCGAATCTACGTCTTCACCGAGAAAGACATTGGTAGTCGCATAAGCTATCTCCCGAAGGCTCATATCACCCATATTCTGAATAAAGGCATACGGTACTCTCGGCAACGACGCAGGCATGTAAAGACCTCCGCTACGCGGCACACAACTTACCACGGCCTCACGCATCGTCACTCTTTCGTCGGGATTCTCTGTGCTGTAATATATCATATCTCGTGTCTGTCTTACAAAAGTAGTAAATCAGACTCACTAATCAAAATATCCTGACGTAAATATTTTATCGTGTTTCTTCTTGCTACCTGTATAACAAAAAACGACCCTTAAAAAATTTTTTATCTATAAAAAAATCATTACCTTTGTATGACTAAAACGGAACATTCCGTCGTCGATTGCCGCCCGAATTCGCCGATCGACATAATTTGCTAATTAACAACATAAAAGATGTTAGAAGAAGATCGTATTTTTAAGATCAATATCGAAAACGAGATGAAATCAGCCTACATCGACTATTCGATGTCGGTGATTGTATCGCGTGCGTTGCCGGACGTTCGTGACGGCATGAAGCCCGTCCATCGCCGTGTGCTTTACGGCATGAACGAGATGGGCAACACCAGCGACAAGCCCCATAAAAAAGCAGCCAACTGCGTCGGTGAGGTGATGGGTAAATATCACCCTCACGGCGACTCGTCGATCTATGGCACCGTTGTCCGTATGGCTCAGGACTGGTCTCTGCGATATACTCTTGTAGATGGTCACGGCAACTTCGGTTCGGTCGACGGCGACTCTCCGGCGGCTATGCGTTACACCGAAGTACGCCTGTCAAAGGTTGGCGAGGAAATGCTTGCCGACATAAATAACGAGACTGTAGATTTCCAGCCTAACTACGACAACTCGAAGGTCGAGCCCGTAGTATTGCCTACCCGCTTCCCTAACCTTCTCGTCAACGGGGCTGCCGGTATCGCCGTAGGTATGGCTACTAATATGCCTCCTCACAACATGACAGAGGCTATCAACGCTTCTATAGCCGTTCTCGAAAATCCGGACATCGAGATTCCGGAGCTCATGAAGCATATTACCGCACCGGACTTTCCTACCGGCGGTACGATCTATGGTTACAACGGAGTAAAGGAAGCATACGAAACCGGCCGCGGACGAATCGTAATCCGCGCTAAAGCCGACATTGAAACCGAAGGCAATCATGAGTCAATCATTGTCCATGAAATTCCTTACGGCGTAAATAAGGCCGAACTCATTAAATATATTGCAGATCTCGTCAACGACAAGAAACTCGACGGTATTGCCGACATTAATGACGAATCAGACTACAAAGGCATGCGTATTGTCATCAAACTGAAATCTGATGCCAATGCCAATGTTGTTCTCAACAAACTCTACAAGATGACTCAAATGCAGTCGTCTTTCAGTGTCAACAACGTCGCCCTTGTCAACGGTCGTCCGAAGACTCTGAACATAAAGGAACTTATTCAGGCGTTTGTCGATCACCGCTACGATGTGGTGACCCGTCGAACAAACTTTCTACTCGGCAAAGCCCGCGAACGTGCTCACATACTTGAAGGTCTGATCATCGCTTCGCAGAATATTGACGAAGTAATCGCCATAATCCGTTCATCAGGCGATCCGGACGAAGCCCGTCGTCGTCTTAGTGAGCGCTTCGGTTTGAGCGATGCACAGACACAGGCTATTGTCGAAATGCGTCTGCGCAGCCTTACTGCTCTTGAGCAGAACAAACTTGAAGAAGATTACCATAAACTCGAAGAGGAGATCGCCTTCCTCGAATCGATTCTCAACGATCCGGAAGTGTGCCGCAATGTGATACGCGACGAACTTATCGAGGTACGCGAAAAATTCGGCGACGAACGTCGCACTGATATAGACTACACTGCCGGAGACTTCAATGCTGAAGATTTCTACGCCGACGATGAGATGATCATCACTATCTCTCACCTCGGTTATATCAAGCGTACGCCGCTCAGCGAGTTCCGCGCTCAGAACCGTGGCGGTGTAGGAGCGAAAGGCAGCAATACCCGCGACACAGACTTCATCGAGCACATCTATCCCGCATCGATGCATAATACGATGCTGTTCTTCACTGACCGCGGTCTCGTATACAAATTAAAGGTTTACGAACTGCCCGAGGGCGCAAAGAACAGCAAGGGCCGCGCGCTCCAGAATTTGCTCAACATTGAGCCCGGCGATCAGGTGAACGCCTTTATCCGTTGCAAACAGCTCGACGATCCCGAATTTACCGGATCGCACTATCTCGTCTTTGCGACCAAGAACGGCGTAGTGAAGAAAACTTCGCTTGCTGAATATGCCCGAGTTCTTGCCAAAGGTAAGAAGGCCATCATCCTTCGCGATGATGACAATCTTATCGGAGTCGAGCTCACCGACGGCAATTCGGAAATTCTTATGGCCAACAGAAACGGACGAGCTATTCGCTTCCATGAAAGTCAGCTTCGCATTATGGGTCGTGTGTCGACCGGTGTACGCGGCATGAAACTCGACGGCGACGATGATGCAGTTATCGGACTTATTGCAATGCCTCTTGATTCGGCCAACAATGTAATGGTAATCTCTCAGGAAGGTTTCGGCAAACGTTCGCTGCTCGACGGCTACCGTATCACCAACCGTGGCGGCAAGGGTGTCAAAACAATGAATATTACTGACAAGACCGGTCGACTCGTGGCATTCAAGAGCGTCAACGACGACAACGATCTCGTCATCATCAATAAATCCGGTATCACCCTTCGTCTACATGTTGCCGACATCAGGGTTATGGGTCGCGCCACTCAAGGTGTGCGTCTCATCAATCTTGAAAAACGCAATGACGTCATCGCTTCTGTTTGCTGCGTAGATGCCGATCCCGACGAAGAAGTCGAATCAGTGATCGAAGGTGAGGAACTTCCCGAAATCGGAGAAGAGAATATCGTTGAAGTTGACGATGAACCCGACGCTGAAGACCTTACTGAAGAAGAAAACGAATAATAAATAACTCTATAACTAACGATTTTTGACATGAAAAAAATCATTCTTTTAGGCCTTGGCCTCACTTGCGGCTTAAGCGCCATCGCTCAGCTCACAGTTGTGAAAGACGCTGAGAAAGCCATGAAAGCAAAACAACCTATGGCGAAAGTTGTCGAGATCATTACTCCTGCGTTCACCAATCCTGAAACACAGGGAGAAGCCAATACCTGGTATATTCCCGGTAAGGCTGCCTTCAACGAGTATGACAACCTCCTTGGTCTTGAAACATTCGGCAAACTCCCCGAAGGCGGAGACCTCACTATGGGCAAGAACCTTATAGAAGGTTTCGGATATATGATGAAAGCTCTTCCCCTCGATTCTGTTACCGACGCTAAGGGCAAAATCAAAACAAAATACTCAAAAGATATCATCAGCACTCTCGTCGGCCACTATAACGACTTTAATAATAAGGCTATCAAGCTCTACGAGCTTCAGGATTACGACGGAGCATATAAATCTTGGGGTATCTACCTCGATATGTCGGCTGATCCCGTGAAATTCAAAGGCATCAATGTTCCCGGCGACACTCTCCTTTCTGAAATCGCCTACAATCAGGCACTTGCTGCATACCAGAACAAAGATCTCCAGTCATCTCTTGCAAGTTTCACTCGTTCGATCGACCTCGGCTATACTAAGAAACATATCTTTGATTATGCACTCTCAGTTGCCAACGAACTCGCCGACAGCGCAATGATGGTTAAGATCGCAAAGCAGGCTCTTCCTCTTTACGGTAGCGAGGATCCGACTTACATCCGCTTCATCATTAATGACTTTATCGTAAAGAAAGATAATGCCAATGCACTCAAAGCTATTGAAGAGGCAATCGTAACAGATCCCAATAATGCAGAGTACTACGTTATCAAAGGAGTAATATATGATACACAGGATATGCGAACCGAAGCAAAAGCCGCTTACACAGAAGCTCTCGGTGTAAATCCTGACAACGCATCTGCTAATTATTACTTTGGACGCGCACTTTACAATGACGCTTATGATGCACAGGACAAAGGTCCGTCAGATGTAAGTCAGATGGATGCTTATTTCAATAATAACGTTCGTCCGCTTCTTGTTGAGTCAGCAACCTATCTTGAAAAAGCTAACGAACTTGATCCTGACAATCCCGATCCTCTCAAGCTCCTTGAAAACGTATATTACAGCCTCAATGACGAAGCAAAACTCAGCGACGTACAGAAGAGACTCAAACTCCTTTAATAATATACCCTTTACCATAGAATGCCCGGCCAATTAGTTTTGGTCGGGCATTTTCTATATTCTATTAAAAAATTAACAAAAAAGATTTGGCTGAAATTTTTAAACTTACTATTTTTACAACTGTTTAAACAAGAGATTATAGCCTAACTTACTAACAATAACAAAACATTTACCATGAAACTGACCTTTCATGTCGGCTACCGCACAAACTGGGGCGAGTCATTATTTATTACCGGAAATAGTCCGGCCTTAGGCAATTATGATATTGCTTCTGCTGTAAAGTTGCAGATTTATGATTCCGAACATTGGAAAGTAACTGTTGACATTCCGGATGATGCACAATCATTGGAATATCGTTATTTTGTCATGAATGAAGAAGGACATATACGCAACGAATGGGGCGCACCACATAAATTTGTGTCTCCGTCAAAATCTGACATACCTGTTGCTGTGTATGATCATTGGCAAGACCAACCGGTAGATAAGCCATACTATTCATCAGCTTTCACAGATTGCATTTGCAAACGCGAAACCCATAACCGCCTCCTAAAACCTGCTAAAGGGAAACTCCAACTTCAGGTTGCAGCTCCGATGATCGGTCAAAATCAGGTACTCGCTGTCTGTGGGGCCACTCAGGAGCTCGGTCGATGGGATGTATCCAAGGCTGTCAGAATGAATGATGCATCTTTTCCGATCTGGACGGTTAATTTATCAGCAAAAGAATTAAGTGAGTCGACTGAATATAAATTCGTCATTCTCGATTCAGTGACCGGCGATCTTATTGCATGGGAAGGAGGAGCTAACCGCCGTATAGCTGTTCCGGTTGATCGGAATGATGCTGTGGTAATGGCCGGTTTGAGATTTATCAACCCGCTTGCACCGTGGAAAGGTGCCGGCACAGCTATTCCAGTTTTCTCAATACGCACAGAAGAGGACTTTGGTGTAGGTGATTTCGGAGATTTGTATCAGATGGTAGATTGGTGTGCCGAAACAGGTCAGACTTTCCTTCAGATTCTGCCCATTAATGATACGACCATGACCCATACATGGACAGATTCTTACCCATATAATGCAAATTCGACTTTTGCATTGCATCCTATGTATCTCCGCCTGTCGGAACTCGGAACTCTTGAAGACAAAGATCGACAAAAGTATTATGATGATCTGGCAGCAGAACTTAATGCCCTACCGGAGATAGATTATGAAAGAGTGACAAAGGGAAAACTCGATTTTGCCCGTGAAATATTTGCTCAAGTCGGTAAATCTGTGATATCGTCAAAAGATTTTAAGTCGTTCGTTTCGCGTAATGAATACTGGCTTAAGCCTTACGCGGCTTTCTGTGTGTTACGCGACAAATTCGGAACTCCTGATTACAATCAGTGGAAAAATTTCGCTACTTACGACGATGCCCGCATCGAAAGATTTGTATGCGATAATATATATGATATAAACTTTGTATATTATCTGCAGTACAACCTCGACAAACAGATGCATGCCGCAAAAGACTATGCAAACAGCAAGGGTATAGCTATCAAAGGCGACATACCGATCGGAATATCCCGTACCAGCGTCGATGCATGGCTAAATCCGCGTCTGTTCAATCTGGACTGTCAAGCCGGCGCTCCACCGGACGATTTCTCTGTTCTCGGTCAGAACTGGGGTTTCCCAACTTATAACTGGGAGGAAATGAGTCATGACGGTTTTGCGTGGTGGAAATCCCGATTCAAAAAAATGTCGGAATATTTCGACGCATACCGCATTGATCATGTCCTCGGATTCTTCCGCATTTGGCAGATTCCGATGGATGCTATTCACGGTTTGCTCGGAGTCTTCAATCCCGCCCTACCCTTTACTCCTGACGAGCTGAAATATGGTTATGATTTCTGGATTAATCCCGACGTTCAGGCTCGACCGCTTATTATGGATTGGTT
>CAZULD010000045.1:2382-4553 GCA_964621135.1 uncultured Bacteroides sp. | reverse complement strand
TCACTGAACGATTACGAACGTTGGTGCTACGATCGTCTGTACAATGACTTCTTCTACCACCGTCACAATGACTTCTGGTATGGTAAAGCGATGTGGAAACTTCCTCCTCTCATTGATGCGACCAATATGCTTGTGTGTGCAGAAGATCTCGGTATGATCCCTGCATGCGTTCCCGCGGTAATGGAGAAACTTGAAATACTCTCCCTCGAAATCCAGCGCATGCCCAAGGATCCGAACTCGGCATTCGGCAATACATGGCATTATCCTTATTTCAGCGTGTGCACTACTTCGACTCACGACATGGGCGGAATCCGTCAGTGGTGGGAAGAGAACCGCGAACAGACACAGCATTATTTCAACTCCGTGCTGCACCACAGCGGTGAAGCTCCATACTTTGCCGAGCCATGGATATGCGATGAGATTGTAGATCTCCATCTAAAGTCACCATCGATGCTGTGCATACTCCCGCTGCAGGATTGGCTGTCCATCAATGGTGCGATCAGACGCAACAATCCCAACGAAGAACAGATCAATGTGCCTGCAAATTCTCGCCACTATTGGCGTTATCGTATGCACTTGACTGTAGAAGATCTTCGAAATCATAAGGAATTCAACACATATCTCCGAGGCAAGATCAAATCTTCAGGACGATAATATTTGTGTCCTGTTCTCATAAATTACACCCGCAAAATTCAATGCGGGTGTAATTTTTTATATCTTTTGTCGTCATATATATGTTATGACTGAATCTCACGATAAAGAAATGCGGTTTATTGAAATGCTCGACACATATAAGTCGGTCATTGCAAAAGTATGCTATGTCTATTCGTCGCCGGATGCAGATTTCGACGATCTGTATCAGGAAACAGTCATAAATTTATGGAATGGCTTTGACAACTTCCGTGGGGAGTCCAAGATATCAACATGGATATATCGTGCTGCGATCAACACCTGTATTACATGGATAAGACGCAATAAAAAACATAGCAATAATATGCCGTTGCAGAACGACATGCAGTTAGCTGATGAAGAATCGACGCGCCTCGAAGATTTCAAATTCCTGCAGTCACTTATTGCTCAACTTCAACCACTCGAGAAGGCGATAGTAACGCTGTGGCTGGATGAGAAAAGTTATGATGAAATAGCCGTCATCACAGGATTGTCAAAGAATAATGTGGCTGTCAAGCTACACCGGATAAAAGATAAACTTTCTAAAATGACCGAATATCATGATTGATCTTAATATATTAAAAAACGAGTGGAATGCTCTTGCCACTGAAAATGCTACTCTAAAGGAACGAAACCGCGAGTTGACCCGATTGCTTCTCACACGAAATGTTGTAAGCAACCAGGAGAAACTTGCCCGAAGCTATAGAATAGGATATTTGGGTTTCGCTTTTCCTTTGCTCGGCTATCTATTGTACATAACTTTGAATTGTTCCATATGGCTATCAGTTGTATATGGAATCTATGGGATTGTGCTTGGAAGTTACGACTTATGGTTTATAAACTTTGTAAAACGTGCGGATTATACGGTCGTTTCAACGGTTGAAGCGCTCAATCATGCCATCAAAGTCGTACGTTATCAAAATTGGGCAACTGTCTTAAGTCTGATGTTGGGTATCTGTGTAGTAGTTCCTCTATTTGAAGAACTATTCCTATTGGGAGAGGATGCCGCAGTAATAGGTGGGATATGGGGAGGAATAATCGGAGGAATCATCGGACTCAGGATATGTATAAGGAATCAAAAACTGGCCCGAAGGATGGTAAGAGAACTAAAAAATATTGAAGAATAGATTTAAGCCGATAAGATAACACCTTATCGGCTTATTTATTAAAAATACTATGAGTGTTTGCAATTCACGAGTTGCATAGCTCATTCAATTATACTAATTTTGCAGAGGTGAGACTTATATCTTACCGGACATATCGGAAAGCGTTTTTCGCAGATGTTCAACGGTGAAACTTCGACAACTTCACAAAAATACTCTGAACAAATGTTGATAGCGCTCTCTTGTGGCTTGTCATATATGGTCGAATCGACCATTTCTATAGATATGCCATAAGTGGAGTCGTGCACCACTTTGTGAGTATTGGGAGTCGAAGCCCTCACCGTAACGAAGTGAAATTGCCGACTCCGCTTTCTTTACCAAAATATTTATGTTCCAAAG
>CAZULD010000045.1:0-2282 GCA_964621135.1 uncultured Bacteroides sp. | reverse complement strand
TCTACGGCCTCTGTCAAAACACAAAATTAATAGGTTAGAGATGCGGTTAGCTCTCTCTTACATCGGGATTAACAACAGCAAGGACGGTTTCTTGATTTCCGTCAGGAATATCTGCTGCATCTTCCACGAGTTGCACATTGTAACCCATGTATAACATGCCTACAGACTTGTCTACGGCATAAACAGGGCATTGAATCTGAAGCACATGTTTACCAAGAGGCATGTTCTTGGTCACAAATTTAGCTCCGAAGGGAGGGGTTACCGATATTCCGGCCGGTAGACCGTCCCAATAGTAGGATGCAGATGTAATCACGGCCGTTTTTCCTTGCTCGCGATTGGTAACGTTGATACTTTCAACCTTGAGGGTATCACCCTTAACAACATAGATAGTATTATCAACGCTTACTCCACCATCTACAGTTATTGAAGCATCTACATCCGGAAGATTCTTGTCGTCGTCACACGATGCGAACATAATCATCGGCAACGCTAAGAGTAAATAATAAAGCCTTTTCATAATAAAGCAACTTGATAAATAAACATTAATAAGTGATTTGAAACTTATATAAAAATAACACTTGGGATTGTGATATGTTCGTTAAAAATCAAGATAAGACTCCGAGGAAACGGAGTCTTATCTCATTTGTGTAATTAATTTCTGAAAACCAGTTCTTCGTCTTTATCATCGACGTCAATGATGATGGGTTTTGATTTGTCGACGTTCTGGGCGAGGATATCTTTCGACAAGCGGTTAAGTACCTGACGATGAATAACTCGCTTAACAGGACGCGCACCAAATTCGGGATCAAAACCTTCATCAGCAAGGTAGCTGAGTGCTTTCGGAGTAACTTCGAGTTTGATACCGCTGTTATAGTCAAGCATCTTCTGAATACTCTTGATCTGAAGTCCGACGATCTCCTCAATCTCAACACGATTAAGCGGAGTAAACATTATTATTTCGTCAATACGATTAAGGAATTCGGGACGAATCGTCTTCTTTAGCATTTCAAGAACCTCGTCTTTTGTCTTTTCAATGGTCTCTTGTTTGTTGTCTTCAGTCATGGCTGCGAAGTTGTCACGGATAAGGTGAGAACCCATATTTGAAGTCATGATGATGATCGTATTCTTGAAGTTGACGTTACGACCTTTATTATCGGTCAAGTGTCCGTCATCAAGTACCTGAAGGAGGATATTGAAGACATCGGGATGAGCTTTTTCAATCTCATCAAAGAGGACAACTGAGTACGGTTTACGACGCACGGCCTCTGTTAGCTGGCCGCCTTCGTCATAACCAACGTATCCCGGAGGCGCACCGACAAGTCGGGACACTGCGTGTTTCTCCTGATACTCGCTCATATCGATACGGGTCATCATATTCTCATCGTCAAAAAGATACTCGGCGAGAGCCTTCGCAAGTTCTGTCTTACCGACACCGGTAGTACCGAGGAAAATAAATGACCCGATAGGACGCTTAGGATCATTAAGCCCTGCACGACTTCTGCGCACTGCATCTGCAATCGCACTGATAGCCTCATCCTGACCGACAACGCGAGAGTGAAGTTCGGCTTCGAGATGTAGTAACTTCTCTTTTTCAGACTGAACCATCTTGTTTACAGGTATACCTGTCCAACGAGAAACAACGTCAGCGATATCTTCGGAATCAACTTCCTCCTTAATCAGAGCTTTTTCACCCTGCATAGAACGGAGTTGCTCCTGAATCTGCTCGTTCTCTGCCTCTTTCTCGCGGATACGCGAATAACGGATTTCTGCAACCTTAGCGTAATCTCCTTCGCGTTCAGCTTTTTCGGCATCGAAACTGAGCTGCTCGATATCAATCTTATTCTGCTGGATGCGGTTGATAAGATCTTTTTCAGCCTTCCACTTGGCAGAGTATTCCTTTTCCTCTTCACGCATAGTGGCAAGTTCCTTTTCGATATCGCGAACTTTAGCCTCGTCGCCTTCGCGCTTGATAGCCTCACGTTCGATCTCTTTCTGAGCTATACGACGTGAAATATCATCAAGAGCCTGAGGAACTGAGTCAATCTCAAGTTTGAGTTTCGAAGCAGCTTCATCAATAAGGTCAATGGCTTTATCAGGCAGGAAGCGATCGGTTATATAGCGTTCAGAAAGCTGCACAGCCGCAATAATCGCTTCATCGCGGATACGAACTTTGTGGTGATTCTCGTAGCGCTCCTTCAGTCCACGAAGAAGTGCGATAGCACTTGCTTCATCAGGTTCGTTGAGCTGAACCTTCTGGAAACGACGTTCGAGAGCTTTATCTT
>CAZULD010000044.1:0-15619 GCA_964621135.1 uncultured Bacteroides sp. | reverse complement strand
TTACTACAGCCCCTGCGGCTATGATTGCTCCGTCACCAATGCTGACTCCCGGAAGGATTGTTACATTGGCTCCTATCCAAACTTTATTTCCAATCTTTACAGGGACGCAGATCATATCTCCACGCCGCTGAGGATCTTTTGAATGATTTACGGTGCAGATCGTGCAGTTATGGCCAATCAGACAGTCACTGCCGATTGTAATGCCTCCCCAGTCTTGAAAAGAACAGCCCATATTTATAAAGGTGCGCTGCCCGATGGTGATGTTTTGCCCGCAGTCGGTATAAAACGGAGGAAAGAGACCAAAGGTTTCATCAAGATGCTTGCCGGTCAGTTCTGACATAAGGTTACGCAATTCCTCCGGAGAATGATATGCATTGTTGATTTTGGAGGTAAAACGCAATGCCCGCTGACTCATTGAGTGCATCGTTTTATGAATCTCGCTCCCGGCAACGATCAGATTGCCCTCGGCTGCATATTTTAGAAATTCTTTATCTGACATATTCTGCTTTATTTTAACACTGCAAAATTATTTCAATATTTCTTCGGCGTTTATACCTATGTTACGGATAGAAGAACCAAGATTACGGAATATCAGCTATGGCTTTGGAGTATTGGGCTTTAATAGCTAAATTTGCGGTATAAATTCAGACATATATGGAAATTTTTCAAGCAGACAGCATAGAGAAATACAACCGATATTTCGGGTTCGAGACCCGACATCCGTTGGTAGGAATCGTTCATTTCGATGACTCGGTGCATCAGCCTACCCACTGTATGCACTTTGGGTTTTATGCTCTTTTCCTTAAGAAAACTACGGGTTGCAGGATAAACTATGGCAAGACGAGTTATGACTTTGATGACGAGACGGTAGTGAGCTTTGCTCCCGGACAGACCGTAGGCATTCATCGTCTGGAAGACGGACCGGCACCCGAAGCAATAGGGCTGCTGTTTCATCCCGATTTTCTTAACCGGACATCTTTGGCACAGAAAATGAGTCAATATTCATTTTTTTCTTACGCATCCAATGAGGCTTTGCACCTTTCGGCAGAGGAGCGCATTATCCTACAGGATTATATGGAGAAGATCCAGCGTGAGTTGCAGCATCCAATCGACCGCTTTTCAAAGTCGCTCATAATATCTAATATTGAGGTCATGCTCAACTACTGCATGAGGTTTTACGAGCGACAGTTCGTCACACGAGAAGAGCTGAACAATGATGTGCTTGCCCGCTTTGAGACTTTACTTGACGATTACCTTGAATCCGGCAAAGGAGCCACCGAAGGTATTCCAACCGTCAAATACTTTGCCGATAAGATATGTCTTTCGTCAAATTATTTTGGAGATTTAGTAAAGTCGGAAACCGGAAAGACTGCTCAGGAATACATACAGTTGAAAATGGTAAACCACGCCAAAAGTGCACTTTTAGACCCGGAAATATCGACCAAACAAGTTGCCGAACTTTTAGGATTTCAATATCCTCAGCACTTTATCAGATTCTTCAAAAAACAGACCGGCCAAACGCCGAAAGAATACCGAATGGCGATGTGATGCTGAGCGCTATATAATAAAGCCAGCCGGACGTGATGTCCGGCTGGCTTGGTGAGATAGTGGTGCGAAAATCTTTATTTTGCGTGATTGTGGAAATCGACGTCGAGTTGCTGTGCAGGTTTGGCCACCCAACTGAGGAATTTCTGGAAGGGCAAAAGCAAGAGTGTGCAGAGGTCGCGAACCCATGAAAGGGTCAAAGGAGAATAGTAAGTGCTGATCAGCGTACCTAAGAAAACAAGTAAGCCGGCAACAAAACCACCTTCTTTCCAAGTAATGATGAATAATATCACGGCTGCTAATGCACCAATGAAATAGCTGATGAAAATCATACCGTCGATGAGGAATTCAAAGAATATTTTCTTCAAAAATGAGAAGAACGGCCAACGGCTGGTATGAACGAATGTTTTGAGACTTTTCTCGCGGCATGCTCGCGCCAGACGAATTGTGGCACCTTTCCAGAATGAGAATGGGCAAACAAATAATATGAAGCCGAGCATTGAAAAGAAATAGGCAAGCGCGCTAACTATAGTTTTGCCAAAATCTCCGTTGTCGGAAAGTCCGTCGTTTTTGGGTTCGTAGCCCATCTGATCATTGAATTTTTCCATTGTTTTAAATTTTAGGTTTGAGTTATGGTTGTTTAAAAATCTGTTTCTGAGGCACTACAAGAGGTAAGACTGAACGGCATAGTTTTTCCTAAAAATTCTCCGAAGCCGCTAAATTCGCCTTGAGAAGTAAGGATTCCTGTCCATTTTCCGCAGAGGTCACCGCTGTCATTGTATTCCTCCATCTCGATTGAATAGGAATCTCCGATACGATCCATATTGGTAATATTCAGGAACATACAATTTGATACGCCTGATTTATCGTAATAGTATTTTCCTCCGAAATCACTAATGTCAAGGCATAAGTGAATCGGATATTTATCATTAATTGTACCTTCAAAGAAGTATGTGTCAAATATCTCGGCAGGTTCTTCGTCCTCAACTGCGTAATCTTCCTCTATAACCTCACTTTCGTCTACGGATATAGAATTATCGGTATACGTCGAATACTGCGAGACTTGGTCTTCAACCACTTCCTCAACAGCGGCCACCTCATCTATGAAATCAACGTCATTGCCATTACTACCTGAAAACCAAGATGAGAAATTTATAGAAGCTATACCCCAAATAATAAAAGGCAATACGGTCGCAATAATTCCTAAGATCATACATAGGCGGAAATGCTTCCATAAGACATCAAAACCGGTAGGATCTTCTACCATATCATGGTGATCTTTTGGCTTTTCGCTGTTTGAATGATCGTTCTTCTCATCCACGGTAGCAGAGGAAATACCCAATATCTCATAGATATAAGATGTCTGATTTTGGTTTTTAGTATCTTTTTCCATCACTGAATAACTTGAATTTCAATTGTTGTCGGTGGCAAATGTATGACTTTTCAATGGCTTATGCAAGAAAAACGCAATTTTTTCGATGTAAATTATGACATAAAATTATATTTCCCCAATATTTCACGAATTCGATAGACGCGGAAGGGGAGATATTTATTTGTTGTTTTCGGTGATTTTTAGTTATTTTGCAGCGCATAAAACATAGGCATAAATTAAGGCTATGACTTACAATTACGATTACCTTGTGATCGGTTCCGGCATCGCCGGTATGAGCTTCGCGCTCAAGGTTGCGGCTACGGGCCGAGTGGCTCTTGTCTGCAAAACGACTCTCGAAGAGGCTAACACAGCTCTGGCTCAGGGCGGTGTGGCGTCAGTGACTAATCTCGCAGTAGACGATTTCGACAAGCATATCCACGACACTATGGTCGCAGGTGACTGGCTTAGCGATCCGGCAGCGGTTGAAAAGGTTGTCAAGGGTGCGCCCGAGCAGATACGCCAGTTGATAGAATGGGGTGTGGATTTCGATAAGAAAACTGACGGAACATTTGATCTCCACCGCGAAGGGGGCCACAGTGAGTTCCGTATTCTTCACCACGCCGACAATACCGGTTTCGAGATTCAGGAGAGTCTTATCAAGGCTGTCAGGGCGAATCCGAATATTGATATTTTTGAAGGTCGATTTGCGATAGAGATCATCACCCAACATCATTTGGGTAAGATCGTGACCCGACGCACGCCTGACATAACATGTTACGGCGCATATGTGCTCAATCCCGCTACGGGAAAGGTGGATACTTTCCTTTCGAAGGTTACTGTAATGGCTACGGGAGGGGTCGGCGCCGTGTATCAGACGACAACAAATCCGCTGGTCGCTACGGGCGACGGTATAGCGATGGTCTACCGCGCCAAAGGCACGGTCAGCGATATGGAATTCATTCAGTTCCACCCGACGGCGCTCTATCATCCGGGCGACCGTCCGTCGTTCCTGATCACTGAGGCCATGCGCGGCTACGGCGCTGTACTGCGCAATCTCAAGGGGGAGGAGTTCATGCACAAATACGATCCGCGTCTGTCGCTGGCGCCGCGCGACATTGTGGCCCGCGCAATCGACAGCGAAATGAAGCTGAACGGCGACGATCATGTGTATCTGGATGTTACGCATAAAGATCCTGAAGAGACGAAGCGTCATTTTCCGAATATATACAAGAAGTGTCTTTCGCTCGGCATTGACATCACGAAGGATTATATCCCTGTTGCCCCGGCGGCTCACTACCTGTGCGGCGGCATAAAGGTCGACACTAACGGCGAATCGTCGATCAAGCGTCTTTATGCGTTGGGCGAATGCTCATGCACGGGCCTTCACGGAGGCAACCGTCTGGCATCCAATTCGCTAATCGAAGCAGTGGTCTATGCTGACGCAGCGGCGCGTCACGCCTCGGAGGAGGTGAAGCATCTGTCGTTCCGCACCGATGTGCCGGAATGGAATGACGAGGGTACGCGCCACCCGGAGGAAATGGTGCTTATCACTCAGAGTATAAAGGAGGTTAACCAGATAATGGGTACTTACGTCGGAATCGTGCGCAGTAATCTTCGCCTCGACCGAGCGTGGAATCGCCTCGACATACTCTATGAGGAGACTGAAAAGCTCTTTAAATGCTCGAAAGCTTCACGCGAGATCTGCGAGCTGCGTAACATAATCAATGTCGGCTATCTGATTATGCGTCAGGCAAAAGAGCGCAAAGAGTCGCGCGGGTTGCACTACACACTTGATTATCCGCCTGTAAATAAATAAGTTGACTGACGAAGGAGGCGGTTAAGGATTAGAAATTAAACAAAAAAATGTAAAGTTTGCTTGTCTAATTGTAAAACTTTATATACCTTTGTGGCATCATCAATTCCGATGATGCTATTTTTTATATCAGTGATTATGAAAATGCTTCTTTTACCTCATTGGTTACGCATCCCGGGCTGGGTAATGTTCGTTCTTGGGATGATCGCCGGCGGTTTGCTTTACTTAGACATGCTGACGTTCACAGGTGTGGCGGAGACGGTGGTCAACGATGTCACTATAATCGGACTGGCACTGGGCGGCCTTTTCATCGTGTGTTCGCGTGAGCGCGAGGAGGATGAAATGACGGGATCGATACGTCTGGCGGCGATGCTCAATGCGCTATATGTCTATATAGCTCTTTTGGTGATATATACGCTTTTTGTTGACGGAGTAGCGTATTTTTATTTCATGTCGGTCAACCTCGTGCTGTTTCCGGTTCTATTCGTGATCCTTTTCCGACTGGAAATATACCATAATGATAAGCTGTCGGCAAATGAAGAATCGCGTTAAGGTAGAACGTGCGGAGCTGGATGTCACGCAGCAGCAACTTGCAGAGGCAGTCGGCGTCAGCCGTCAGACTATTGTAGCGATAGAGAACAACCGCTTCATGCCGTCGACGCCGCTTGCGCTGAAAATATGCCGGTTTTTCGGGAAACCGGTAGAAAGTGTGTTTATTCTCGAACCAGAAGATTAAAATTTAATTGCAATGAAAAGTAAAGTACATTTCTCAATGTTGTCTAAAGTGCTGACTATAGGCACTATTATACTTCTGATCGTCGGTATGATCTCGACCTATGGACAGGAGTCGAAATTTATCTTCTTAACGATCATAACTGTGGGTCTGATAGGAGTCAGTCTATATTACTGTCCTCGAGAAATTAGCGCGGATGAGAATACGCTCAGAATCCGACGGGTGCTGTCGGGTGATAAAGTTTTTCCATACAGCGAGATATCGGGGATAGAACTGTGCTATCCGTCGCTCGGAGGCCTGAGACTTTGCGGAAGCGGAGGCTTCATGGGGTACTGGGGTTACTTCCACGACATTACAATCGGCACATTTTTCGGCTATTATGGTGATCGGAACCAATGCTTTGTAATCCGCCTCAAAAACGGACGCCAATACGTCATCAGTTGCTGCGACCAGGGACAAATGGTTCGCTTCGTTGAAGCTAAACTGAGTTAAAGCGGACGGAGGGCGCCGGTTTCGGAGTCCATGATGTAGCCTTTGACGGTGATGTCATGGGCCATTAGGGGATGGTTACGGATAAGGTCGACGGTTTCGCGGATGGCTTCGTCTGTATCGTCAAATCCGTGTAGCCAACTGTCGAGGTCGATGCCGCAGTGCTTCATCAGATTGATATTGCTTTCGGGAATGCCACGCTCCTTCATAAGATGTTGCATCTCGGCGCTATCCATGCCCTGCACGCCGCAACCGGTGTGACCTATGACCATGATTTCCTCAACTCCGAGTTCATAGACGGCCACAAGAAGACTACGCATAGTACTGTCGAAGGGATTGGTGATCGTACCGCCTGCATTCTTGATGATCTTGACATCGCCGTTGCGGAATCCGAGGGCGGCAGGAAGAAGCTCTACCAATCGCGTGTCCATGCAGGTAACTATCGCGATTTTCTTATTAGGGTATTTGTCTGTGCGGAAGCGTTCATAGCCTTTTTCGGCCACGAATTTACGGTTATGTTCAAGAATTTCGTTAATCATCGTCAGAGAGGGTTATTTCTTTCTTATAATTGTCATGCCGTCGCGGATGGGGAGGATGACTTTTTCGACCCGGTCGTCGGCTGCGACGCGATCGTTGAAAGCAAGAATTCCTTCAGTCTGCGCGTCGTGGGCTGAAGGGTCTGCGACTTTTCCGTCCCAGAGGGTGTTGTCGGCAATAATATAGCCGCCTTGACGGACGGACGGGAAAACCAAATCGTAATACTCGCAGTAATTTCGCTTGTTGGCATCGATGAACACCAGATCCCAGTCAGCGCCGAGCTGCGGCACGATTTCAAGCGCGTCGCCGATATGAAGCGTGACAGCCTCCCCACCGGGAGCAGATGCAAAAAGCTCGAGAAGTTCATCTTCAGCCTCGTCATCGATCTCGACGGTGTGCAACTCTCCGCCGGGGCGGAGTCCTTCGGCCAGACAGAGAGCTGAGTAGCCGGTGAATGTTCCCAGCTCGAGTATCCTCTTCGGCGATATCATCCGCGAGAGCATGGCGAGTAAGCGACCCTGAACATGACCGGAGCACATACGCGCATAGAGGCGCGTCAGGTGGGTGCGGCGGTAGAGGGCGTGAAGGTGAGCCGGCTCGCGGTCAATATGTTGCTCGATATATTCGTCGACTGTCATAGGTCGGGGTAGTTAAGAACAAGCAGCCACATTGCGGCGTGGGAGAGAATCATGAGGGCAAGGAGAATCCACATCATGTCGCGTCGCAGTGGCCAGCACAGGCGGGCGCATATTCCGGCGGCAATGACATAGAAGGGATAGATCCACACAAACGTGCGAGCAGCCGAGCCGGCGGTAGTCAGCGACAGCATAGTCGGAAATGTCACCACAGGCAGCATGCAGATAATAATAACTATGTAGACCCACACGGGCGCTTTGGTGCGGGAGTCACTATCGTAGGCACTCATTTTTTCTTATTGTTTTTCTCGGTTAGATATGCTTTGACGGTCTCGGCTATGCCGCGCTCAAGGGGGAACTCGGTCTTGAAGCCGAAATCGCGGGCGGCATCGCTGACGTCGCAGTTCCAGTTGCGCTGACGCATTATCTTGAATTTGTCGCGGTTGAGCGTCGAGGGCTTCATTCGGGCAACTCCCCATTTCTCAGCAACGACTGAGGCCGCATAGACGGCCCACATCGGCAACTTCACGGGGATAACGAATTTGCGGCCGAGTGCCTTTGCTACGATAGAACGGAATTCGGCCTGAGTGTAGGCCCGCTCCTCGCTGATGATGTATTTCTTGTGGATCACGCCTGCGTCGAGAGCCTCGAACATGGCGCGCACAAGGTCGTCGACATAGATGAATGTCAGGAGTTGCTTGCGGTAGCCTACGCCAAAATCCCAGTGGGCGTCGATCGACTTGATCATCATGAGATAGTCCTGTTCGTGGGGGCCGTAGACACCGGTCGGGCGGAAGATGATCCACGGGAAGTCGGGCTGCGTCTCCAAGAATGTTTCGGCCTTGATTTTCGACAGACCGTAACGCGTATTCGGTGCGGGGATGGTGGAGGAAGTGATCGGAGTGTAGTTCTTTTCGTCGGCCATGCCGAGTGCGCTGAGCGAACTCATGAACAGGAAGCGGTCGGGCACCATCTGCTCGCGCTCGATCATCAGCACGAAGTCGCGCAGATACATATAGTTTATACGGTTGAAGTCAGCAAAGTTGGCACACTTGGTCGCGCCGAGATTCCATATCATGTAATCCCAGCGTCCACTTTCGGGTGCGGATGCTTTGAGCGAGGCGGCCATCGCGTCGGGGTCGTCATAATCCAGAACGACGAATTTCAGCCGAGGATCGGTCAGATAACGGCGCGACGTGGACTCGCGCACACCGACCCATGTGTCATAGCCGCGACGGAGGGCTTCATTGGCAATAAAGCCGCCGATAAAGCCGCCGGCTCCGATGATGAGTATGCTTTTTGACTGTGTCATATATATTTTTCGATTATTGCTTTGCGGTAACTGGCCATGGTCAGGCGTGCAAACTCGTCGGCAGAGAAACGTTTGACATATTGTCGGCCTCTCGAAGCATAGCGGTCGCGGAACACCGTGTTGCCGATCATCTGACGAGCATTCTCAACAAAGGCGTCGACATCGTCAGGGTCGACATAGACCGCTCCCGGGCCTCCGGCTTCCTCGAGACACGAGCCTGTGGCGGCAATGACGGGGGTACCGGTCCAGAGAGATTCGATCACCGGTATGCCGAAGCCTTCGTAGCGCGAAGTGTAGGACGAAAATTCAGCCAAAGCGTAGATAGCCGGAAGATCGGCGAATGGCACATTGTCGAGCCAGATCACCTTGTCGGTCAGGTTGTGGGCGGAAATATAAGAGGCTATTTCAGCAGCATAGTCGCTCTTGCGGTTGCCGACGATGACAAGAGGGATGTCAAGGCGTTCGAGTGCCTTGACGGCAAGCAACTGGTTCTTGCGGCTCTGGACTGTACCGACACTCACAAAATATCGCGCAGGGAGGCGGTGGGTCTCTCTGACGCGCTGCTTGTCCTCGAAGCTGATCGGCAGGCCGAAGCGCGGGTCACAGCCCTGATAGATAATGTCGATTTTAGCCGGGTCAATCTGATAGTCCTCTACGAGGTCGTCGCGGGTCTTCTGGCTGATCGCTATGACACGCGTGGCGTTGCGGGCCGAGCGGCTGTACTTGTAGTCGTACGATTTTCTGTCGAAAGGCTTGTAATCCTGCGGCACGCGTCTGTATATCAGATCGTGGATGGTCACCACCGACGGAAACGGCGCCTTAGTGATATTAAGAGGCAGTTCGTTGCTGAGACCGTGGTAGAGCGATATATCGTCGGCGATGAGTTGACGAGTTATGCCACTTGTGCGCCACAGCGAACCGAAACGTCGGCCGAAGCCAGAAGCTGGGCCAACGAGTTCGACATTTCCGCGTGCCAGCAGAGGAGCCAGGCGGTCGTTGTCGCGGATCACCGGGGAGTAGAGGCGGTATGTGTTGCGCGGAAAACCGATCGACAGCGTGTCGATGACGTAGCGGCTGTAATTGCCAAGACCGGTGTTGTTGGCCACCGCCCTCTTACCGTCATATCCTATGATTAACCCTTCCATTATCAAATAGTCTCAGAACCTATTTGACAAAATTAATAATTATTTTAACACCAACCAATCACGAGGACGAAAATATCTATAATGAAAAATGGGAGGGGTGGAAAAGGGACATCCCGCGCTGGGGGGAGCAGGGCGGGATGTCGGTAAATGGGTTAATGGGGGTGTCAGCGAGTTGATAGGGCTCAATCGGGTGTTTTGCACTGAATAATGGTGTTACAAATGTGTGAACAAAGGAGGGCGAAAGTACGTTTTGCTTGAAAAATTAAAAATAATAAGCTATGACAAACGACAGATTAAGTTACGAGGAGAAGAAGGAGTTGCCGGATTCGGTGTTTGGATTGCCGGAAAGAAGGGAGTACCCGATGCCTGACGCAGCGCATGTGAGGGCTGCGGAGGCTTATTTCAGATATTGTCCGGAAGATCTGAAGCCGAAATTGGCCCGCGCAATTCTCGCACGAGCCAAAGAATACGGTGTCGATGTAGAGTCTCCGACAGTGCTGTCATACGCGTCGGAGTAATGCGCCGACTGATCATTCGGTCGGGATCTCGAGAACGAAGCGCGCTCCCCGCCGATAGGTGGGATCGAGATAGAGACGTCCTTTGAGCAGGTCGGCGAGCAGACGGGCTATGTAGAGTCCGAGGCCGTTGCCCTGAGTCTGGGAGTTGAGTTTCTCGAAGCGTGAGAAGATGACTTCTTCTTTTCCGCGCGGGATGCCTATGCCGGTGTCGGTGACTACGAAGAAAGCGCGATTGTTTTCGTTGTCAATGGAGTAGCTGAAGGTAATGGTGCCTTTTTCGGTGAACTTTGCGGCGTTAGACAGGAGATTTAGCAAAATCTGACCGACACGCTGAGGATCTGTGCGGATAATCGCGTCGGGATCGTCAGCGTTAGTAAAGATCAGTTGAACATCAGGCTTGAGGCGTTTCTCGACGTTGGCGACAGCGAGGAGACAAATGTCTTTGACTGACGTAGGGATGATGCGGACGCTCATCTTGGCGTTTTCGAGGTCGGGGATCTCGAGGACGTCGTTGACCAGAGTGAAGACGAGGTCGGCGTTGAGCGAGACTACGTCGGCAAAGCGTTTGATGTATGGACGTGTGTCACCGTCGGCGCAATCGGAGATGAGGTTTGAGTATTCGACGATTGCTGCGAGAGGAGTACGGATCTCGTGGCTGATGTTATTGACAAACTCGGTCTTGACGCGGTCGGCAGCCTTGGCTTTGTCGCGGGCGTCGATAAGGTCGCGCTGGGCTTCCTTGAGTGCATCGCGTTCGCCGATAAGCATTTTGTTGGATGTGGTGAGACGCAGGCTGAGTTTGTGGGCCTTACGGTACAGATGCCAGAGGATCAGCAGCAGAACAGTGACGAGAATGAGGCCGATGATGGTGATGATTGTGGCGGCCCGCTGACGGTTGTTGATAATGACTTGATTATCATGGGCGAGCTCGGCGTTGAGCCGACGGAGATCCTGAACTTCATGGATGATCTGGAGATCTCTGAAGTTGGCCTCAGTCTTGGCCTGAAGGCGCTCTTTGAGCAAACGGTTGCTTTCGTCGAGGGCATAGAGCAGGTCCTCGCGATTATTGAGTTCTCTCGACGCATCCAAGAGACATTCGATCAGTCTGACGTGCTCGGCGGGAGTTGTATTGACTTTGATCTGTTCTTTGATAAGCGGCAGAGCTTCGGCATATCTTTTTTTTGCCATGAGGTAATAGATTTTGCCGCGCCGACGGACTTCCTCAGAGAATCGCCCTGGCTCATTACGTTTTTCAATCTTAACGATATTGTTGTAATACTTTTCAATTTCTTCGTCGGAAAGAGCCCTGTAACAGAGGAGAAGGGTGAGGTATGTGGCGTGTAACGATCCGTCGTAGTTTCGATAGATGCGACCTAGGGAAGCGTGGAGTTTGTCAAATTGGTCTATGACATCGAGTCGCGCACGATTGGCATCGGCAGCTTCTTCGTACATGCCGTTGTTGAGAAAACTCCGCGATGCCTGGGTGAAGAAAAGGGTTCGCAACGAGAGGTCTGAGGCAGGGAGTTTGTCGATCAGATCGCTTAGCTCAAGGAGATAGCTTGTGAGGAGGTCGCCCTCGGTGGCCGATCGCAGAAAGAGACAGAGGAGAAAAAGATTTTCGATGCGGTCATAGATGTCGGTGTCTTGCCAGTTACGGTCACGATATTCTGCAAGATATTGCAGCATTCTCTGCTCGCGGGCGAGTTCGCCTATATGCATTATCTCAAGACGGGCCCGGCGCATTCTGAGATAAAGCAGCATGCTTTTTTTGATATCGCTGTCAGGCAGCGATTCGGCTCGCCGGACGAGAACGTTCTGCATAGAGTCATTATCAGAATAATAGCCCGAGAGGAGATAGAGGGCGTCACGGACACCGATATAATTGCTGTCGCGCAGAGAAAGATTATAGACAGTGTCCAGCAGGGCGACGCGCTTGTCGAAAGGGGTACAGTCGTGGATGTTGAACATTATGGTCACGCTGTCGTGGGTCGTGCGCGCTTTTTGCAGTTCGGACCGGAGGCTGTCAAGTGGGGTCATCGCCCGCAAGACGGGCGCTGTGCATAAGAATATTAATATAAATGATAGGATTCTGATCATGCGATGGGGATTGTGAATATAAATCGTGCGCCGTGGCGATAGGATTTGTCGAGGGTAAGTTCGCCTTTGAGCAGCGAGGCGACGAGGCGGCCGATGTAGAGGCCGAGACCGTTGCCCTGGGTCGACGAATCGATCTTTTCGAAACGGGAGAAGATGATGTCTTCTTTCCCGCGAGGAATGCCTATTCCAGTGTCGGCGACGACGAAGGTCAGCGACTTGCGGTCAGGAGCGACGGTATAACCGAAGGTGATGGTGCCTTTTTCGGTGAATTTGGCCGCGTTAGACAGCAGATGGATGACTACCTGCTCTACGCGCTGGGCGTCAGTGGTGATGATTATGTCGGGGTCGTTTTCGTTCTCGAATATGAAGCTGACGTCAGGCTTAAGGTGTTTCTGCACCGAGTTGATCGACACTTCACAGATCTCGTGGAGCGATGTCGGCATATTGTTGATCGTGAGCTTCGCACCTTCGATTGACGGGAGGTCGAGGACGTCGCTGACCAGCGTGAGCAGGAGGTCGGAGTTGAGTTCGACAAGCTCTGCAAAGCGCTTGATGTAAGCGTGGTTGCTGTCGTCGACGCAGTCGGCGATCAGTTTTGAATATTCGACAACGGCCGAGAGGGGTGTGCGCAATTCGTGGCTCATGTTGTTGACAAAGTCCGATTTGAAGCGGTCAGCGGCCTTAGCCTTGTCGCGTGCGTCGATGAGATCTTTCTGAGTTTGCTGCAGGTTGTCGCGTTCCTTAATGAGCATATCGTTGGCGCGGCGCAGATTTTTGGTCAGTGTGCGCGAGCGTTGGTTCATGATAATCAGGACTATGATCAGTGCAGCCATCAGCACCAGACAAACAACGCCTGCTATCATAATCTTTACATGGGTCTCGGCTTCGTGGAGACGGTTGGCCACGATGAGCTGATCGTTCTCCTCCTTGAGGTTGTCGACTTCATAGATTATCTGCAACTCTTTGTAGCGTTCGGCTGCTTTGGCCACGATGCGGTCGTGGAGCATGGAGTCATGGAGGCGAAGGGCTGTAAGTTCGGCTCCGTGGTCGCCGCTGGCCTGACTCGCCTTGAGGAGACACTCCGTGAGGTAGAATTTGTCGGCAGGCGTGATTTCCGGGTCGTCGAGCTGGGTGATAATAATAGGTATGACCTCTTTATAGCGCTGCTTGGCCATGAGATAATATATCGTGGGGCGCTGGCGGTCGTTGAAATCAGCCAGAAGAGCAGGCTCGTTCTGATAGATCGAGAGTATATTATTATAATATGTGTCGACTTCTTCCTGTGTCAGGGCTTCGTAGCAGCGGAGCAGACGGCGGTAGCAAAGATATGCCGAGCGGTCATAACTGCGGTATTTGCGGCCTTTGGCTGCGTATTGTTTCTGGAGCTGGTCGATGATGTCGAGGAGCGTCTTGTTGGCGACGATGGCTTCGTCATACATCTCATTGGTCAGATAACTTATGGCGGCCTGAGTGTAGAACATCGACTTCAGCGACATGTCTCTGGCTGGGAGATTGTCGATGAGTTCCTGCAACTCCTTGAGATATTTGGTCAGAAGGTCGCCGTCAGTGGCGCTGCGCAGATATGCGCAGAGATAAAAAAGATACTCGATGCGGTCATAGGTGTCCATGGTGGTCGAGGCGGAGTGGCGTGCCAGATAGTCGCGCAGACGCGCCTGACGCTTGTCTTCAGGAAGAGCTCGGACGAGCTGGGCGTTGTTTCTCACTTTGGCAAACAGCATAGTCGTCTGGCGCTCTGGCCCCTCGGGAAGGGCGGCTGCCCGCTGCAGGATGAGATGCTGCATCGAGTCGTTTTTGGAAAAATAATTTGCTTCGAGGCGGAGAACGTCGCCCATGACGGCAACATTGTCGCTCCGGCGGGCGAGATCGTAGAGCTGCTCGAGTGTTTCGGCTTGATGACCGTAGAGGGTGAGATCAAGGATGTTATATAGTATGTCGATACTGTCGGTCGGAGTGTCGGCCGATGACAATGTGCGCCTGAGGCTGTCGACAGTCGGCTGTGCGACAGCTAAAGAAGCCGAGGCTAATATGATAGAAAAGACTATGGTTTTCAGCAGACGGTAGATGGGGGTACAGAACATATTCTGGTTATGTTATATAATTCAGAGTGCAAAAAAACGAAAAACTATCCGAAAAAACAAAATTATTTTTGTTGGCGCGCCCGATCGGCGGATTTTTCTTAACTTTGCAAATAATCAACAGGATTATGGGCAGATTGATGTCAATAGATTTCGGTCGGCGTCGCTGCGGCATTGCGGTGACCGACCCGCTACGCATTGTCGCCAACGGCCTTACGACCGTCGATACTCCCGGTCTGATCGCTTTCGTGAAGAAGTATATCGCCGAAGAGGGCGTCGACGCGGTCATCGTCGGAAGTCCGCGCGACATGCACGGGGATCCGTCGGAATCAGTGCGTTATCTTGAGCCTGTCATCAACCGCATGCGCAAGGAGATTGCGCCGGTCAAGGTGATTTTCTTTGACGAGCGCTTCACGTCTGTGCTGGCTCACCGCGCGATGATCGACGGCGGCATGAGCAAGAGCGACCGGCGGGACAAAGCGGTCGTCGACAAGATCTCAGCGTCGATAATCCTCAACGACTACTTGCAGAGTCGTCAGTATCAAGATTTGTTAACCCAAGAGAAGTAAACCAATAGCAATGAAACTCCCCGTCTATCTCTACGGCCATCCTGTGTTACGCCGCGAATCCGAGCCGATTGATGCTCAATATCCCGACCTTCAGCCGCTTATCGACGATATGTGGCAGTGTATGTACGAAAGCGAAGGTGTCGGGCTGGCAGCTCCCCAGATCGGCCGCAATATAAAGCTGATAGTTATCGACGCCTCGCCGATGGGCGAAGATTTTCCCGAATGCGCAGGTCGCAAACTGACGCTGATCAATCCCGAACTAGAAATTCTCGACGGGCCGAAAGAGGTGCGCGCAGAGGGTTGCCTCAGTTTGCCCGGATTGTCGGAGAACGTTCCTCGCGTGGAGCACATCCGTTTGCGCTGGCTTGATGAAAACTTCGAGCCCCACGAAGAAGAAATGTCGGGCTTCCTGTCGCGAATCGTGCAGCACGAATACGATCACCTGATCGGAAAACTGTATATCGACCACATCTCGCCGATACGCAAGCAGCTTATCAAAAGCAAGCTCAACAATATCATCGCCGGCCGCACACGCTGCAACTATCCCGTCAAATACGCTCCAAAAAAGAAATAATCATCTACCCAATCATTTATGGCAGACGACAAAAAAATAATCTTCTCAATGGTGGGTGTCTCTAAGACTTACCCTCCGCAGAAACAAGTGTTGAAAAATATCTACCTGTCGTTTTTCTACGGCGCCAAGATCGGCATCATCGGTCTCAACGGCTCGGGTAAATCCACGCTCTTGAAGATCATCG
>CAZULD010000043.1:5258-15620 GCA_964621135.1 uncultured Bacteroides sp. | reverse complement strand
GTCGGTGGTGAGGACGATTTTATAGCCTTTGGAGGCGATGACTTTGAAAAATTCATAGGCCGAAGAGTGGCGGAACCATGATTCGGTCAGCGAACGGTAAGCGGCGTTGGACGCGGCGAGTTCGCGTATCATCTTCGACTCGGTGCGGGCGTGGGAGAGCATATCGATGAAGTTGAACACCACCACGTTGAGGTCGTTGCGCTCGAGCTGGGCGAAATCGCGGATCAGCCGCTCGCCCGAAGCGGTATCGTTGATCTTATTATAAGAGAATGTGCATTTGCGGCGATAGCGCTCAAACTGGGTGGCGATCAGCGGCGATTCGTTGAGATTCTTGCCTTCCTCCGAGTCTTCGTCGACCCACAGTTCGGGGAACATTTTGGCGATGCCGAGCGGCATGAGTCCCGAGAAGATAGCGTTGCGGGCATACTGGGTTGCCGTGGGAAGTATAGAGGTGTAAAGCCCTTCCTGAATGGTGAACAGGTCGGTGAGCAGCGGTTTGATCGTGCGCCACTGGTCGAGGCGGAAGTTATCTATCAGCACGAAGAAAACCTTCTCTCCGCGATCGAGCATGGGGAAGACGGTGCGAGAAAATACCTTCGGACTCATCAAGGGAGTATCGTCGGCATCGGGATCTGTGACCCACGACTCATAATTGCGGCGGACGAACTTGGCGAATTCGGAGTTGGCCTCGGTCTTCTGCATCTCGAGAAGCTCGTCCATGTTTGTATCGGTCGAAGCTAATTCGAGCTCACGGAAGACGAGTTTGTCGTAAAGCGCATACCAGTCTTCGGTGGTCACGGCCGAGTTGATCAGCGAAGAGATGTTGGCGAAATCGCGGCGGTAATCCTGAGTGGTCTGATCGGCCACGAGACGGTCGCTGTGGAGTATCTTTTTTATAGCCAACAGAATCTGGTTGGGATTTACAGGCTTGATGAGATAGTCGGCAATCTTGCTGCCGACAGCCTGATCCATGATGTTCTCCTCCTCGCTCTTGGTGATCATGATGACGGGTAGATGAGGATGACGCTGCTTGATGAACGAGAGGGTCTCGAGACCGGTGTAACCCGGCATGTTCTCGTCGAGGATGACGAGGTCGAAATGCTCGCTGTCGGCAAGCGCGAGGGCGTCGCTGCCATTGTTGGCGGTGACAAGATCATAGCCCTTGTTGCGAAGGAACATCAGGTGAGGTTTGAGCAGGTCGATTTCATCATCGGCCCAAAGGATGCGATATGGAGTCTGTTGATTCATTTGTGTCATTTAATTAGTAATCAGTCATCGAGGAGCGGATCGTCACCCTCGGAGCCGGGGCGATATTCGGGAACGGCGGGCGGCGTCTGAGCGGGAGCCTTCGGAGCCGACGCCTTGGGAGCGGCGGGTGACAGGGGAGCCTCGGGCAAGTCGGCGCGTGGATCTTTCTTGACAGGCGCAGGCGTATCGGCTGCGGGCTCGGCGGCAGGTTCGGCCGGAATGGCTTCAGCCGCGGCAGCCGCATCGGCTTCGTCAAGGGTCTCGATCTCTTCGGGCTGGAGCAAGCCGGCCTGAGCGTCGACATAGTTCTGTTCTTCAAGATAACGGAAATAGTCGTCGAACGTTCGGCCTTCGGCCATCATTTTCTTGAAATTCTCGACACTGATGGCTACGGGGCGCACACCGGGAGGAAGTTTGAAGTCAGGCGAGTCAGCCATAACCTTGCGGTAATGGTTGAGCTGGTCAAGGTTGTCGAAGCCGCTGATGGCGATCATGCCGAGACGGCCAAAGTTCATCGGTTCGAGGTCGAAGTCGCGGACGACGAACGAACTGAAGTTGTGACGGGCGATCTCGAAGAGGAATTCGTTGGTCGGCACTTCGGCGGCGTCATAGACCATCACGAGCATCTGAGCCTGCGACGGGTCGAGATCAAATTCGATCGGCGTGTCGACTGAGATGCTGTCGCCCCCTCCGAGTTTCACATCCCAGATCATACCGCGGATGTTGCTGCCGTTTTCGGGCGACTGGAGTTTGCGGCCCTGCTGTATGCCTTTGAGCCACGAGGCTGCGATCGGCGTCAAGTCTGTGTCGGGATAACGCTCGAGCAACTCGCGGATGACTTCGGTAAACTTCTCCGGCTCGCGCTCGGTGACATAGGCCAACGCGTCGATGAACATGAATTTCGGCATCAGCGGACTCATCGGGAACTCCTCGGCCATCTCCGTATAAGCCTTATGGACAAGATCATTGCGGTCGTTAAGATAATCCTCGTAAGCCTGCTCGTAAAGTTCGTTCTGACGGGCATCCATCTTGCGGAGATTCTCTATATAGTCCGGATCGCGCATAGCGACGCCATAATTCGAGTCGGGGAAGTCGGCGAGGATCAACTGACGATATTTCTCAGCCATAGGCTCGTTGCCGGCGCGCTTATACATTAAATACAGGTTATAGTAGACGTCCAGACGGTAGACATTGTCGGGATAGTCGGTGAGCAGGCGGTCAAACTCGCGCTCGGCGGCCGAATAATCGTCGAGTTTGTCCTTGAGGATGACACCCATATTGAAGAGCCCTTCCTGGATGATGTCGTTAGCCGTAGCGCGCTCGGCATCATCTTTAGGTATCTGGGCCAGATAGTATTCGGGATAATGCGGATCCGACGCCTTCTCAGCATCCTCCTGACTCTTTTTATCTTCAGCGTCGGGATTGTCAGTCTGATCGTCAGAGTCTTCGCCGTCGTCCGACTCATCATCTTCAGTCTCGAGGCTGAACGACGCTTTGTTTCGGCGGCGCCAGTCGTCCTCAAGTTTACGCGAACCCCAACGACGCTGGAACTCTGTGCGGCCGGCGTTGCGGGTCGCGGTATTATAGAAATACCAAGAATTGTCGGAATTGATATTGAACGAGTTAGGCGCGTTGGCATTTGAATTCATATTGCTGCCTTCGGCCTCGCG
Source organism: uncultured Bacteroides sp. (assembly GCA_964621135.1). Classification (GTDB taxonomy): domain Bacteria; phylum Bacteroidota; class Bacteroidia; order Bacteroidales; family Muribaculaceae; genus CAG-873. The sequence goes on along the minus strand of CAZULD010000043.1, from coordinate 12,702 downwards.
GGCGGCAAGATACTCCTCGCGGGCAGCAGCCTCTGCCTCCTCTTTTTCTTTCTTCTTCAGCTCCTCTATAATCTTGTCGATGATCTTCATCTGCTGCTCGGGAGTCATATAGCTGAGTTTCAACAATGAGTCCTGCAGGGTGACGTTCTGCGAGTAAAGTGCGAGTTCGTCAAGGACGTCGCTACGACGGACGAGAGCCTGATAATCTGGATAATTCTTCGGCAACATCGGCACAGCTTCGGAGTAACACGGCTGAGCAAGCTCGTACTGTCCTCGGTCGAAATAGAGACCGCCGAGCCGAATCTGGGTAATGGCCTTGTCGATGCCCGACCGCTGACTTTTTTCGGCCGCGAGACGATAGTTGGCAATGGCTTCGGTGGTGTCGCCACGCGAAAGGTAGAGGTTGCCGATGGCATAGTAAATCTGGTCGAGATACTCTTTGTTGCGGTCGTAGCGGGTCATGCGGCGCAGAGCCTTGACCTCAGGAGTGACGTCGGCACCTTCAAACACTTCGCTCTGCTTGATACGGGCGTTGAACTTGGTGCGATAAGACGCCGAGGGCGACGATCCGGCCTTCTTATATGCCTGATATGCCTCCGTCTTGCGGCCGAGGCGTGCATAAACCTGACCCAAAAGGAAATAGAGGCGTGTTTTCTGCGCGCCACTCTCGGCTTTGATCGCACCCTGAAGATAGGGCACGGCGTCTTCGTAGCGTTCGCTTTTGATCAGCCAGTCGGCCATAGTGAAATCATAAAGGCCTTTGAGCGTCTTATCGGTCAACGCCTCGGGTTTGATGCGCGTGAGGATCATCTCGGCCTCAAACAGCCAGTCGAGCGACACATAGCTGCGTGCCTGCCAGATCTTGGCCTCGGTGACCGTATTGGGCAACCATGTGAAGTGGCGGCTGATATAGAAGAAAGTAGAAGCCGCGCCGAGGAAATCGCCGTTGTAATACTGGCTACGTCCCATCAACATCCACGCGTTGTGGAGAAAGGGGTTGTATTCGTCGCGTTTCATCCATGCTTTATAAGCGGCGTCGCGGGACTTGCCCTGCTTACCGGCGGGACGCTGTTTGATAGATCGGAGCTGGATTGCCTTCTGAGCTTTTTCGATAGAGCGGGTGAAGTCGCCGGTTGGTTGAGGGGCGAGTTCGTCGGATTTCGCCTCAACAGGATGCATGAACAGCATACGCGATGAATAATCATCCTCGTATTTGCTCTCCATATCGGCAAGAGTCTCCTTGTAATGTGTATCGCCGTTATAATATATGTTATAGCGGGTGATGAAAGCCGTGTACTGACGACGCGCCGCGGTGTTCTTCTTGCTGCTGCACGAAGGCAGCAGCGATGCTGCAAAGATTGCAGTCACCGCGATCAAAATCATGCGTCGTGCGAGTCGCTTGGCGTCAGTCATTTTGGGTTTCGGGCCGGCTTTTTGGCGCGTCGGGATAGACGATGCGTGAATGATAGATAGTCTTCAGACGCTTGATGAAAGCCTCCTTGATTACAGGGATATCACGGAATTCGATGGGTGATTCGTCGAACATACCGTCGGCGATCTGTCCGTCGATAATCTTATTGACCAGATCGGAGATCGCCTTAGGCGTATGCTCCTTAAGCGAACGGCTGGCGGCTTCGACCGCATCGGCCATCATAAGGACGGCTGTCTCACGGCTCTGAGGATTGGGACCGGGATATGAGAACGGCGTGGGGTCGATTTCTTCGTTGGGATGCTGGTTGCAATAAGTGTAGTAGAAATATTTTGCTTTGCCGCGGCCGTGGTGCTCACGGATGAAATCCTTTATAACAGAGGGCAGTCCGGCCTTCTCGGCGCGCCGCAGACCGTCAATCACATGATTTATGACGATGCGGCCGCTCTGCTCGGGCAAGAGGGCATCGTGGGGATTGACACCATGCTGATTCTCTGTAAAGAAAGCGGGATTGCTGAGCTTGCCGACGTCGTGATACATCGCTCCGGCACGGACGAGCTGCTCGTTGGCTCCTATCTTTTTGGCGGCATCGGCAGCAAGATTGCTGACGGAGAGGGAGTGCTGGAACGTTCCCGGGCACTCGTCATTGAGCTTACGCAGGAGAGGATTGTTTGTGTCGGCGAGTTCGACAAGAGTAACATCCGATATGAAGCCGAACACGCGCTCAACGGCCGACATAAGAACATAGGCCATAGAGCAGAGGGCGGCGTTGACAACCAGATAGACAATCATGCGCCATGCGAAGCCTTCGAAGGTGCCGTTCATCAGCAACTCGAGGGCGATATAGGAAACAAGATAAGCTGTAGCAACCAGACCGGCTGTGCGGAGCAGCTCGGAACGTTGACTGAGATGACGGAGCGAGTACACAGCTGTGGTCGCAGCGGAGAACTGCAGGAAAATAAATTCGAGAGGGAATGATGTGATGGCCGCACATACGAGAGTCAGCACAGCCGAAACCATCAGGGCCGTGCGGTTGTCGAAGAATACCAGAATCAGGATCGGCACGATCGTCAGGGGGGCGATGTAGATGCCTGATCCGATAAATGTGTTGAGCGCAAGGGCTATGAGGAAGAAGAGCGTAATGAGGACAAACACAAACGTGAACGCCCGCATATCATCGTAGAGCTTGCGGTTGTTGATAAGGAGATAGAAAAAGAGACACGACAACAGGATGACTACATATATAAACTGTCCGCCGAGCATAAGCCAGTCGCTTTTGCCGGCCTTGGTGATGCTGGCTTCGACCATGCGCTCGTAAGTGCGCAGGTTGGTGAAGTCCTGCGGGCTAATGATTGTGCCCTTATCAATAATCGTCTGACCCTGCTGGATCACACCGCGGTCAGCCGTCAGCGTCAGATAGTCATAGTCATAATGGCGACGGCTCTCCTCTTCGTTATATACAATGTTGGGCTGGAGGAGCTGCTGAAGATTGGCCGAAGTGAAGTATTCGTGGAAGGCTTCGTTTGAGATCGCCGAATCGAGCTGAAGGTAGATATCGCGGACCGAAGAGAAGTGAGATGTGGACATCTCGCTGAGCACATTTTTCTCGAGGATGCGGACTTTGGGCAGCTTGCCCTCCTCAATCTTCTCGCGCGTGTCGGAGTCGACCACACCCTGCGAATAGATCTTGCGCAAGCGGGCGGCGAGATCATTGCGATAAGGAGCGTTGTGGACATAGGGCAAACCTTCGATCACAGAGTCAATCATCAACTGATTGATCTCATAGACCGGCACGAAATGAGCCTCAAGCGAATCGCGGGCGGCGAGAATGGTCGCCGAATCAGCATGAATCGGAATGTCGAAGGGAGCGATCAGTTTAGCATAGCTCCACGGACGGTTCTGCTCATAATTATAATGGCTTGACTCCGGATGAGGATAGAAATATGTGATGACAAGCGCGGTAACAAGGCAGACCAGAAGCCGTCCGGCCATGCCCCGTTTGCTCAATTTGTCCAATATCTGTCTGTTCATCGATTCTTAATATTTAATGAATTCGTGCGGCGGACTGTACACCGTCAATCGTCAGAACCTTGTCACACAAGCTGCTGACAACATTTACATCGCCTACCCTGACCCAAAGATCGCACTCGAAGACCTCATCGTGAGCTTCGATATTAAGTTTTCGCATATCAAGGGCCATGTGGGTCGAAATTATCTGAATAAGTTCCTGAAGTATGCCGTGGCGGTCGATGCCGTCAATATGGACGTGGGCAAGCGACTTACCGGAAACGCTCTCCCAACGCGTTGCGACGATTCGCGAGCCGAAACCGGCCTTAAGCATCTGTGCGCGGGGACAATTCAACGCATGAACGACCACCTCTCCATCGTCGTCGATGAAACCCATCACGTCGTCGCCCGGAATCGGGCAGCAACATTCGGCGATCTTGAAATTTGAGCCGTTTTCGTCATAGTGGAGTTCGTAAGTCTCCTTCGTGTTGATCTTAGGACGCGGAGAGTCTTCGACGGTTTCGGGTTCATTCTTGGATGATTTTCGGTTGAAAAACTTAGAGAACAGGCCTGTGGATTGGGATTCGGCCTGTTTTTTAAGGCTTTTGACAAGAAAATCACCCAAAACGATCTCCTGAGCACCGATCTGATAACACAGTTCCTCACGGTTGGCAACATGGAATGTGCCCTGAAGTTTACTGATCACCAGATTGTTATCGGGAATATCATGATCGGCAAGCCACTGCTTCAGCTTAGCATTACCCTCGGCAACAATGGGTTGACGATTTTTACGCAGAGCCTGACGGAGGCGTGTCTTTGCCTTGGCCGTAGCGAGGAACGATTCCCACTCGGGCTGTGGATTCTGAGATTTCGAGGTCAGCACCTCAACCTGGTCGCCGCTGCTCAGTTTATGGCTCAGCGGCACGAGCTTATGGTTGACTTTGCCTGCGATGCAATGGATGCCGAGCTGACTGTGAAGTGCAAAGGCGACATCGAGCACAGTCGATCCGGCAGGAAGCGTAAGCAACTCGCCCTTAGGGGTGAATACTACTATCTCAGAAGCAAAGAGATTGAGTTTCAGTGTATCAAGGAAGTCTATCGCACTGGGTTCGGGATTGTCGAGAATATCTTTGATAGTGCGAAGCCAGACATTGAGCTCCGACTCTTCCTCGCCTTCACCTATCTTATACTTCCAGTGAGCGGCGAAACCTTTTTCGGCGATTTCGTCCATGCGGCGCGAACGAATCTGCACCTCGACCCAGTTGCCGTCGGGGCCCATGACGGTGAGGTGGAGCGCCTGATAACCGTTAGCCTTAGGCACGGCTATCCAGTCGCGCGTACGGTCGGGATGAAGTTTGTAAATATCGGTTATCGCTGAGTAAATAGCCCAGCAGATTGATTTTTCCTTCGACTGGTCGTCGCACTCAAACACGATGCGCATCGCATAGAGATCGTAGACCTCCTTGAAGGGTACATGCTTGGTCTCCATCTTGTTCCAGATGGAGTAGACCGATTTCAAGCGGGCCTTTGCATCATAAACGATGCCGAGCTGGTCAAGTTTTTCCTTGATCGGAGCGGAGAAATCGCTATAAACGGCTGCGCGACGGGCTTCGCTCTCGCGTATCTGCTCGGTTATGCGCTCGTAGGCGGCAGGGTGCTCGTATTTGAAGCTGAGATCCTCCAGCTCGGTCTTTATCTGGAACAATCCAAGACGATGGGCCAGAGGGGCATAGATATAGAGCGTCTCACCGGCAATCTTATATTGCTTGTTTGGCGCCATGGATCCGAGGGTGCGCATATTGTGCAGGCGGTCAGCCATTTTAATTAGCACCACACGGATATCCTCACTCATCGTGAGGAGTAATTTTCTGAAATTTTCGGCCTGAAGCGACGCTTTATCACCGAATATGCCGCCGGAAATCTTTGTAAGTCCCTCGACAAGCTGGGCGATCTTTTTACCGAAATGTTGCTCGATGTCTTCGACCGTATAGTCTGTATCCTCCACCACATCATGCAGAAGAGCCGCGCAAATCGACGTAGACCCGAGGCCGATCTCCTGACTGGCAATCTTTGCAACGGCGATCGGATGGAGGATATATGGCTCGCCGGAGCGGCGTCGCACTCCCTTATGAGCCTCTTTAGCAAAGCGGAAGGCACGTTCGATAATCTCTACCTTCTTGCGATGGTTGCTCTTGAGATAGCCGTCGAGCACATCGCGGAACGCCTCTTCGACCATGCGATCTTCCTCTTCGGGTGACATTAGCGGTTTCGAATCCATAACGGTGCGAATTAATGCAATTAACTACAAATTTATAACATCCGCCCGAAATCACCAAAAAAACTTGAATTTATGGTACTAACAGACTCCGAAAACTAATTAAGAATTTGCAAATTAGGCGGATTTTTGCTAATTTTGTTATTATGAACCGGGCTCGAATATTAGCCATACTGCTGATTCTGCTGACTGCAGCGGCGATTTTCGCCGTGGCTTTGCTGCGCCTCGGAGAGACGCGCCGCCTCCACGTCGAGCCGGATCGCAAAGCGTATCCTATAGCCGGAGTCGATCTTTCAGCCCACAACGGAAACATTGATTTCGAGCGCGTGGCGGCCGACGGCATCAGCTTCGCCTTCCTGAAGGCTTCGGAAGGGACATCGTTCCGCGACCCGAAATTCGCAGAGAACTACCGTAAGGCCAAAGAATCAGGCTTAAAGGTCGGCGCCTATCATTTCTTCCGCTTCGACAGCGACGGTTATGAGCAGGGCCGCAACTTCCTCGGAGCTGTCGACTCGCTCGAACTTGATCTGCCTTTAGCCATCGACATCGAGGAAGCAAACAACCCCGACGGTGTCGACACAGAAATCATCGTAGAAGCGCTGCGCGGGATGATCATAGCCTTAGAAGGATCGCGCCGCAACGTGATCATCTACACCAACAAGCGCGGTCTGAGCCGCTTTATCAGAGATCGGTTTGACGAGATGCCGGTGTGGGTATGTTCGTTCACCGATCCACCCATACCTTCGGGCGACTGGACACTGTGGCAGCACAGCCATGAAAGCCGTGTCGACGGCGTCGACGGCTCGGTCGACCTCAACACATTTAACGGTGACGCCACACAATGGTCGCGCTGGCTCGAAGATATGAAATCGCCGAGGCAATAAACACAGAGTATTTGCGTTAAAAACAATACATTGAAATCGAATTTTACGAATGAATCCTAATAATCTCTTCCGCATCATATCACTTATCGTCTTAGCTGTAACGGCTATAACCGGGCGCGCTATCGACCTGTCGCACTATGCCGAGCAATCGGTGCTCGCATCCGGACGCTGGGTAAAAATCTCAGTCAGCGACGACGGTGTCTACCGCATTCCGGCCGCCACACTGCGAAACTGGGGATTCGCAGATCCCAATCAGGTGCGCATCTACGGTTACGGAGGGCGCAGAATCGCTGACGCGCTTACGGCAGACAATTATATCGACGATCTCCCGGCTGTCAGTTCGATAGTGAACAGCGACGGCTCGGTGGTGTTTTATGCTGTCGGCCCCCATCAGTGGGAAGGCTCGGATCCGGCAGTGCGGCGTTCAAGCCCCTACTCTGTTGCCGGTTATTATTTCGTAACGGCCAACGACTCGGTGGTTCCCGCAATCGCCTCGACCGCAACGCCCGGCGCATCGGCACCCGCGACATCATTCATAGACCGTCTGCAGCACGAACAGGAACTGACTTCACCGGGCGAAGGCGGCCAGTTGCTCGTAGGCGAAGACTTCCGCTACACTCCCTCGCGGGTTTTCAACTTCAGTCTGCCCGACATCTGCGGCCCGGTAACTTTCAGGACTTCATTCGTAGCCAAGACAACAAGTTCGACATCGCGCCTGGACTATAAGGCTAACGGCAAAGCCGTGGAGTCGAATCAGTCTGACGTCATCTCCATAGCTCCCTCAGGCAGTGAGGTCTACGGCATCGAAGGCAAGTCGACCCACACGCTCACATCGGAGGTCGGCGATCG
>CAZULD010000043.1:0-5158 GCA_964621135.1 uncultured Bacteroides sp. | reverse complement strand
GTCATCAACCAGAACCACCACGCCGACGAGCTTGCCGACATGGTGATATTCACCCATCCCGGCTGGGCCGCTCAGGCCGAGCGTCTCGCCGAGCTTCACCGCGGATTGCCCGACACGCTGAAAGTCAACGTTGTCGATGCGTCGGAAATATACAACGAATTCAGCTCGGGAGCGCCCGATGTGTCGGGTCTGAGAAAGTATCTCAAGATGCTCTACGATCGCGGCGCGGCAGCGGGCCGACCGCTGAAATATGCACTGCTCATGGGCCGAATGACTTACGACGAGCGTCAGCTCACAGCAGGTGTGCGTCAGCTCGGAGCGCCGACTCTGCCCGCATGGCAGCAGCGCGAAGACCGCCTGTCGCTCAACGCTGAGCAAGGCTTCTGCACGGATGACTTCCTCGCTATGCTCGACGACGGGTCAGGCACACGTCTGGGCGCGGACAATCTCTCTATCGGGGTAGGCCGTCTGCCGGTGACGAGTGCTTCAAGCGCCAAGATTGTAGTGGATAAGATCGTCGATTACTCGCGTCGCTCGACTCCCGGAGTGTGGAAAAACCGTGTGCTGATCCTCGCCGATGACGGCGACGACGGCAACGGCGTGCACTACAAGCAGTCAGAATGGTTTGCCCGCGGATTTGACAAAAATAATCTCAACCCCTATATCCTTGAGAAAATCTATCTGCCGGCTTACGAAAAGTCGAACGGCATCTATCAGTCGGCCCGCGACGAAATGTATCGTCTGCTCAACGACGGCGTAGCATGGTGGACTTTCGTAGGCCATGCCACAAACCATTCGTGGACAGGCGACGGCATGCTGTCGTACTCCGACATCAACAATAATATGTATTTCCGCCATCTGCCCTTTGTCTACGCAGCGACCTGTAACTTCCTGCGCTGGGACTCCAACACTCAGAGCGGCGGCGAAATCATGATGTTTGAGAAAAACGGCGGTGTCATAGGCATGGTCAGCGCCACCCGTCCGGTCTATATCGTCTACAACGGTTATTTCACCAACGCTATCGGCAAAGAAATATCGGCGCGCGACAGCAAAGGCCGTCTACAGGCCACAGGCGAAATCTATCGCCGAGCAAAAAATAACATCCGCTCCATCAACAACAATGATGTCGAGGAGGGCGTGCTCAACAACGACAACCGTCTGCGCTATGTCTTTATGGGCGACCCGGCTCTGCGCCTGTCGACACCCGACAATGTCGTGACGGTTGACACCGTCAACGGTGTGCCTGTCGACGGGCCCGACCAGATAATCATTCCCGCCCGGGGTATGCCGGTGATTAAAGGATCGGTCAACGATCCGTCAGGCAAGCTGCTCGAGAACTTCAACGGTACGGTCGTGATCGACCTCTATGACGCGGATCTCTCTGTAACGATCCCTGCAGACGAATATCCCGATCAGAAGCCCTTTGACCGTCACGGCAACAAACTCTATTCGGGATCATGCCGCGTCGTCGACGGCCGTTTCTCGCTGAGCGTAGCAATGCCCTCGGACATCAGCGAAAATTTCCGCGAGGCGACCATCGTGCTTGCCGCATATTCCGACGACAATTCGGTTGAAGCGTCGGGTCTGGATCACAACTGCTATGTCTACGGCTTTGACGAAACTGTAGGCGAGGACACCGAAGCTCCGGTAATCGAATTACTTGCGGCGAATCATCCGACATTCCGCGAGGGAGATGAAGTGAACTCGTCGCCGATGATCATCGCTTCAGTCAGGGATAATGTGGGTATTAACCTTTCAATGGCCGGTATCGGTCATCAGATGTCGATAATGCTCGACGAGAAGAGGAGCTATAATGACGTGCCGTTCTACTTCACTCCGGCATCTGACGGTTCGCCCGCCGGCGAAATCGCCTATCCGCTCGAAGGTCTGACCGACGGACATCACACCGTGCGCCTGCGTGTGTTCGACACCAGCGGCAACTCGGCGTCAAAGACTATTGACTTCTATGTCCGCGACGGTGTGGCGCCGACGATTTTCGATCTCTACGCCGATGCGAGTCCGGCGACAACGGAAGCAAACTTCTATCTCGCACACAACCGTCCGGAGTCGATGCTGACCGTAACGGTTTCGGTCTACAATCTCCTCGGTCATAAACTGTGGGAACAGACTTCGACCGGACGCAGCGATATGTACACGTCGTCGCCCGTGACATGGGATCTCACCGACGGAACCGGACGGCGCGTTCCGCGAGGCATTTACCTCTACAGAGCGACCGTGACATCCGACGGCGAAACATTCTCGACAGCGTCGCGTAAAATTGCAGTCACATCGCGCTGACGCAATAATTCACACTATCTCGTGTTAATATAGTAAAGACCCTTACTACAAGCATAGCTTATGAAAAGATCATTGCGCATTTCAGCCGCCCTTGCCGTTGCCCTCCTGACGGGCATCGTGACATCGGCTGCACAGGATATCAAAAACGATGAGTTCAACCCCATCACCACAGGCGTGACCTCGCTCAGCATCGCACCCGACGCGCGCGGAGCCTCGATGGGCGACCTCGGCGCGGCGACCGATCCCGACGCCAACTCGCAGTTCTGGAATCCGTCAAAATATGCATTCGCCTACAGCCGCGCGGCCGTGTCGCTCAGCTACACTCCGTGGTTGCGCAAACTTGTCAACGATATCTTCCTCGCCAACCTCTCAGGATACTGGAAACTCGGCCAGGATGACAATCAGGCCGTCAGCGCATCGCTGCGTTATTTCTCACTCGGTGAGGTCAATACGCGTCCTATCGGCGGCGGTGTCGGACAGAGTCTTAATCCTTACGAAATGTCGTTCGACGTCGGCTACTCGCGCAAGCTGTCAGAGAAGTTCTCGATGGGTGTCGTATTCCGTTATATCTACTCTGACCTCGGATTCTCCGACTCTTATGCCGGCGACCAATCGACCGGCGCATCGGCTTTCTCGGCTGACATCTCGGGTTACTACACCACCTACCCCATCATCGGCCGCAACGAATGTCAGTGGTCATGGGGTTGGGACATCTCAAACATCGGCTCGAAGGTGTCATACAACAACGGCGAGGATCCCGCGTTCCTCCCGACCAACCTCCGACTCGGTACAGCGTTCACCTTCCCACTGGCCGACTACCACAACCTGACGATCGGCCTTGACGCCAACAAGCTGCTCGTGCCGGCCAAACCCCGCGAAGGCGACTACGCCGACACTCCCGAAGGTCAGCGTGAATATCTCGACGCACTCCAGAACTGGGAGAATATGTCGTCGTTCACCGGCATCTTCAAATCGTTCAGCGACGCTCCCGGCGGCTTCAAGGAAGAGCTCAGAGAAATATCGTGGTCGTTCGGCGCGGAGTACAGCTACAACAACCAGTTTTTCCTCCGTGCTGGTTACTTCTACGAAAACGAATTCAAGGGCAACCGTAAGTATTTCTCGCTCGGAGCAGGCTTCTCGCTCAACGTTGTGCGCCTCGACGCTTCATACATGATCGCGGCAGCCCAGACGTCGCCCCTCGACCAGACTCTGCGCTTCTCGCTCACGTTCGATATGGACGGCCTCAAGGAAATGTTCGGTCGCAAATAATAGTCAATTATGAATCCGGAATTTGATATTCGTGTCGGCAACGGTTTTGACGTTCATCGTCTCGTTGCCGACCGTCCTTGTATTATATGCGGTGTAAATATTCCCTTTGACCGCGGGCTGCTCGGCCACAGCGACGCCGACGTTGCACTCCACGCGCTCGCCGACGCTATCCTCGGAGCTCTCGCCCTGCGCGACATAGGTTATCACTTCCCCGATACTGACGAACGCTGGCGCGGTGCCGACTCGCGCATGCTGCTCCGCGAAGTGGTGCGTCTGGCCGCTGACAAGGGCTATCGCCCGTCGAACGTCGACATTACTATTATGGCGCAGGTGCCCAAAATGTTGCCCCACATTGAGCAAATGCAGGCCAACGTTGCCGCCGATCTCGGTCTCGCACCGGATCGCGTTTCAGTTAAAGCCACGACTACCGAGCGTCTCGGATTCACCGGTCGCGAAGAAGGCATTGCCGCCATGGCCACGGCGACAATGATACGCAGTTGAAATAGTTGTCAGATAGCTGATTGCTGCTGATAGTCAGCGAGGATAAATCGAGCGACCGAGTCGTCAGAGTTCGGCCCGATGATTATATCTGCCGCCTCCTTGACGGCGTCGAACGCATTGCCTACCGCTACGGCTACATCGGCAACCTCCATCATCGGCAGATCGTTGAGATTATCGCCGAACACGACCAGACGGTCAGCCTTGACCATTTCCTTTAATCTTAGAACCGCCGAAGCCTTGGACACTCCGGCTTCGAAAATCTCAAGGTGACCGACCGATTTATCAAAAATGTCCTGATAGCACGATATTGACAGGCCGGGATTGGACGCCAGCCGCTCGGCCACAGCATAAACCGCATCTTTAGCACCCATGGCGTAGATCAGCACCGTGCGTCCGCCGTGAGGTATCGCGCTGCGAAGGTGGAATCGCTTCAGAGGCAGATGTGAACGCTCGTCATAAAACGCTTGCTCGACCGGCGTTAATGTCTGTCCGTCGTGAGTGACATCGAGATAACGTTCATCCTCCATCATATAGACAAACGGATGAAGATCTGCCGAATGACAGGCCGCGACGACATCGGCCATGGCATCATCGCTCAAAAAACGCACGTCAAAGTAGGCGCTACGCTGACGATCCCAAAATGCGGCACCGGTCATCACGATAGCCGGCGGGAGGGTCACGGTATCAGCCAGCAACGGCGCGACCGTCGCCGCCGTGCGCGCCGTCGCCACAGTTATTAACGCACCGCGGCTCGACAGATCGCTTATAATCGCTGCCGACTCCGGACTCACCTTACTGTCGGGGCCTAAAAGCGTCCCGTCCATATCGCTGACATAAAGCGTCTTCATACTCCTATTCCTTTTCCTATACTCCGGACCTTCGATTAACAAAAGCGGTGTGTCAAGAATATTTCCGACACACCGCCATTCACTTTAAGAAGTAGTCTTACCAGGATTCGAACCTAGACAGACAGAACCAAAAACTGTAGTGCTACCATTACACCATAAGACTATCCTATTGCCCAACGTCACCGCGCACGATGACCCTAAAGCACCGCAAAGTTAATCTATTTTTCCCAACCTTGCAAATT
>CAZULD010000042.1:3987-15992 GCA_964621135.1 uncultured Bacteroides sp. | reverse complement strand
GTACCCTGAAGAGTGTTAAGCACCTTAACCGACACGCCGGGCAGCGGTTCGTCAGCCGAGTCGGTCACTGTACCTTTTACGGTGAGAGCGTGCGCGAGTGAGGCACAAATCACCGACATAAAAAACATGACAAAGAGTCTTTTCATGATTTAGGTTTTAGTTTGACATTAAATTTTGGTTAAAAAGATTGTGGCCGCAAAGTAACACAATCGTTACAAATCGGTGCAAATTTGCGACTACTACATAGCTACGTCAAGTAAAAAGCGAGTACGTTTTCACTACGCTACGCAGATTCATCAATCTGGAACATAGAAAATTATAACAGCGATTTTTTTTGCAAATATTTTGCAAATATTTTTTTTGTTACTATTTTTGCAACCGAAATCAGACCTGACTCTTTTACCGGAAAAGAAATGAAATTTAACCTTAGAACACATTTGTTTGCGCTGATTCTACTCGCGTCCGCAGTCATCACAGACTGCAGAGCGTTCTCGTTCCAGCCACTGGCAACATACTATTCGCAGCATGAAAATTATTGCGCGACGCAGACGTGGAGCGCGACTCAGAATAGCAAGGGCATACTTTATTTCGGGACAAGTGACGGGTTACTGACATTCGACGGCGTGAGATGGAACCGCTATTATATACCGGGATGTCCGATTATACGATCGGTGGTTTCGATCGGCGAAAGGGTCTATGTAGGAGCATATGAAGAAGTCGGTTATTTCGAGCGCGACGAGTGCGGCATAGAGGAGTATCATTCGCTGTGCGGCTTACTCGATGACGGCTATGATTTCAAAGATGACGAATTCTGGGCGATAGTACCAGTCGGTAAAAATGTGTATTTTCAGTCGTTCAGATGCATATTGTGTTACGACGGCAAGACTCTGACCCCGATCCAGGAGGACGGCAAACAACCGTTGAACCTCTTTGAGGTCAACAATAAAATGTATTCTCAGCTCATCCACGGCCAGCTATGCGAGTTCAACGGGTACGAGCACAAAAACATGTTGGCAAATAACCTACTGGGTAACAGCGACGTAGTCGCGGTTTTAGGGGGGGATAAGTCTTTGATGCTCTGCACAGAGCAGGCCGGACTCTACACACTCGGGGCAGACGGAGATCTACGCCGACTTCCCACCGATGTAGACAGCGAGCTCAAAGAAAACTGCGTCAATCGCGCGATAAGAATGCGCAACGGAACGATAGTTTTAGGCACGTTGCGTAACGGCATCTACGCTGTGACGCCCGACGGTAGAAAGTTGTGGCATTACAATTATGAGAACGGGCTCGGCAACAACACCGTGCTTGGAATAACCGAAGATCAGAGCGGCAATGTGTGGGTAATGCTCGATCACGGCATATCCCTGATCCATACGGGTCTGGCACTGTCGTTTCTGAAAGCCGATCCGGGCGAGAGGTCGATCGGTATGACATATGCCATCCACCGTGACGATCGTAAACTGTATGTCGGCACCAATCAGGGACTCTATGTCTATAACGGCGAAAAAATGCGCATGGAAAGCTACGATGAACTGAAGTCGCAAATCTGGCATATCGCTTCTGTCGGCAACCAAATCTTCGTCGGGGGCGGCACATCGTCGGCCATACTTGAAAACGGTAAACCTACACTTCTGTGGCCTTCGGCCAGCACAGACCTAAAACGAGGACGGATCAACAACAAGGATGTGATAATCGAATCGTCGTACTATGCGCTGCGCATCCATCGCCGGCAACCTGACGGAAGTTGGGGAACTCCTGAGGAAATAAAGGGTTTCGGCGCACCGGTGCGTCAGATCGAAATAGATACAGACGGCAGTATATGGTGCTCGCACTTAGCGCGCGGTGTGATACATTTAACTCTGACAGAAAGCCTTGACTCGGTCGAAAGTCTGGATTTCATCGCAAACGCCGGGCCGGGACACGAAACCCCGACATCGTTCGTAATGAAAATCCGCGGGGATGTAGTGGTGTCTGACGGAGATTCGCTCTATCATTACGACAGAGCAAACGAATGTCTCAAAACGTTTGCCGCGCTGCACAAAGATTTGCCGTCGGCCACGGAGATCTACAGCGCAACGCAGGTCGACGACCGAAGGCTGTGGCTGGTGTCACGCTCGGCCTATTCATTAATAGAATACCGCGACGGTCATTATCAACGGCTGATGACCCTGCCGCTCGACCAACTGACCATGCAGGGCAACGGAGTGAATAACCGTGTGTATGTCGACGATGAACAAAACTGTTATTTCGCCCTGAACAACGGCGTGGGATGTCTGAATCCGCTACGACCGTCCTATCGTCCGGCTGTGCAGACGATGGCAATATCGTCTGTTGAAAGTATCGGGGCCGACGGTTCAACTAAAAGATTGATACTCAATCCGACCAAAGATAACAGAGCGGAATGTGACGGTAATATCGTGTTCAAGATGTCATTTCCGCAATATAATTTCGGAACTGTGAAATTTCTCTACAGTCTTGACGGGCCGACGAAGATGACTCGAGTGACAGACCAGTGCGAAGCGTCATTTTTAGGTCTGAAACACGGCGACTACACCCTTACCGCTGCCCTGCTGGATGAAAGAGGGAAATCAGTGGCAAGAGAGGAGTACCATTTTACCGTACCGCGCCCCGGTTATCTGTCATATTGGGCCATGTCAGGCTATGTACTTGCATTGGCGGCCACAGGTCTGGGTCTGTCGAAAATCTATACGCGACGCCAGATGAGGCGGCAGAAACATGCTCACGAGATAGAGAGCGCAGCCCAAAATGTGAAGATTCTCGAGCAGGAACGCATCATCCATGAGCAGCAGAAGCAACTGCTGCAGAACGAACTCGACCTCAAGAGCCGCGAGCTGGCCACACTGGCTCTGAAAGCCGGATATAAAGACCAGGTTATCGACAATCTCAAGGAAACTATCAGCGGACAGAGACGCAAAGGCCTCGACTCACGCGAAATAGATAATCTGATCCGCAAAATAGACTCGGACATCAACCGCAATGAATTCTGGACGATATTCGACAATAATTTCGATCTCATTCATGAGAATTTCTTCCGTAATCTGCGACAGCGTTATCCTGATCTCACGCCTTCGGATTTGAAATTCTGCGCACTTATGAGGTTGAACATGTCGACGAAGGACATCGCCGAGTTCACCCATCTGACCATACGCGGAGTAGAGACAGCGCGTTATCGCATCAGGCGAAAACTCGGACTCGAAACAAAGGATTCGATCGTACAATTTCTCATCGATTTCAAGTAAATCGGTGAAAATATCGGATTTTAGCAAAAAAAGTATACCTTTGCATATCCGAAAGGTCGTGAACTATCGACCGGAAACCGAAACAACCGATTTAAAATACCATGAAATTGCAAGAGAAAAAGTTTTATCCATGGATTGTCGTAGGGCTGTTATGGGTAGTAGCGTTGCTTAACTACCTTGACCGTCAGATGTTATCGACCATGCAGCAGAACATCGCCCTTGATATACCCGCACTGCAGAATGCCGAGGCATTCGGTGCTTTAATGGCAATATTTCTCTGGGTCTATGGCATTGCGAGCCCCTTCTCCGGCGCAGTCGCTGACCGTCTCAGCCGCAAGAATCTTATCGTAGGATCACTCGGGGTGTGGTCAGCTGTCACTTTTTTCATGGGTTATTGCAACGACTTCCACCAACTAATGTGGCTGCGCGGCATCATGGGTATCAGTGAAGCTCTTTACATACCGTCGGCATTGTCTCTTATAGCAGATTATTTCACAGGAAAAGGACGATCACTTGCGATCGGTCTCCACATGACCGGCCTCTACTGTGGTCAGGCATTAGGCGGATTCGGTTCGCTCGTGGCCTCGACGTGGTCGTGGCAGGCAACCTTTAACTGGTTCGGTATAATCGGCGTAGCCTATGCCATAGTGCTGATATTCCTTCTGCATGAGAAGCCTGATCGCGGTGCGGTCAAAAGCGTCGGCAAGACGGTGGCTGCGCCTGCGAAAGAATCAATCATCAGATCATTTGCAGTGGTGTTCAGCACGGTTGCGTTCTGGGTGATACTTTTCTTCTTCGCATCAAGTTCCATACCGGGCTGGGCCACCAAAAACTGGCTCCCCACTCTCTTCAACGATAATCTAAGTATCAGCATGGAATGGGCCGGTCCGATGGCTACGCTCACAATCGCGGTTGCAAGTTTCGTCGGGGTCATCATCGGAGGCCCGATCAGCGATAAATGGGTCAAACGCAACGTGAAGGGTCGCATCTATACCAGCGCAATCGGTCTGGCAATGATGATACCCGCACTGGTTCTTATCGGGCTGGCTCACAATGCTTGGCTGTCGGTGCTTGCCGGACTGTTCTTCGGCGTGGGCTACGGAATGTTTGACGCAAACAATATGCCTATACTCTGCCAGTTTGTATCATCACGCCAAAGAGCGATGGCCTACGGTCTGATGAACTCAATCGGAGTGATAATGGGTGCGATCACCACTCAACTGCTCGGATCTCTGGCGGAATCAGTAGGGCTTGGTCTTTGCTTCGCTTTCATGGGCGGCATATTGGTAATCTCGCTGGTGCTTCAACTCGCCGTCCTTCATCCCAAACATGACGATATTGATGACGAGATAGCAGCCTGCTCGGCAACCAATCTTGATTCGGAAACTTTAGAAGTGTAATCAAAAAACGATATAACATTATTATAGTATGGAAAAGATCAAAGGTCTTATCGACGCTCCCTTCACTCCGATGCTGCCCAACGGCGACATCAATCTCGAACCTATTCCCGCTTATGCGGCAATGCTGAAGAAAAACGGACTTAAAGGTGTGTTTATCAATGGTTCGAGCGGCGAAGGATATATGCTTACGACTGACGAACGTAAGAAACTGGCCGAGGCATGGATGAAGGCTGTCCCTGAGGATTTCAAAGTGATAGTCCACGTCGGCAGTTGTTCGCTGCGCGAATCCAAGGAACTGGCGCGCCATGCCGAAGAAATCGGTGCATGGGGCATCGGCGCAATGGCTCCCCCCTTCCCCAAGATCGGCCGCGTCGAAGAACTTGTAAAATACTGCGAGGAAATTGCCGCAGCAGCGCCTGAGTTGCCGTTCTACTATTACCATATCCCTGCGTTCAACGGCGCATTTCTGCCGATGGTCGACTTCCTGAAAGCCGTCGACGGTCGCATTCCTAATTTCGCAGGTATCAAATACACGTTCGAGAGCCTTTATGAGTACAATCAGTGCCGTCTTTACAAAAACGGTAAATTCGATATGCTTCACGGTCAGGACGAAACTATTCTGCCATCGCTGGCACAAGGCGGCGCACAGGGCGGTATAGGCGGAACGACCAACTACAACGGCCGCGAACTCACCGGCATCATTGAAGCATGGGAAAAGGGCGATATTGAGACAGCCCGCGAAAAACAGAATTTCTCACAAGACGTGATCAATGTTATATGCAAATACCGCGGTAACATTGTAGGCGGTAAGCGCATAATGAAACTGATCGGTCTTGATTTAGGTCCCAACCGCACACCCTTCAGAAACATGACAGATGAGGAGGAAGCTGCGATGAAGGCCGATCTGGAGGAGATCGGTTTCTTCGAACGCTGCAATAAATTCTAAACCGGGTTCAGATGAATTTCTCCGCCAAGTCTGTCTGCGCCGCAGTAATACTGCTTTTCGCGACCGCGGTAGCCGCTTACGGCGGCGATAAGATCAGAGTGGCCTGTGTCGGCAACAGCATCACTTACGGCACAGGTATCGACGATCGCGAAAACATGAGTTATCCGGTGCAGTTAGGGCGTATGCTCGGCGACGGATATAGTGTCGGAAATTTCGGCAATCCGGGTTCGACTCTTCTGAATCACGGACACAAACCGTATATGAAGTTGCCTGAATGGCGGGCAGCCCTCGATTTCAAGCCGGATATAGTAGTGGTGCATCTTGGCATCAACGATACTGATCCGCGTAATTGGACGCTCTACGGAGACGAGTTTGTAGGTGACTATGTTGCGTTGGTCGACTCGTTCAAGGCTGTTAATCCCGACGTCAGGGTTATTTTAGCCCGATTGACACCTATTTCAGCCACTCATCGCAGATTTAAAACCGGTACGCGCGACTGGCGGGAAATGATAAGCGATGCTATTTCTGACGTAGCAAAAGTTACCGGCTCAGAACTGATAGATTTCGGACCGGTATTGCGCGACAGACAGAATCTGATGTCGGACGGCATCCATCCGGATGCAGAAGGAGCAGGACTGATGGCTGACTGCGTGCGGGGTGCAATCACAGGCGATTATGGGGGACTAAAACTGCCCGAAATATATTCGGACGGAATGGTTCTTCAACGCTATAAGCCGCTAACCATCAACGGTAGAGCGGACGCAGGGTCCAATATAACAGTCAGCATCGCGGGGAATGTCGTGACAGCCACTGCAGACGGACGCGGCCATTGGGCAGTAACGTTGCCTCCAATGACAGAAGCAACCGGACTGAAAATGAGTGTGACTGACGGCAAGCGGACATTGAATTTCAATGACGTGGCCGTCGGAGAAGTGTGGTTGGCATCGGGTCAAAGCAATATGGAATTTCCACTGCGCGAGAGCAAAACATTTATCGAAGATACGCTGAAAGCCAACGACTCTATGCTGCGACTATTCAACATGAAGCCGAGAGTCCATACCAAAGCCAGCGAATGGTCAGAGGAAGAGAAAGATTCTGTGGATCATCTGGTCTACTACCGCCCGGCCAAATGGCAATCTTCCACTCCGGAATCAGCTCAGTGGTTTTCAGCCGTAGGATGGTATTTCGGAAAGATGTTACGCGACAGTTTGGATGTACCTGTAGGCATCATCTGCAATGCAGTTGGCGGAGTCGGAACTGAATCGTGGATCGACATCGAGTCGCTTGAGCACTCAATTCCTGACGCACTGATCAACTGGCGCAAAAACGACTATATCCAACCGTGGGTGCAGCAAAGAGCAGGCGAAAACACCGGTACTTCGAACCCAAAGCGCAGACACTCCTACGAACCATCATATCTTTTCTCTGCCGGTATCCGGCCCCTCGGAGCATATCCGATAGCAGGTGTAATCTGGTATCAGGGAGAATCGAACGCCCATAACACAGAGCTGCATGAGCAATATTTTCCCCTGCTTATCAATAGCTGGAGACATAATTGGAACGAACCGGAATTGCCGTTCATCTATACCCAACTCAGTTCGCTTAACAGACCTTCGTGGCCGCACTTCAGAGACAGTCAGCGCCGCATGCTCGAAACGTCAGGTGCTACCGGAATGGCAGTGACATCGGATGTCGGGGACTCGTTAGACGTGCATCCACGCGATAAACGTCCTGTCGGTGACCGTCTGGGTCGCTGGGCACTCAACCGCGTCTACAGCATGACTAATATTACACCATCAGGGCCACTACCTGTCAGAGCCGTGGTTACCGCTCCGGGATGCGTGGAGATAGAAATGGACTACGGCGTAGGGATGCACAGTTCCGACGGCTCGCCACTCAGAACATTTGAAATGACTGAAACGGACGGCCTCTATCAGAGTGCATCCGCAGAGGTAATTGGTAATAACCGTATAAAACTCACCAATATGAATATTAAACAACCCAAATACATCCGCTACGGCTGGCAACCGTTCACACGCGCCAATCTTGTCAACTCGGACAATCTTCCGGCTTCAACTTTTAAAATAGAAGTTTCTGAAGCGGATGACAGCGAGCAAGGAATAGAGAACGGAGTATCGGCAGCCTTTGCCGGTATGGCCGACGGACATATACTGAAAGCGGGAGGATGCAATTTTCCTGCAAATCCAATGGCGCCCGGTAGTGTAAAAAAGTTCTATCAGGCGATATACGAGATAAAAACTGACGATGCAGGCCGTATAGTTACCGAAAAGATTGGGATGTTGCCGGAAGCAATGGCTTATGGTGCATTTGTAAGTACGCCGGAAGGGCTTATTATCATAGGTGGCACTACTCAGGATAAATCACTATCAACTGTATATAAGATCAATGTTAACGAGGCCGGACAAGCAGAAGTGACCGAGTTACCGTCACTTCCGGTCACGATCGACAATGCTCCGGCAGCATTGCTTGACGGAAAGATCTATGTAGCAGGCGGGAATGTAGACGGTAAGCCGTCAAATGCAATTTTCAGACTCGACTTAGCCCATTTGGATAAGGGTTGGAGTCGTCTGAAAGATTTCCCCGGCAATCCGCGTGTGCAACCTGTTATGGCTAGTTCTGCAAATTCCAAGGGTCAGCCCAGATTATATCTTTGGGGCGGATTTGCAGGGAAGGGAGACAATCGCCCGGCAACGCTCGACACCGACGGACTGGAATTCAACCCCGAGGCGGGGAAATGGAAACAAATCCCGGCCCCGGTCGCACCGTCGGGCGAAACAATTTCGACAGGAGGCGGGGTAGCATGCACGCTGCCTGACGGACGCATTGTGGTTACGGGAGGGGTCAATAAGGATATTTTCCTTGAGGCTCTGCAAAATCAAGCTCCAGACTATCTGTCGCATCCAATCGAATGGTATCGCTTCAACTCTTTTGTACTCGTTTTTGATCCGATTAAAAACGAATGGAAGATTGCAGCCGATGATCCTGAAACCGCACGCGCAGGCGCGGCAGCCGTTGTTACGTCTGAAGGGGAAGTTCTTCTGATCGGAGGCGAATTGAAACCTCGCATCCGCACACCCCGCATCAGCTCAATCGTTGTAGAATAATTCGGTCAGAACTCTGCTTTTACAGAGAGGGCGGCGGTCATAGCGATAGAGGAGCCCGGACGGTCAGCAAAGTCTAAACCGAGATTAGCGCCGAGACTCAGACGACGGGCGATGCGTCGCGAGACGCCCGCGGTCAGATCAAAAAGGCCGCTCCAATCGGAGCTGCAGTCCAATGGGCGTCGGAACGAATAAACAACACCGGCCGCAGCTTTTAGATCAAATGCCCATAAGCCCCATGAACGAAAGAAGTAGCCTCCGGCTTTAAGTCCGCACCCGTCAAGCGTGCCTACAAACAGATCATCGGCATAAACAGATTGCGAACGTAAAGCAATTTCAGCCAACACTCCGAATTTTTCGGCAAGCGGAATATTTACGCCGAGCGAAGATTCAATGCCACACCCCGCCGCTATGCCATCAGAATATGAAGAGAGGGGAATCAAAGCCGTGGTTGCTGAAGTTAGTGCATAGGTATTATCAAGCGCAGGCAGACGTAGGTCACAATTTTTATGGTGAAAAATCCTCCCACCGATGTAATAGCCAAGTTCAGCAGACAAAAATCCAAGACCGGCTCCGGCAAACACATCGCCTGGGTAATGACGGTGAGCCATAACGCGCTGCATAGCCACAGCATTGGCAACTGTATGAGCGGCCGAGACAAAGAAAGGCGAATAGCGATACAATTCTTGCGACGCTACCGTAGCGAGAGTAAACGCATAAGATGTATGGCGTGACGGGAAGGAATGATTGTCGCTCCCGTCGGGACGACGTTCGTGAACAGCAGCTTTGAGTGCTTCAGTAGCGGCAGCATTTATAACCACCCCTCCAACGGCACTAACAACTGATTGGACGACCCCGGGACGACACTTGAGCGAGTCAGCAGACTCCCGCGCCACAACTGACGGAGCGAGTAGACTGAAAGATAATATTAATGCAAGCAGACGAAGAATCATTCCATTGCTTTATAAACCTGACGGAACAGTTCAGGGCGGATACCTGACTTGCTGAATACTGGATTGTCGCGTGAGGGATTGACACGGTTGGTAAGGAAGACAAAAATCAAATTGTTTGCCGGGTCAATCCAGAATGCAGTTCCTGTGAATCCAAGGTGTCCGATCACCGACGGGTCAGCTTCCTCGCAGGTAGGTGATTTGTCAGGATCAGACAAATCAGGTTTATCGAAACCAAGACCGCGCCGCGAATTGGGACTTTTAGTTTTAGTAAACAGATCGACGGTCTTTGCGGAGTAAAAACGGCGGTCACCGTATACGCCTCCATTGAGAAGCATCTGACAGTATTTAGCTATGTCGCCTGCGTTAGCAAACAGTCCGGCATTACCTTGCACACCACCGGAAAATGCAGCCATTTCGTCGTGGACGTAACCGTGAACCAAACTTCGTCGGAGAAAATTATCTTTTTCTGTCGGGGCTATTCGCGACAGAGGATAATATTCAGCGGGACGATAGCATACTGAGCGCGCTCCGAGTGGAGCAAAGATGCTATCGGCAATCAAACGGTCGTGGCTGATACCGGTAAGTCGCTGCTCCATATCCATAAGCAGAGCGAAATTGAGACAGGAATAAAGATAGTTTTTATTCGGACGCAATTTCACATTATATATACGGTCCATAATAGTATCGTAGGCCGCTGCACCTACAAATATACCCTTAGAGGCCTCAATTCCAAGTCCAGCCGAACGGTCGGCTGAAGTAATGTCTCGACGCAAACGTGCGCCGTTGTGAGCATACGCACCACGGCCCAGCTTGATAGAATGGAGTTTATCGGGACGAGCGGTTATCAGTTTGCCTGAATAGCTTGCGCTATCAATCATCAGGCTATACATATTGAGCGTAGCAGGCAACCCGGTTTCGTGGAAAAGAAACTCACGGACGCGCAGACTGTCCTTGCCCGGCACTTGCATTCCTGGTACATATTTCGAGATAAAATCGTCGAGACGAAAGAGTCCCATATCGTAAGCCTTCATCACGCCCGGGAGAGTCCCCACGGCCTTTGAGACAGACGCGAGATCATAGAGAGTACGACGGTCGACCTGCGCACCGCCTTTTGTCACAGCGCCGAAGCAACGATCGTAGACAACGTTGCCATCCTTAGCTACCAGCAACTGGCAACCCGGCATACCTCCAGAGGCAATCAGTTTACGGACAATGGTGGTCAGGCTGTCGGTCATCGAAGGATTGAGTCCTTCAGCGGCGGGAGTCGAATATCCGAGGCGCGATTTCGACAGAGCGATTCCGGTTCCGAGCGGAGCGACGCCCGGAAGATTGACAGGCGTACGACCGTTGACATCTATTCCGCCGAAGAGCGCTTGTGCGGCATATTCCTGAGTGAGCGGTGTATTTTCATACGCAAGCAATACGGCTTTGGCCGGAGCAAGTCCTTTGGCAAAGCGAGTTGTACGATAAGGGGATACAAATAACGATGCTACCACCTCTCGACAATCGCGCGTAATAGCAGCGACCGCATCCACAGCCCATGCGGCATCAGAATACACAGCAACAATCACGAGATCGTTGGCCTTTATTGACGAGAGCCTATCGGCAGTGAGACCTTCCGCTCCGACTGTGAACGTTTTAACATCCGTATAGCGTCCGCAAAAATCGGAGAAGGTATTGTCAGCAGGGGCGCCGATGTTGACAACGGCGATGGAGCGACTTTCCAAACGGCCGACAGGGAGAATATCACCGTTATTGCGGATAATCGTCATTGTAGCCGCAGTTAGCTGACGGTTAATCACTTCCGAAACAGGAGCATTGATCTGCGAACGAGCCGATGCGAGATTTACCGAAGCCGGCTGGACTGACAAACCGAGCAAATATTTATACATCAGCATCTTGCGACAGCTTTGTTCAATACGGCGCGCCGGGAGAAGTCCCTTCTCAACAGCGGCAAGTATAGCATCAATGTCGGCAATGGGAGTTGACAGGGTTTCAAGTACGTCGGCTCCTGCGCGTAGGGCAAGAACGGCGTTATTAGAGCCTTCGACCTTGGCACCCTTCATAGAGAGAGCATCCGTGAAAACCAAACCCTCGAAGCCGAGTTCGTCGCGAAGCAATTTAGTCGAGACAGCCGGCGACAGCGATGCAGGCAAACCGGACGGATCGATGCCCGGCATGACAATGTGGCCGGTCATTATACCAGAACATCCGGCCTCGATAAACGAGCGGAACGGCACGAGGTCGACCGAGTCAAGAACGGCACGATTGTGGGTCACAGTTGTCACGGCTTTGTGAGAATCGGTCGAGGTGTCGCCGTG
>CAZULD010000042.1:0-3887 GCA_964621135.1 uncultured Bacteroides sp. | reverse complement strand
CCGTCGAAAGTGATCATCAGCGGCACCTCGGCAAGAGACTGGGCATAGTTGATCATTTCGACATACTGAGCCAAAGAACCCTTTGAAAACAATAAACCGCCGACATCGCCTGACTCAACATAGCGTTTTATCTCCGCCTTACATTTTTCGCCCTGATCGGGGGCGACTTTCGGGACTATTAGCTGAGCTACACGCTGACGCGGCGTCAGCGAATTATAAACAGAATCGACCCAACGCTCGCATGCGGGATCATTACCGTTGCGGCGTGAGAGCGGAGTTGCTGCAACGCCGGAGACAGCAAAGAGGAGCAGAGATGATATTAAAAGATGGAGATTCTTCATCGGATGATTCAGTCCTCAATAGGTTTCATACGGGCTTCGTCAGAAGGCTTGATTTTGCGACCTTTAAACATGCCGTTGCGGAACTCATTGATAAGTTCGTCGTACATGACGCGCGACGATTTGGCTACAACCTTACCCTCTTTGAGCGGAGTCATGTAATCGCCTCCCTTAGCAAGATAGTCGATAGTCGCGAGCCTATAGGTACGGTCCAGATCAAGCGGTTCACCGTTAATAATCACGGTTTCACATTCGTGGTCTTCAGGATCGAACGTAATTGACACATTCCGGCTCACGCCGTTGCCTCCGGTGGTAGTCATGACATTGAATGCAGCGAGAAGATCACGCCCCTTGATATCAATGACGGTCAAATAATTATAGAAAGGCATAAGCGTGATCAGCATGCCTTCGGAAATTTTTCCTTTGGGAAGGCTACGGCGCAGACCGCCCTTGTTGAAGATTGAAAGATCAACTCCGTCGATGAGTCGGCCACCCATATCATAAACATAATCCGCCGCAAAATTCAGGAGTGCGTTGCCTCCTTTGGGAAGTTCCACAGCGGTATGCCCGACGACAAGATTCATTAGTGAGTCCACGCCGTGGCGGTAGGGTGCGAGGACAGCTTCAGCCGCGGGATCAATCTGCGGGTCAAGACGACTGTCTACGCGGATATTATCGTAAGTTGCGGAGAGGTCATCAAGGTCGACGGTTATCTTTCCCAGATACTTACCGGATTTACCGAGCTGGCCGATAACAACTTTCTTACCGTTGGCATTGGCGACGAGCGGCTGGAGGAGAGCTTCTTCTGACGGATTGGGCAGAATATGGTCGTGGGAATGTCCTCCTATAATAATATCTATATCTTCAGACGCACCTGCGAGAATGATGTCGCCCGGAGGCATTGCAGGATCATAGCCGATATGAGTCAGAGCCACAACTAGATCAGCTTTCTCGATATTTTTAAGCCACCATGCGGCAGAGTTGGCTGCTTTGACAGCATCACGATAAACTACGCCGTTGTAATTGCCTTCGCTTACCATACCTTCGGGATTAAGATTGAGTCCGATAAAACCGATTCGTCTGTCACCTACCTGACGGATTGTGTAAGGTTTGAAAATCGGAGCTATTGCAGACTTCGAGAGATCATAATTGGTTGCAATGTGTTCAGACTTAGTATCGGCAAGCACTTCGGCAAGCGCCTCGGCACCATTGTCAAACTCATGATTACCAAGGATACGGATGTCATAGCCAAGCATATCCATCATTTTCTGCTCAACTTCACCACCGTAGAGATTGAAATAAAGCGTACCCTGCACAAAGTCACCGGCATCGACGAGCAAAACGTTCTCTTCGACAGATCTTACACTATCTATCAGTACCTTACGACGCAATACACCGCCGAGGTTATCACTATCGTCCGGATCAATCATAGAGTGAGTGTCGTTGGTGTGGAGTATTACAAGCCGCTCGGCATCAGCGCGCCCAAATCCGATTGTCGCAGCAACAGAAACTGCTAATATGCAACGTACTAATTTCATATAGTTTTATAGTCTAATGATGGGATTAAATTCTATGCGAAGATACGACTATTTTCCGAGACCTCAAAAAAGAATATTTTCGAGAAAAAACAGCTAAAATTTTGTCGATTCACAAAAAACGCTTAACTTTGCACTCGCAATCGCAAAAAAATGCGAACGGCTCCTTAGCTCAACTGAATAGAGCATCTGACTACGGATCAGAAGGTTACAGGTTTGAATCCTGTAGGAGTCACGAAGCCGTCGGATCAGTGATGACCTGACGGCTTTTTTACTTAATATACCCTACTATTTTTCCGCCGGACGGCTCCAAATAAAATATAACCGGATTTTCGCGAGTGTTTTACGAGTTTTTTTGTAACTTTGCATGGTTTTCACGACAGATAGTGTTGACCCCTTTCATATCACGCTTAAACAAAGTACTATCGTATGCGCGAAACAAAACGCGCCGTCCTCACGCTGGAAGACGGCACCACATTTGAAGGTAAATCCTTTGGCTATGAAACTTCGACATCGGGCGAAGTCGTGTTCAACACCGCTATGACCGGCTATCCCGAGAGTCTCACCGACCCGTCCTATGAAGGTCAGATACTGGTCACCACCTTCCCCCTGTTAGGTAACTACGGCGTGCCGCCCTCCAACGCCAATCCTCTTATGAGTGATTACCTCGAGGACACCCACATCCACTGCAAAGCCATCATCGCACAAGACTATTCTTGGGATCACAGCCACTGGCTGGCCCGCCGTTCATTGGCCGACTGGCTCAAGAGCGAAAAAATTCCCGGCATTTATGATATAGATACGCGCGCGTTGACTAAGCACCTCCGCGAGAAGGGATCGATGCTCGGCAAAATTACGATCGAAGGCTGCGGCGATGTGGATCTTTACGACCCCAATACCGAAAATCTCGTCGGCAAGACTTCAACTGAAGGCGTAACGCTATATGAACTCGCACCGGACGGATCGTTCTCCACTACACCACTCGACCCTGAAGCTCCCGTACTGCCGGCATCCGACAAAAAGACGGTGGTGTTGGTCGACTGCGGCGTGAAGCACAACATCATCCGCTGTCTTACCCGACGCGGGGTGCGTGTGGTCCGTGTACCCTGGGATTACGACTTCTTCAAAATCGCATACGACGGTCTCTTTATATCCAACGGACCCGGTAACCCCGACTTCGCAACGGTGACTGTCGACAATCTCCGCCGCGCCCTCGCCGAAGACCGCCCCATCTGCGGTATCTGCATGGGCAACCAGTTGCTTGCAAAGGCAGCCGGAGCAAAGACCTACAAACTCAAATACGGTCACCGCAGCCACAATCAGCCGGTGCGTCAAGCCGGCACAAACACCTGCTTCGTGACTTCTCAGAACCACGGTTTCGCCGTTGACTCCACGACGCTTCCCGAAGAATGGGAACCGCTGTTCATCAACATGAACGACGGCACAAACGAAGGCATCCGTCACAAATCGAAGCCCTTCTTCTCCGCCCAGTTCCACCCCGAAGCCTCAAGCGGCCCGAAGGACACAGAGTTTCTTTTCGACACATTCATCAGCAAGCTATAACACCCCACCTCACCGATCATGACTCAGAATAATCCTACTGAAAAGACAATCAAAAAAGTGCTGCTTCTCGGCAGCGGTGCGCTAAAAATCGGCGAGGCCGGTGAATTTGACTATTCAGGCTCTCAGGCACTCAAGGCTCTGCGCGAGGAAGGCATCAACACCATTCTCATCAACCCCAATATCGCCACAGTTCAGACGTCCGACGGTTTCGCAGACAAAATCTACTTCCTGCCTGTAACGCCTTACTTCGTAGAAAAAATCATCGAAAAAGAGCGTCCCGACGGTATCATGCTGGCCTTCGGCGGCCAGACCGCACTCAACTGCGGCGTCGCTCTATATGAAAGCGGCGTATTGGAACGCTACAACGTCGAGGTGCTCGGCACGCCCGTCCGCGCAATCATGGACACCGAGGACCGCGAACTCTTCGTCAAGAAACTCGACGAAATCGACA
>CAZULD010000041.1:3579-16077 GCA_964621135.1 uncultured Bacteroides sp. | reverse complement strand
GGTGTAATCAATATGGATGTGAAGAACGGTTTCGTGATGAGTTCGTCGGGTCGTCCTGTTCCTGCGACTATCACTTACGGTGCCAACACTCTCTATGTTACTCCGCAGGCTACTCTCCCCGGTTTCGAGGCTGAATCTGTAGTTCTCCGTCATGGTCACAACCTCACTCGCGCGCAGTATATCCGCGGTAACCGTCAGTGGAACGAGATTGTCGTGCCGGTTGGCGCTACAACCAAAATTGATGCTTCGGCTATCGACGGCGACATCCTTATTTCAGGCAATTTCGAACCGACTGAGGACTGTGAATGGCAGGCAGTATGGAGCGACGAATTCGACGGTAAGAAACTAGATACTCAGAAATGGAGCTATCATCCCCGCTACTCTTCAGCATGGAACCGTTTCATTGCAGTCGGCAACGAATGTCCGGTGGTCAACGTAATTGAAGATGGCCAGTACAAGGCTTACTGTATGCCGACCCCCGAAGAATTCAAAGCTACAGAAACCCAACCCATGATCTCCGGTGCGATCTACACCAGTGGTAAGTTCTACTGCACCGGTGGCTGGATCGAAGCTCGTGCGAAGACTGCACCCCATACCGGTAACTTCCCTGCATTCTGGATGATGCCCGTGACTGCCGAAACATGGCCCAACGCAGGCGAAATCGACATCTGGGAGCAGATCAACACTGAAAACAAGGCATATCATACGCTTCACTCGGCGTGGGGTAACCAGACTCTCGGTAAACCTGATCAGGCTTCGGCTGCAAAGGGCGGCTCGGCTACAGTGACCGCTAACCAGTGGCATGTCTATGCTCTTGAATGGGATCAGGATGCAATGAAATTCTATGTCGACGGTGTCCTGAACTTCACTTATGAGAATGCCCACTACTCTGACTCTAAGTATTCTGAGTATCATGCATGGCCCTTCTCTAAGCCTTTCTATATCATCTGCAACCAGTCGGTAGGTAACGGATCCTGGGCTGCAGCTCCTGATACCAACTTCACATATCACACAGAGTTTGACTATGTGCGTGTATATCAGAAGAAAGATGCTCTCGACTATTATTCGACAGCCGACGGTTACGTTTCAGGCATAGAGGACGCAATAATTGGTGATGTTGACGAATTCGATCCCAACGCTCCTGTGGAATACTACAATATCCAGGGTATTCGCGTCAATGGCGGCAATCTTGCTCCGGGTCTCTATATCTGCAAGCAGGGTAATAAAGTCACCAAAGAATTGATCCGCTGATCACTTCCCTCTTTTATAATAGCGAAGCCGCCCGTAGTACTCTACGAGCGGCTTCTTGTTTTTAATCTTAGTCCTTAATTCCCTGTTCCGAAGCGCGATGTGTCGATCTTGTTGTCTTTTGGCTTGAAGCCGTTGAAGCGCCAGACAAACGTTAGTTGGAGTTTACGGGCCATATCGTGAATCTTCATCCGATAGTCTTGGCCGGCGGTATTAATACGTAGATCTGGATTCCATGTATTGAAAATATCCGTACACTTCAGAGTGAGTTCGCAACAACGGTTCTTGCCGAACATCCACTTTGCTCCCGCATTCACTTGCCACATTGGTCGGAATACACCATAACCTTGAATTGAACCGGAGATATATGCGATGTCAAGCGATAGCGATAATGGACTTTGAGGTGTAAAACGGAAACTGTTGTTAAGAGCGGCGTAGAGTGACCAAAGGCTATTGTCAAAACTTATGGCGTGGAAGTGTGTGGCTTTTTCACGTTTGTGTGATAAATTGGCAACGGCGGTGGCAGTCCACAGATTTTTTACGTTAATAGGTGCTTGTAATTGCAGCCCGACAGTGCGCGAGAAATCAAGATTTAGATTCTGAAACACAAGATGGAGATCGTCGGGCGACTGGTAGGGCAGTTGTACTGAGTAATCATCGGAATACAGCACATAGAAAGTTGCAGCATATTTTTGACGGAATATGTAGCTGAATTGTCCTGAATAATTCATATACGGCTGTAGATCGGAATTGCCGAGAATCGTTGAATAGTCGTTGATATAAGCCGTACCGCCATGTAATGCCCAATAGGCGGGGTAAATTCTCTGTGACGTGAAATTCAACTGAAAAATACTTTTTGGAGTTTTGTAATAAGTCGCACCGAGTTGTGGAATGAAATTCCATGTGTGCCGCGTGGAATTATTATAATACTCACCTTTGGTGGATGCATTGAACGACAAACCCCAGTCGAATGATTTCTGAACGCCGATATATGCGTCGGCAACATCTTCTTTAAGCGTGTGATTGAAACCGTCTTGTTCCGGCATGACGTAATTCTGACGGCTGTGATCATCTGAATGCTGATATTCAACGCCGTAGTTTAACTGCCATTTACCTATAGTATGTTCCTGATCGGCGTAAATATGGTAACGGTCAACATTTTGACTATTCGAAGAATTGACAAGTTCGGTTTCTCCTTTGAAAAGATTCTGAGTTCTATCTTCAGAGTAACTGGTATAATCGCCTCCTAATGTCAGACCGAAAGCCGCCTTATACCGCAGGGCGATATTGTGATAAGCTGTCGGATGCGGATATTGATAGCGGTTGATGTAGCGGCCGAATGTACCGTCAGACAGACTTTTGACGGTTGCGTCGGAGGTTATCTGTCCGTTATAAGTAAGTTTAAGTGACTTATAGGATACCGAAGCAAAGATTGAGTTATTGAGATTGCGGTTGATCTGGCGCATATCGTCAGTGATAGCATGGACGCCGTCCGTGAGTGAATGATTTGAAAAAGTCTCCTGACGATTCCACTGTTTGTTGCGTGACAATGTCCAGTTCAAGTCAAATGACCAGTCGTTTACAGCATAAGTTGCCGCCAGTCCCGTATTGTAAGATCCATAGTGCGCGTTAGTGTATCCGGCCTGTATCTGTCCCATTAGACCGTCCAGCGGCCGGGGAGTTTTCAATACAATATTTATTACAGCGCCGCTGACATGATATTTTGCCGGTGCAGCATACATGATTTCAACATTTTTCAGACGGTCAACAGGCGTGGAATAAAGTAATTGATACAAATTCTGTACCGGCATGTTTGTCAGTTCGCCGTTAAGAATTATGGTTACGCTTTGGGCACCGTTCAGACCTATTCCCTCACCGGTATTTGTAACTCCCGGAAGATAACCGAGAGCTTCGAGGATGTTCGTAACCGGTTTGTCTTTGACAATCGAGGGTAGGTCAACTATCATCTTACCATCCTCACTCCTGACTTCGGGACGGTCGCCCTTGACTACCACTTCGTTTAACTCTTTTGCCTCAAGAGAATCCTGATCGCAGTGTGGACGTGCTGTGGCAGTCAGACCAACCACGAGAATAGCTGAAAATAAAAAAGACTGTTTCATAAATACTTATAGTTTGAATGATTGTGCAATTTTGATGCAAAATTAAAGATAAATCCATCTGTGTATTAACAACCAATCTTATTTAGCCTTAATGTGATGCTTATTTAGTCTTAAATCGGTCATGCATAAGAGTGTAATGTGCAGATTGTTTGTTATCTTTGACACATGAAACGCTTCAAACTTATATCCTCAGTGTTCGTCACACTGTTCGTAGTCATATTTGCATGTGACGTAGTCTACATGGCCAAACTCTATAAATCAATACGCAATAATGTCGAGCGAGATGTCATGGCCGCGCTGGTCGATACTGATATCGACGATATGTGGGAGCGTGCGGAACGGCGTCGCAAGGTGTACATGGCAGTTATAGCTCAGGCAAAAGAGTCAGGAGACACTACCGTCGTGAATCCGGAGAGCACGACAATAAGCAGTAGCATGGACGGCACGGGAGGACTCACGACAACAGCCGTGTCTAATACGGGAACTACAGATGTCCATATGTCGTCGTTAGAAACCGACCGGTCATATTCCAATCAGCTAACCGGAGAAATGAGCCGCCAGATGCATTCTCAGATGGACGAAAGATATGAATTTAATCTTGCTATTACCGACAGTATTTTTGTTGAACGCCTTGCTGACAGACATATATATCCTGAATTTGTAGCAGTTGAAATTGTAGATTCACTCGGAAATGTTTTGAACGGAAACATTCATGTCTCTAAGGACGATGGGAGTTATGATACCTTTACATTGTGTTTCAATCCTTATGCAGGCCGATACTATAAAGCATACCTCACTCCTTTAACTGGCCATATTCTTTCGCAAATGTCCGGAATAATAGTGGCAACCTTACTCTTGATGATCGTTTTTGCAGCAGCATTCTGCTATCTGTACCGAACGGTCTCAAAACTTCGTACTATCGAAGAAATGAAGGATGACTTTGTCAATAATGTGACTCATGAACTGAAGACTCCCATTGCCATCGCATATTCCGCTAACGATGCGTTGCTTCATTATGATGCTGACCGATATTTTGAAAAAAGAGAAACATATCTTAAGATCGCCAACAGACAATTAACCCGGCTTGGTGAATTAGTGGAGAATATACTTGCGATGAGTATGGAGCGTCGCAAGTCTATGCAACTCAATCCCGAAACTATCAGTCTGCGTCCTTTTCTCGAAGATATCGCCGCGATGCATCACATGCGAGGTGACAAGGATGTTGAGATAAATGTCGTCGGCCCGATAGATGCAAAGGTAGATGCTGACCGGTCACATCTTGCCAACGTGATGAATAATTTGATCGATAATGCGATAAAATACTCAGGCGACAATGTTAAAATAACTTTGAAGTATGCCAACAGTATGATTTCAGTAGCAGATAACGGAATAGGCATCCCTGCGAAATCATTACCTTATATTTTCAATAAATTCTATCGTGTGCCGCATGGTGACCGTCAGGATGTGCGCGGTTATGGTATAGGATTGTATTATGTCAAAAGTATAATTGACAAGATAGGATGGTCAGTGAATGTCAAGAGTACAGAAGGCGTTGGGTCTGTATTTACTATTAAATTCGGAAAGGATGACTGAACGGATATTATTTGTTGAAGACGAGCCTGATTTGTCAATGATCGTTTGCGATACTCTCCGCGAACAAGGCTACTATGTAACTGCCGCCAAAGACGGCGTCGACGGTCTGTTGAAATTCAAATCAGAAGGTGCGGACATCGTTGTCTCAGACGTGATGATGCCGAGAATGGACGGCTTTGCGATGGCAAGAGAAATCCGTCGGATTTCTCCGTCAGTTCCATTACTGTTTCTGACGGCTAAAAGTGCAGTCGATGATGTTGAAAAAGGATTTGAGATAGGAGCAAATGACTATCTGAAGAAACCGTTTGAGCTACGTGAACTGATTGTGAGGATAAAGGCTTTGCTGAAGCGTTTCGGTGCAGACCGCAGTCAGGATCAAAAATTTATGATAGGCGGATATATATTCAACGTGACTACCCAAACACTTGCTTACGGCGATAAGGCCGTCGAGTTATCGAATTTTGAAGCCCGAATACTCGAAATGCTTGCTGAAAATATCGGCAGAACTGTCAATGCGTCGGAGCTTATGATAGGCGTATGGCAACGTGACGATCCGAGCAACCGCAATTCGCTCCACGGTTACATCCATAAACTGCGACGTGCTCTGCGACATGATCCGTCGATCTCAATAATCAACCAACGTGGCTTCGGCTATATGCTCACTGTCAAAAAGTCCGTGTGATTTGATATAAATCGAGAATTATATAACTAAAAAGCCTGAATGGAAACCGATTCCATTCAGGCTTTTTTATGGGGGAAGTTAGAAGATGTTATTCGGCCGGTTTGAGGGCTGAGTAATCACGTCCGTAGCGGAGCATTTGAGGAACGTAGTCTTCGTCGTAAGTTACAGTGATATCGGTGATTTCGCCGTTTGCATCCACGACAGGGGTATAAATGGGGTTGACAAAACCTTTATACGGTGCAATCGAGAGTGTCGCATAGCGATCGAGAACCTCGCGGTGGATTTCGGGATCAACTTTGACAGCGTAAGTTTCGACGAGATCGCGGGCTGCGTTATAGTCACCCTCGCTTGTGATGCGCTGGATTTCAGCAAGAAGTTGGCCGAACAAGCCGCGGAGTGCTTCGTAATCGTTAATGCGGACATAAGTTTTGCCATTTTCTTTGACAAGTTCAATGACATTAGTGTCCTTGCCGTGTTCGTACACCCACTCGGCGATGAGTTTGCGGTTACGCATGTGGGCTTCTTCGACATCCTTACCGGGCTCGATACGCATGAGCTGAGTCATCAGGCCGTTGAGCATATATTTATAGTATTCTGCCTTGTATGCGTCAGGATTGTCAAGCAGACCGATCTCGATCAACTTGGGATCTGCCAGATAATAAAGAGCGAAAAGGTCGGCGCGGGTTTCCTCGATGGTTGAGCCGTGGGCTTTGAGAGCATCGCGGCTTACACCCTGGAGAAGTTTACCGGATCCGTGGCCGAGACATTCATGGAGGTCAGTGTGAAGATTGTCTGTGATGAAGAGATATTTGTCGAGAAGATCGGCGGTCTCTTCATCGATGACAAACTCCTCGTTGAAGCCGTTACCGTGGGATGCTTCGTCATAGGCCTGAGTGATATTTTCAAGGGTGACAGATTTTGATCCGTGAGCTGCGCGGATCCAGTTTGCATTGGGGAGATTTATACCGATCGGAGTGGCGGGGTAGGAGTCGCCTGCGAGAATCGCTGCTGTAATGACCTTAGCCGATACACCCTTGACCTGATCTTTCTTGAAACGGGAATCAACGGGCGAATTATCTTCGAACCACTGTGCGTCGCGACTCAGTACCTCGGTGCGGTGACTGGCTTCTTCGTTCTTGAAGTTAACGATAGATTCCCATGCACCGGTCATACCGAGCGGATCACCATAGTCTTCGATGAAGCCATTGATGAAGTCAACTTTGGAGTCGGTGTCCTCGGCCCAGAGAATAGAGTACTCGTCGAAGGTCTTAAGATCGCCGCTGAGGTAATAATCAATCAAAGTTGCGATGATTTTACGCTGGGCATCGTTCTCAGCAAATTCCTGAGCTTTTTCAAGATTTTCAACAATTTTCTCGATCGCTTCGGTGTAAAGACCGCCTACTTTGTAGGTCTGTTCGACAACTTTACCGTCTTCTTTGACTACGCGTGTATTGAGACCGTAGCTGACAGGGGTTGCGTCAGAGGGATCTTTGAGTGCGTCGTAATATGCTTCGACCTCAGCCTGAGTGACACCTTTGTAAAGGTTATTGGCCGAAGTCGCGATCAGATCCTGACCTTCGGCCTGATTGACACGTTTTGCAGCGACAGCGGGATCAAAAATCAGGGTGAAGATAGTGTCGCGCATTTCAGTCCATTCGCCTGCAGGAAGTTTGTCGAGTTCGGCTGCAAGGAAATCACGGCTGAATGATGGCGTAAACTTATCGGTAGAGTAGTGGTGATGAATGCCGTTGGCAAACCATACCTGTTTCAGATATTTTTCGAAATTCTTGAATTCTTCGCTGTTGCGGTCACCGTCATAATTTGTGTAAACCGTTTCGAGCATGCGGCGAATCGGGAGATTGTACTCGTTGTTCTGATCCCAAAGAATGTCGCGACCCCAGAGAGCAGCTTCGGTGAGATAATAAATGAGTTTTTTCTGTTGGAGCGAAAGATCCTCGAAGCCGGGAACTTTATAACGGAGCACTTCGATGTCGGCAAAGCGGTCGACGGTATAGTCGAAGTCTGTGCTTTCGTTGGTGGCTTCTTTGTGACAGGATGTAGTCATCAGTGTCATTGCCATTGCAAATGCGGGAATTATTTTTTTCATTATATGGTTGTAATTGGTTTTATTCGACATAGAGTATCAACCCCTTGAGGTATTCTCCTTCGGGATGATAAATATTTACAGGATGATCGGCAGGCTGGGTCAACTGGTGGAGAATGCGGACTTTACGACCTGTCTGGGCGGCGGCAGAGAACACAGCGAGTCGGAATTGCTCTTTGCTTACAGCCTGCGAGCACGAGAATGTGAAGATGATGCCTCCCGAAGATATCTTTTCAAAGGCCTTGGCATTAAGTTTCTGATAACCTCTCAGTGCGTTACGCAGTGCGCTGCGGTGTTTGGCAAATGCCGGAGGATCGAGGATGATGAGATCATATTCGTCAGGTTGAATATTATCAAGGAATTTGAAAGCATCTTCAGCTACGGCTTTGTGACGGACGTCACCCGGAAAATTCAACGCAATGTTTGCATCAGTCAGTGATATTGCTTTGGCTGAACTGTCGACTGATGTCACTTGCTTAGCTCCGCCGCGCATAGCGTAGACCGAGAATCCTCCAGTATAGCAGAACATGTTAAGCACTTTGCGTCCGCGGGAATAATGCTCGAGGAGTGAGCGGTTATCGCGTTGATCTACGAAAAAGCCTGTCTTCTGACCGCGAAGCCAGTCGATGCGGAAACGCAGACCATTTTCTGTTGCAATGTCATTTTCGGCCTCTCCGATAATATATTGGTTCTGCGGGTCAAGGTGAGCCTTATAGGGGAGGGTGGTTTCTGATTTATAATAGACATTGTGGATACCGGTATCAGGCAGTTCGACGAGTGCGCGAGCGATGATGTCACGGGCGAAATGCATGCCGGGCGAGTGAGCTTGTAGAACGGCTGTAGGTCCGTAGACATCCACAACAAGTCCGGGAAGGAAGTCACCTTCGCCATGAACGAGACGATACGCGTCGTTATCGGGTCGAACCAATCCGAGAGCACGTCGGAGACGGAGAGCTTCTGCTAGACGACGTCGATAGAAATTATCATCAATAACTTCATCGCCGAAAGTCAGCATGCGCACGGCAATGCTGCCGATCTGAAAATGACCTGTTCCGATACGGCGTCCGTCGGAAGTCTCTACGAAAACGAGATCACCTTCATCAATATCATCGGGCATCGCAACGAGCGCCCCCGAGAATACCCAGGGATGGAAGCGGTCAAGAGATTCTTCCTTAC
Source organism: uncultured Bacteroides sp. (assembly GCA_964621135.1). Lineage (GTDB taxonomy): Bacteria > Bacteroidota > Bacteroidia > Bacteroidales > Muribaculaceae > CAG-873. The sequence goes on along the minus strand of CAZULD010000041.1, from coordinate 7,154 downwards.
CGCGGCGCAGACGAAGCGTTTTTATATGATTATCCATAAATTACTACTTTAAGAAAAGTCTGTAAATATCGTTGCCATTGGCATAAATCAGCAAGAGGAGGATGAAACACATACCGATTATGTTGGCATACTCGAGTACTTTGTCGCTGACCTTACGGCGAGTAACGAATTCAATCAAAAGGAACAGGATATGTCCGCCGTCAAGACCCGGAATGGGAATAATATTCATAAACGCGAGTATCACCGAAAGGAAGGCTGTAATCTGCCAGAAACTATACCAATTCCACTTTTCGGGGAACAGACTGCCGAGAGTACCGAAGCCTCCGACGCTCTTTGCACCTTCCTTGGTGAAGACGAGTTTGAGCGACGACACATAGCTGCCAAGCTGGGTCGTGCCAATTTCCCAACCGCGTGGGATTGCCTCGAAGAATGAATATTTAACTTCCTCTATGTCGTAAATCTCAGACGGACTCAACATCGTGATACCTATTTTACCACCGTCGTTGATAGCAACATCAAGAGTCATTTCCTTTCCGTCACGCATTATAACGAAGGGGAGAGTCTTTGACGGATTATCTGCGAGAACAGGCAAAAACTCAGTTCTTGTAGGAGTGGTATCATTGCCTACTTTCAATATGCGGTCTCCTTTCTGTATGCCGGCGGCCAAAGCCCCTTCGCCAGGAGATACATTTGCAACCACGACAGGAACGCGAGGTGTCATGGCCGGTGTGCGACTGTCTTTTTCGATCAGCGATTTCAAAAGGCGGTCAGGAACAACGATCTCGACAGTGTCACGTCCGTCGCGAAGTACAGTCACTTTTGCGCCGGGTTGCATGATGTCCCATGCAATAGAATAATCCTTAGCATCGAGAGGCTTACCATTGAGAGCCAACAGGCGGTCGCCATTGCGGAAGCCTGCTTCCTGCATTTCAGGGATAAAGTCCATGCCTTCAGTCATTGCAGAAAACGGTACGACGCGGTCGCCCCAGTGGATTGCAATGCCGATATAGATGGCTATGGCAAGAAGGAAATTGAACAACACACCAGCCACCATAACCATAAAACGTTTATGCACAGGCTTAGAACGGAATTCCCACGGTTGAGGCTCTGCGGCAAGATCTTTTGAGTTTTTTGTCTCGTCAATCATACCTGCGATATCGCAATAGCCTCCTAGCGGTACCCATCCAAGACCGTAGAGTGTATTGCGCCAGGTCTGTTTGCCGTCTGCGCGGGGCGGATATTTTTTACCTACATTGAAAGTCTTCCAAGCACGATCCTTACCATCCTTATCGGTCCAACCGATGACTTCAAGTGTACCTTCGTCAGGACGGTATTTCAATAGTGAGAACCATGGATTGAAGAAAATATAAAATCTATTTACCTTAACGCCGAAAATTCGGGCGAAGATATAGTGACCAAACTCGTGGACGGTCACCAGAATGACAAGCGCAACTACGAGTTGCAGGGCTTTCATCATTGTACTTTCCATTGAATAAATGATTATTTGATTGTAGACAGATGTTTAACAAAATGATTCGGCGATTTTGCGAGCCTCTGAGTTTGAGGCTACATAATCGTCATAGTCAGGGGAGGCAATGAAGGGAACTGACGATAACGTCCGCTCTATTATGCGATAGATATCGGTGAAACCTATCTTGTCATGAAGGAAGGCTGCAACGGCTATTTCATTGGCAGCGTTGATGACGCAGGCGGTGTTGCCTCCGCGATTCAGGGCCTCGCGGGCAAGTGTCAGACACGGGAAGCGGGTTTCGTCAGGCTTTTCAAATGTCAGAGTGGCGTAATCGACGATTGATAGCGGTCTTTCGGCACCAGGAAGACGTGAACTTTCGCCAAGAGCATAAGCTATCGGTAGTTTCATGTCGGGGACTCCGAGCTGAGCCTTGATAGCACCGTCGGTGAACTCAACCATCGAATGTATAATGGACTGAGGATGAACTACAGCCTCAATGCGGTCAGCCTCAATGCCGAAAAGCCACTTGGCTTCAATGATTTCAAAGGCCTTGTTCATCATCGAAGCCGAATCGATAGTAATCTTAGCTCCCATAGACCAATTCGGATGGCGCAGGGCGTCGGCTGCCTTAGCGTTGGCTATGCGTTGAGAATCCCATGTGCGGAATGGGCCTCCGGACGCGGTGATTATGAGTTTTTTAATCTTTGCACGATCTTCACCTTCGAGACATTGATAAATCGCTGAATGCTCAGAGTCAACGGGATAAACTTTAGTCTGAGAGTCTTTCAAAAGGTGGGTGATGTAGTCGCCTGCAACCACGAGGGTTTCTTTGTTAGCCAGAGCTATATCTTTGCCCGCTTTTATCGCCGCGATAGTAGGGGCGAGTCCGCTGTAACCGACGGTAGCGGTAACGACCATGTCGACGTCGTCGCGGACAACGGCTTCGCACAGAGCCTCCGCTCCGCAAGCTGTAGCGATGCCAAGCGGATGAAGTGCTTCGCAAAGGGTAGAATATTTTGATTCATCAGCAATGACTGCTAAAGCCGGACGATGTTGTCGTGCGAGAGCGATAAGGTCATCTACTCTGCTTCCGGCCGCAATGACAGTTGCTTTGTAAAGCTCAGGATGTGATGAAATAATTTCGAGTGTCTGGGTGCCAATCGAACCGGTGGCACCAATGACTGCTATATTTTTAAGTTTCTTCACAATTTAGGGTCTATTTTATAGTCACAAAGTTAGCGAAAAACATCCGTTTATGCTACAAATGAGAATATAAAAAGCCATATATAAATATAATCGCGCCGCCCCGGTCGGGACGACGCGATGTAAAAATAGTTATTTGTTATCAGAAATTGTACTGCATCATGACTTCGAAACGGTTAGCATGGCCGCGAGTGCCGTCGTAATTAGTGCGGTGACCGATAAGACATTCGGCGCCGACACTGAAGTCATTGGTGAGATTGTAGAAACCGTTTATCGTGCCGTACTGTCCGTAATGGTAGCTGTCGCCACCAAGATCAGCGCAGTCATAAACACGAGCCATACTGTAGTTAACGGTCATGAAGAATTTAGGCGTGAAATGGTATGCGAGACCACCTGTCCACGCTAAAGCATCAGGAGCGTGGAGTTCGCCGGGTGTCGAGGTCGGAACGAGGTCATAACCATTGCCGCTGAGGTCGTTGATGTATTGAGCGATGCCTTTACCATAAGCGACATGACCGAAATAGCTAAGTCCGCCGACGATATCACCTACGCTACTGAGATGGATACCCCAGCCGGTTTTAAGATGATTCTTTTCAGTGCGGAGATCCCGATAGCTGAGATTTCGGTATATGGCAGAAACTCGTACATGACTCTCGGAGTTCCATGCATACTGGAGATAAACGGGTATGTCGGGCACGCGTTGAGAAATTGCTTCTGCCTCGTCAGTAGTGGAGTAACTTGCAGAGGGATTTTCAATTGAAATCGCCCCCGAAAATCCTTTGAATGATTTTGTTGTATAGCGGAACAACATATTCTTTGCAGTGATCTGTCCGGAGGGGCCTTCAGAGTCGATAGTCGGAGCCTGTGCCTCGCCGTCGGCAAAAGTTGAACGAGCAAGACC